>NZ_FPCB01000053.1:0-39213 GCF_900116815.1 Methylobacterium sp. 174MFSha1.1 | reverse complement strand
GGTGACGCCGAGCGTGACGCTGAGCGCGCCGGTCCCGGCATCGACGTCGGCCACGCTCAGGCCTGTCAGCGCCAGTGCCGTGTCCTCGCTCGCCGCGAACGTAGCCGGCAGCCCGTTCACCGGCGCGTCGTCGACCGGAACGACGGAGATCGTCGTCGTCGCCGTGTTGGAGGTGAGGCCGCCGTCGTTGACGGTCACCGCGACGTTGCGCGCCGTCGTCGCGGGATTGTCGGAGGTCGACGAGAACTGGATCTGCCTCAGGGCGGTGGCGTAGGCCGCAGGCGACGCGGCGCCGCTGAGCGTGATCGTGACCTCGCCCGCCACGCTCGTATCCGTCACCGCGGTGATCCCCGCCGGGGGCGCGCCGACGAAGGCCAGGACGTCGCCGGCCTGCGCGTTGGTCAGGACGACCGTCGCCGTGCGCAGGAGGATGCTGTCGGGATCGGCGATTCCGGCCGCCGCGGCGGCGATCGCGACCCCGGCGCCGTTCTCGGTATAGCTCGTCGCATAGTTCCGGGCGCCTGCCGCGAAGGTGTTGACCCGGACGGTGTCGACGAAGATGTCGTCGCCGGAGGTGCCGGCATTGTACGAGAAGGTGAGTGCGCCGCTGTCGGCGACGCTCGTCGGCAGGTTGACGGTGATGTCGGTGGCCGTCCACGCCTGGTAGGTCGAGGCGGCGATCGCCGCCGGACCGCCGCTCGCCCCGTTGAGGTAGGTGACGGTTGCCGTGGTGGCGGCGGCGCCGGAGACGCCCGTGGTGATCCGGGCGTAGACGACCCCGCCGACCGAGACGTCGAGCACCGCCGGCACGGCCGTGTCGGGCGTCGAGTTGTTCCAGCCGAAGCCGAAGACGAGCTGGGCCGTTCCGTTCGCGGACGGACCGTTGCGCAGGCCCGTGAGCCCGGTCTGCGTCAGCGTGCCGGCGCTCCGATCGGCGTCCCAGTACACGCCGCCGCCGCCGACGGTCGCGGTGTAGGTGGTGCTGCCGGAGGTCGTCCACGGCGCAAGGCTGCCGGTGAAGGTGCCGTTCTGGACGATGTTGGCTGCCGCGTCGGCCGCGACCGCCGAGTTGAGGTCGACGACCGGCGGGCGCGCCGCGTAGCCGAAATCGATGCCCTGGTCGCTGGCGCCGATGGCGGTGAGCGTCACGCTGCGGGTGGCGCCGCCGGTGGTCGAGGCGGCGGTACCGAGGACGCCGTTCGTATCGGTGACCCGCACGATGTAGCGGCCGGGCAGCACGCCGCCGAACTGGTAGGTGCCGTCGGAATCGGTCGTGTCCGTCGCCAGGATGCGCTCGCCCGCATCCACCACGCCGTCGCCGTCGACGTCGTCGACGAGCTGCACGGTGACGTTGGCAAAGCCCGTGTCGCCCGCCGTCACACTGCCGCTGGCGTCGCGGTCGGCGAAGACCCGGTCGCCGATCGCCCCCGTCGCCGGGACCCAGGTCGCCGCGTCGGCGACGCCGCCCAGCGCCGTGGTGCCGTCGGTGGTGATGGGGATCGCCGCGCCGATCGCCGCACCGGTAACCGGGTTGATCTGCTGGACGACCGTGCCGACGACGTAGGTGTTGCCGAGGATATCGCCGCCGCCCTGGATGGCGTTGGCGCTCGCCGGGTTCGTGACGGTGTTGATGACGAGGCCGTCGGCGAGGTTGTACCGGGTGAGCGTCGTGCCGCTCAGGCTCAGCAGGACGCCGGTGCCGCCGTTGCCGGTCGGGTCGGCGGCGAAGTCGCCCCAGTCGTTCGCGTTCGTGATCGGAAGGCCGAAGGTCCCGGCGGTCGCGACGGTCCGCCCGTTATTGGTGAAGGTGATCCGGTAGATCTGGTCCGAGGTCCCCGTGACGTTCTCGACGCCGAGATAGAGGGCATTGTTGACGAAGGCCGCGGCCCCGCTGCCGACGCCGGTCGTGGTGCCGACCACGATGCTCGCCCCGGCGCCGTTGTTGGTCAGGTCCGAGTCGATGACGATGTGCTGGTTGTTGACGTAGTCGTAGGCGAACAGAGCGCGGTTCGTGCCCGCCGACGCACTGTCGGCGTAGTAGATCAGGCCGTTGCCCTGGTCGATCGCGACCGAGTTGGCGGTTCCACTGAACGTGATGCCGCCGATCGTCGCCGGGATCGTGGTGACCAGGGTCGCCCGGCCGGTCGTCACGTCGATGCTGTAGAGGCCCGCGCCGACGGCCGCGACGATCGCGCCGCGCCCGGTCGCGACCGTGGTGGCGAGCAGGCCCGCATAGGCGTCGCGGCCCGCCTCGGTGACGGCGAGCGGCGTCTTGACCGGGCCGGTGCGGACCTCGAGGTCCCAGTCGCCGCCGAGCGCGGCGGCGCCGGTCGGGTCGGTCGAGGCGGCGACGTCGGCACCGGTCGCCTCGGCGAGGAGCGCCGCCACCCGGGCGCCGTCCGGTCCGCCCGCGAAGTCGCAGCCGTAGATCAGCAGGTCGGCGCCGTCGGCGAGCGCGCCGCGCATCACCGCCAGGTCGCCGGCATAGCGCCCGGCGATCGAGGCCGCGTCGAGCGTCGCAGTGCCGATCCGCAGGGAGGCGGTGTCTCCGTGCGACAGGATGTGGACCGCCGTGATGTCGCTGCGCCCGCGCAGAACCTCGGCGATCCGGTCGAGGCCGTCGCGCTCGCCGTCGATCATGACGACCTCGGCCTCCGGCGACAGGTTGCGCAGCAGGGTATCGCGGTCCGCGACCCGGTCGTCGACGAACACGACCTCGTGCCCCTCGGCCGGGCTCGCGGCGTCGACGACCTCGGCCCCGGTCAGCCGCGAGAGCCAGCCGGCGCCCGATACGCCCGCCGCCCCGGCGGCGAAACCCTCGGCATCCACGGCGATGCGCGCGTCGTCGGCGAGCGTCGCGCCGACGCGCATCAGGTCGCCCTTCTGGTCCTCGCTCAACCCATTGAGGTCGATCGCGCCGGAGCCGAGGACGAGGCGCCCCCCCTCGCCTTCCGATACGATGGTGAGAGAGGCGACGTCCGTCCTGCCGCGCAGGTAGACGGCGATCTGCGCAAGTCCGTCCTCGTCCGGGGAGAGCATCAGCACCTCGGTGCCCGGCGCCCTCCCCCGTCCGCTCTCCGGCGCCCCATCCCGCGATGGATCGATCACGACGAGATGGGTACCGGACGCTGCCGGTTCGGCCACCGGAACCGGATGCGCGGCGGCCCCGCCCGCGTCGGGCTCGGCGGCCGGGCTGTCGTGCCCTGCGACGGCTCCCGCCTCCTGCCCGTCGTCAGCCTGCTGCGCGACGGCCGCCGCCGCGGCGGCCCCGGCCGCGTCGAACAGCACGCGATCCTCGAGCCGCAGCAGACCCGTCGCTACCCTTCCACGCTGCCCTGATCGGTGAGACACGCATGGCCCCCTGCGTCTTGACGCGCCGGCGTGGCCTTGTCTGGTCAACTCCAGATTGAGGTCGCGCGGATTTCCGACACAACCTACAGAGGCATGCCTGGGGTGGAAAGGGGCTTGAGCGATTGGAGATTATGCATTTTTGCAACATTCCTCACTATAAAAATTATCAAATGATATAATTAGTTCAAGCGTATCATCTAAAGCTTTCTAGGAAGACCGTTATAAATTAAATATTAAAAAGACTAAAGCTTGTATGGCAAAAAAATTTTTACAAAATATGGGGTTGTTTCTGGAACCCTCTTTCGTACGCGTGCAATAATCAAGCATGTGGAGGGTAAGTGGCGAGCAGCACGTTCTCAATTATGTCGACATCCGATCGAAAAAACACAACCTAGGGTTTTCTCTGGGGGATGGGGCGCTACAGCCTTGACGAGTGTTGGCTCGATACCGGCGTCACAGGGCAATGGACCCTAGTTTGGGCGTGAGATAGGCCCTATGAACTAGGCCGAGAAATCGGCGGTCCGTTCGTCCACCATCGGACATTCTACCGGTGCGGCGAGGGGCATGCGGACGATCGCTTGCCGACATCAAGCGTCTGACCTATCGCCTCACGTCGGCGAAACGGCTTTCGCCTGAGCGCCACGCCGACCGGCGCAGGAATTCGGGCCACCTGACCAATGGGTCGGAAGCATCGGCCGTGACGGTGCGTCGCGACATTGCTCATCATCGCTCACGCGATCTCTCGCATTCACAATCGGCGGGAGTTGGATCGCAGACGCGGCGGCCCTTGAGGCGCGCCACGCGATACCAGCTCCAGATGCCCTTCCGTGGGTCCAACGCCGCCCTTGCCCGGCGATCGCGTGCACCTCTCCCGGTGAACGCGTCCGACCGGCCTATCGGGCCCGGGGCTGTGCGGATGTCGTCGGGGCTGCTTTGCGCCACTTCCGGACCTTCGAACAGGGCCGTTAGAATGGCCGCTTAGCCTCCGAAAGCTGCTATTGGCATGGAATGGCAGGTCCCGGCGGCCACAACGTCCTCCGTTGCAGGCGAGCCGGCCGAAGCGGACACGCTGAAACTGCTATTCAGAAACTATACCTGTCGCATCCCGCCATCGACGCATAGTTCGGCACCAGCGACGAAACTCGCCTCGTCGCTTAGGAGGAACAGCGTGGCCGCCGCCACCTCCTCGGGACGCGCCATGCGGCCCAGTGGGATCGGCGCGATTAGTGCGGCCCGCCCCTCCTCAGGTACGCTCGCCATCATGGTGGTGTCGGTTGGGCCGGGGGCCACCACGTTCACACGGATACCCTGCGGGGCCAGTTCCGCTGTCCATGTGCGCGCGTAGGAGCGTAGGGCCGCCTTCGTCGCGGCGTAGGTTCCGTAAGGCGAAACGCCCATGACATCAGCGATAGACCCCATCAACACGACCGACCCACCCCGCCCCATCGCGCTCAGCGCCGCCTGCAACCCGAAGACAGCACCACGGACGTTGACCGCAAAGTGCCGGTCGAAATGCTCGGGCGTTCCGTCGCGCAGGGTTGCCGGTTCCGAGATGCCCGCGTTGAGGACCAACGCATCGATCCGTCCATACGCCTCCCGCACCGTCTCCACGACGCGGTGCAAGTCCTCTTGTAGGGCCGCGTCCGCAACTAGACCCCGTGCACCACGCCCGATCCTCGCGGCGGCGGCCTCGATATCGTCGGCGCGCCGCCCGGTGAGCACGACCGACGCGCCCTCGACCGCCAGCCGCTCGGCAACCGCGAGGCCGATCCCCTTCGCTCCGCCGACCACGAGAGCAACCTTGTCCACCATGCAAGCCATCGCGGCATTCCTTCATCTGCGAGGGCGCATGGGATACACAACGTATATCTGCTATCAAGAACGCACCTAGGGTAGCCTAGATATGCCCGACGATACCGACCTCGATGCTGCATCCGAGTGCGCGCTCGCCAACATGGCGCGGGTGCGCCCTGTGCTGGACAAGATCGCCGACAAGTGGACGATCCTGATCCTCACGGTGCTCTGCCCGCGGCCGTCACGTTTCAATGCGATCAAGCGGCGGCTCGATGGCATCACGCATAAGGCGCTGGCGGACGCGCTGAAGCGGTTGGAGCGCAACGGTCTGGTGACCCGGACGGTGCTGCCGACCGCACCAATCGGTGTCGAGTACGCGATCACCCCGCTTGGCCATTCGCTGCGCCAACCCTTCGAGGCGCTCTGCGCATGGGCACTGACCAACGGAGCGGCGATTGAGGCGGCCAACCACGAGCATGACTGCTTCAAAACGAAGCCGTGAGGAAGCGCGCCGTGTCGGGCAACGCTTCGAGCTCCACGGTGACGTCAAGGCAGACCTTAAGGAACGCCTGCTCTGTTCGGAGATACCTCGGATCGAGACACCGGCGAGGTCTGCTGAAATCGTGTCGCGCTCGCAGCCAGACACTGGAAAGGCGCAGTAAGCCTCGCTGATGGCCCCAGCACCTGCCGTTGTGCGCTGGTCAAGCCGATTGACTGTGCTCCCGCGC
Source organism: Methylobacterium sp. 174MFSha1.1 (assembly GCF_900116815.1). NCBI lineage: Bacteria > Pseudomonadati > Pseudomonadota > Alphaproteobacteria > Hyphomicrobiales > Methylobacteriaceae > Methylobacterium > Methylobacterium sp. 174MFSha1.1. The sequence continues at coordinate 33,340 of NZ_FPCB01000053.1, read as the reverse complement.
ATACGCCGCCGGCGGCAAGCCCACATGGCGGGAAAACGCCACGCTGAACGTGCTCGCGGAGCCGTAACCCACTCGCACGGCCACCTCGGCGATGCCGCCGCCCTCGCGCCGGAGAAGGTCCTTCGCCAGGGCCATTCGCCAAGCAAGGAGATACTCCATCGGCGCGACACCGACTGCGCGCCTGAAGCGCTCGAAGAACACGGAGCGCGAGAGCCCCGCCTCCTGCGCCAGCCCTGCAACGGTCCAGGCGGCGGTCGGCATCTCGTGCATCCTGCGCAAGGCCACGCCCAAGCGTTCGTCGCCGAGTCCCCGCAGGAGGCCCGGTGACAGCGCGGGGCCGCCCATGGAGCGCAGCGCCTCGATCAGCATGACCTCCAGAAGCCGCTCCAAGATGAGGTCCCGCGCGGGCCTGCGCCGACGCGCCTCTTCGCCGACGAGGTACATGAGGGAGGCCAGCCTGGTCTCGCCTCGGACGTGGACGAGGCTCGGCAGGAGCGACACCAGCAGGCCTGCGTCGGGCGAGCCGAAGGTGCAGTAGCCCACGAGCATGCGAACGTCCGCCGGGCCGTCCTGCCGCCCGACCCGGAACTCGCCGGGCCCCACCTCGACCGGCATCGTCTCGGAGCCTTCGGTCGGGGGCATGAGGCTCGACATCTCGAACGCGTCCGCGGCCGGGACAAGGAGGAAGTCCCCCTGCTCCAGGACTACCGGATCGCGGTCCCGGATCGTCAGGCGGCATGAGCCCTCCAGTGCGGCGCAGTAGAACGGACGACCGTGCTCCGCCCGGCGGACGCGCCATGGACCCGAGGCGCTCACGGACTTGGAGAACGCGGCTCTGGGACGGAGCAGGGTGACGACGTCGGCGAGCGGATCGGACATTTCCGGACTGTCGCTAATGAGATTAGGACGCACGATTGTAGCTCGTCCCGCTGTCCGGATCTATCCATCGCTGGTCACAACCTGATGGAGCCGACATGCACACCGTCCTGATCACTGGATGCTCGTCCGGGTTCGGTCTTGAGATCGCCCGCCTTTTCCTCGACCGGGGCTGGAACGTGGTAGCCACCATGCGTACGCCGCGCGCGGTGGACCTGCCCGCCTCCGACCGCCTGCGCGTCCTCGCCCTCGACGTCACCGATGCCACGAGCATCCAGCGGGCGGTCGACAGCGCCGGCCCCATCGACGTCCTGGTCAACAACGCCGGCATCGGCTGGCTGAACGCCCTCGAAGGCACGCCCATAGACGTCGTACGCGAGGTCTTCGAGACGAACACGTTCGGGACGATGGCCATGACCCAGGCGGTGCTGCCACAGTTCCGGGAGCGCCGGGCCGGTGTCGTCGTGAACGTGACCTCCAGCGTTACGCAGAAGCCGCTGCACCTGCTCTCCGTCTACACGGCGAGCAAGGCCGCGGTGAACGCCTTCACGGAGTCCCTTGCCCTGGAGTTGGAGCCGTTCGGCGTGCGGGTGCGTCTGGTCATCCCCGGGCGGGCGCCTGAAACCGCGTTTGGCCAGACCGCACGGGCTCGCATGACAGAGGGCTTCCCCGAACCCTACGCCGGCCTGGTGCAGGAGGTGTTCGCGTCTTGGCAGCAGCAGCCCCCGGACGAGGTGACGCGTTCCGTCGACGTGGCGGAGGCGGTCTGGCGCGCCGCGACCGACCCGGCCTGCCCGATGCGCCTGCCCGCCGGAGCCGACGCCGTGGCGCTGGCCGGCCAGGGCGCCTGACCGGCACTCCCCGACCCACCGGGATGGGCCGGCGCTCACCACGTGATCAGGGGCGTCCGGCCAATCCAGGCGTCGGTCTCGACTTGGTCGAGAACGAAGCGTGCGACGTCCTCCCGGGCGACGGACCCGCCATGGAAGCCGGCGAGGTCGACGAGCGCGCGGACCGCGCCGCGGCCGGGCTTGTTGCTCAGGACGGTGGGACGGACGAGGATCCAGTCGAGGCCGCTCTGCCTCACGATGTCTTCCTGGCGGTCCTTGTCGGCGTAGACATGGCGTAGGAGCAGCGGGAGGATCAGCCTGTCGAAGGCGAAGCCGCCATGCCCCCGGCTGTCGCCGGCGCCGATCCCGGTGATCGCGACCAGGCGCGCGACGCCTTCGTCCCTCATGGCGCCGACCAGGGTCCGGGTGACCTCGGACAGGAGCGTCACCTCCCTGAACGGGCTTGCCGGCGTGCCGAGCGCGCTCACCACCGCGTCCCGCCCCCTCAGCGCCTCGCGCAGCACCTGTGGGTCACGGGCGTCGCCCACCGCCAGCTTGGCGCCGGGAAGGCTTTTCGCCTTCCCGGGCGAGCGCACCAGCGCCGTCACGTCGTAGCCGCGCGCCAGGCTTTGGGCGACGATGAGCCTGCCTGTCCCGCCGGTGGCGCCGAGGACCAGGATCTTCGGTCGGTGTTCGCTCGATACGGTTTGCATGGCTGCCTCCGGGAAGCTGGCTGCTTCTCACGTGGCCAAAGCTAGCAATCCGCGAATGGGCGAATAGTCGTACGATATAGACGTAATGTTCCACATGCGAGACGCCCGCCGCACCGTCGATGACGCGCAGGCTTCGGGGCGCCGGCCCGTACTCACGTGCCGATGTAAGACGCCAACTCGTCCGGCGTGCCCTGCGGGAACGCCTGCTTCAGGTGGTCGAGGAAGGCCGAGACGCGGGCGCTGAGGAGCCGGCGGGACGGGTAGAGCGTCCAAAGTGCGATCTCGGGCCCCTCGACGTCGCCCCATTGGACCAGCCTACCCGCGGCGATGTCGTGGCTCACGAGCGAGACGGGCAGGCAGGCCGCCCCGACGCCGGCCCGGACCGCGTCGCGCACCATGATCATCGACGACAGCCTGAGGACGGGCTCGAACGGGATGCGCGGTCTCCCGTCCGGCACCTTCACCTTCCAGACATCTCCACCGCCCGGACCGCGCACCACCGCCGGAACCGGCCGGTTGCCCTGAGGCTGCCCGAGGGCTGGACTGGCCACGACGACCAGCCTGTCGCGCAGGAAGACGCGGCCGACCAGGCTTTCGTCGGTCTCCGGGTTGACCCGGATCACGACGTCGTAGCCCTCCTCGACCATGTCGACGGCCCGGTCATCCGTCGTGACCTCCAGCCGGACCTCCGGGTGCTTCACGGCGAACTCGGCCGCGAGCTTTCCCATGGCCACCTGTGAGAACAGGAGCGGCGCGCTCACCCGCAGCCGGCCGCGCGGATTCGCGCCGCCCGAGGCGATGGCCGCCGCGGTCTCGTCGAGCTCGGCCAGCAGCATCCCCGTCCGTTCGTGGAGGGCCCGCCCCTCCTCGGTGAGCGTCAGCGTGCGGGCGCCGCGTTCGAACAGGCGGAGTGCAAGCGCGCCCTCCAGTTCCGAGACCCGGCGCGACAGCGTCGCCTTCGGGCGTCCGGCCGCCCGAGCGGCGCGCCCGAACCCGCCATGGCGGGCAACGAGGTTGAAGTCGGCGAGGGCGAGAAGGTCCATGCGTTCCACCAGCGAGACGGACCGTCCAGATATAGCGTCTATCGGTAAGAACGTGGATCGCTAATTTCCGGCCTGTCAACAGCAGCAACCCGGAGAAACCCCATGACCATCCTCGTCACCGGCGCCACCGGCACCATCGGCCGCCATGTCGTCGACAATCTCGCGAAGCGCGGCGCCGACGTGCGTGCCCTCGTCCGCGATCCGGCCAAGGCGGGACTTCCGGCCGGCGTGGCCCTGGCGCAGGGCGACCTGCTCGGCGTCGACGCCCTTCGCGGCGCCTTCCAGGGCGTCTCCACGCTCTTCCTGCTCAACGCCGTGGTGCCCGACGAATTCACCCAGGCGCTGATTGCACTCAACGTCGCCCGGGAAGCCGGGATCAAGCGGGTCGTCTACCTGTCGGTGATCCACAGCGACGTCTACGTGAACGTGCCCCACTTCGGGGGCAAGTTCGGCGTCGAGCGGATGATCGAGGCGATGGGCTTCGAGGCCACGATCCTGCGCCCCGCCTACTTCATGAGCAACGAGATGACGGTCAAGGACGTCGTCCTGCAGCACGGCGTCTACCCCATACCCATCGGCGCCAGGGGTTTGGCTATGGTCGACGCGCGCGACCTCGGCGAGGTCGCCGCCCTCGAACTCATCCGCCGGGAGCGGGCCGACGGGCCGCTTCCCCTGGACCGGATCAACGTCGTCGGGCCCGAGACGCTGACGGGCGAGGGCGTTGCCGCGATCTGGTCGGAGGTGCTGGGCCGCCCCGTCGCCTATGGCGGCGACGACACCGCCGGGTTCGAGCGGAACCTCCGGCAGTTCATGCCGGGCTGGATGGCCTACGACATGCGCCTGATGGCCGAGCGCTTCCTGACCGACGGCATGGTCCCGGAGGCCGGCGACGTCGAGCGCCTGACCTCGCTCCTGGGCCGCCCGCTGCGCACCTACCGCGCGCTCGCCGCTGAGATCGCGACCGCCTGACGCCCAAGCGTCACTCAACCTCTATCGGAAGGACCATCGTCATGATCTACTCGACCGCGACCGTCCCGGTGAACCCGGACGGGGAGGCTCCCCTGACCCGCACGCAGGCCTGGGCGGGCCTCGTCCTCAAGGCCCGCGACGCCCGCCAGTTCCTGCCGCCGGGGCTCTGCAGTCGGTGCGACGTCGTGGAGGAAAGCGCCACCCACCTCGTGCGCGAGGCCACCATCGGGGGTGTCGACCTGCGCGAGATCATCGCCTTCGAGCCCGGGGCCAAGGTGACCTTCTTCCAGGCCACCGGCCCGCGGGAAGGGACCATCGTCAACGAGCTGTTCGAGGACGAGGAGGGCGCGCTGCAGCTTCGGTTCTACTGCTACCTCGGCCTGCGCGGGAAGGAACCGGGCGGTCCCGAGGAGCAGGCCGAGCAGGCGCAGTTCGACGGCAACAAGGGCTACAAGGCCGCGCTGCTGTCGACGCTGAAGCGTACCCGCGAGCTGCTCGCCGAGGGCGCGCTTTAAGGTCGCCGAGGCGGGGCTGCCAGGTGCTTGGGGCGGATACCGGCCGGCTTCAGTCGGTTGCCGACCGGTAGGACCGCAGTTCGTCGATGATGGAGCGGCGAGACGGACGCCAACCGAGTTCGCGCACCGCTTCTCCCCGGAGATGACCTGATCGCACGCTATGGCGTCGGCGAACGCCCAGGAGCCCGAAAGCGGATTGCATCGAATCCACCTGTTCCGGTCGTAGCTCACCGCCTCGCCAGCCAGCCCGCAAGCGGAAGTTCCCAGCTTCTGCAAAGGGGCGGGAGCACCCGCTCCCTCCGGAATGCCGGGGACGTCAGGACGCCGGAGAGCCCCGCCAAGCCTCGACCGCCTGTCCCCCGAAGATGGTCGGCATCGGCAGGTCGAAGATGAAGTAGGGGTTGAGGCTCGGCGGTCGCCCCGCCGCGTCCAGGCGGACCTGCTGCTCGGGGGACAACGTGATGTCGAGCGCGCCGATGTTCTGAACGAGCTGCTCCGGGCGGCTCGCGCCCACGAGGACTGACGAGACGCCGGGCCGACGCGCGACCCAGGCGAGCGCGACCTGTGCCATCGGTCGGCCGGTCTCCCGCGCCACGGCCCGCAGCACGTCCACCACCGCGAAGTTGGCCTCGGTGAACAGCATGCCGCCGAATGGGTTGTCGCCGTTCAGCCGCCCGTCGCTGCCGCCGGTAGCCGCGTCGCCCGCGCGGTCCGGGAGCGACCCCGCCAGCCCGGCTTCGGCGAGCTTGTCGCGCCCGTACTTGCCTGTGAGCAGGCCCGCCGCCAAGGGGCTCCACGGCACCAGTCCCATGCCGAGCGCCCGGCCGGCGGGCAGCACGTCGAGTTCCACCCCGCGGTCGACCAGCGAGTAGGTATATTGCAGACCGACCGGCTCCGGCAGGCCGTGGGCGCGCGCCAGGGTAGCGATCTGCGCCGCGTACCACGCCGGCGCGTTCGAGAAGCCATAGTAGAGGATGTCGCCGCGCGTGACGGCATCGGTCAGGGCGCGCAGCACCTCCTCGGGCGGCGTGGTCCGGTCCCAGACATGCGTCCAGTAGAGGTCGATCCAGCCGGTCTTGAGGCGGCGCAGCGAGCCTTCCAGGCCTGCGCGGATGCTGCGGGCGCTGTTGCCGCCTGCGAGCGGCGTGCCCTGCGCGCGGGAAAAGCCGGACTTTGTCGCGATGACGAGACGGTCGCGCAGCCCGCGCTCGGCGACCATGTCGCCGAGCATCGTCTCGCTCGTGCCACCCGAATAGACGTCCGCCGTGTCGATGAAGTTGCCGCCCGCCTCGACGTAGCGGTCGAGGATCGCGCCCGCAGCGGTCGCGTCGCAGCCCCACCGGCCCGCGCCGAAGGTCATGGTGCCGAGGGCGAGCGGACTCACCGCCAAGCCCGAGCGTCCCACGGTCCGATACTGCGTCAGGTCCATCGTCGCGCCTCTCTGTTGAAGCGCGAGAGGTAATCCGCGACCGGCGCCGCGATTAGCCGCTATACTCGGCAAGGGCTTATGAGCATGGCTCAGGAATGCGACGCGGCACACTCGACGATTTGGCGGCCTTCGCGGCGGTGGCGCGCCATCGCAGCTTCACCCGGGCGGCGGCCGAGATGGGACTGTCGGCCTCCGCCCTCAGCCACACCGTGCGGGCACTGGAGGAGCGATACGGTGTGCGGCTTCTCGCCCGCACCACGCGCAGCGTCGCCCCGACCCCTGCCGGCGAGCGGCTGCTGCGCTCCGTCGCCCCCGCCCTCGATGAGGTTGCCCGGGGCCTCGACGCGCTGGCCGACTGGCGGGGCGAGCCGTCGGGCAGCTTGCGCCTGACGACGTTCCCCTACGCCGCCCGGACCATCCTCCAACCGAGGCTGCCCCGCTTCCTCATCGACCACCCGGCCGTCTCGGTGGAGGTGATCGTTGACGACCGGCTGACCGACATCGTGGCGGCGGGGTTCGACGCCGGCATCCGGTTCGGCGAAACGGTCGAGCGGGACATGGTCGCGGTGCGCGTCGGGCCCGACCTGCGCACGGTTGTGGTCGGGACCCCGGACTACTTCGCGCGCCACCCGCGACCGGACACGCCGGCCGACTTGGAGGTGCATCGCTGCGTGAACTACCGCCTGGTCGGCAGAGGTGGCTTGCTGCCGTGGGAGTTCGCCCGCGACAGCCGGGAGGTTCGGGTCCGCGCCAGCGGGCAGTTGATCGTGAACGACGGGAACCTCGCGGCGGCCGCCGTCAGGGCCGCGGCCGGGCTCGGCTACATGCTGGAGGACGAGTTCGCCGACGACATCGCGGCCGGCCGGCTGGTTCAGGTACTCGATTCTTGGTGCCCACCGTTCCCTGGCTGCCACCTCTACTACCCGGACCGGCAAGTTAGCCCGGCGATGCGAAGCCTGATCGAGGTCCTTCGCTGGAGAGACGGGGCGACCCGATAAGGCCGCCTCGCCTGGCGGGCACTCAGGCGCCGCGCCATACGCGAGCGACCTCCGCCGAGAAATGGCGGTATGTCTCGGCGACGGCGGTACACGCGCGATGAGAGCCCATGGGTGCTCGACGGAACTTCACGCGACTGAAGGACCGAATGGGCTTGTCCGACTTGAACGGTCGTGCGGGCACCAAGAACCTCGCACGTCCTTCGGATGAGCGCTACGAGGTCGCTAATGTGCCCGTACCTGCTGATGTCGTGACCGCCCCGGGGAGGTCCGCTTCTCCGCTCGGAGCAGACGTCTCATCAGGCCAGCCGCCAGGTCTGCATAGGGTCACTGTCTACCGGACCCCCTCATCGTCATCGGCCCCCTCCCCTGCCCTGGCAGGTATCCAGCCGCCACCCACAAGGCCATGACGATGTTGCGGCGAAGCAGGGGCATGGATCCTGCGCAGTTCTTCGGCGGCGTCGACCGAACCACCCGCATGATGTCGGAGGCCACACCTCGGTCCGTTCGGCTCTGCGCCACATGCCGACATCAATCTCGCGAACTTCGAAGGTCTGGTTCGATCTCGAGAACGGACATAGGCGCGGTGACTGCGGACTAGTGCGGATTTCATTGAGCGATGTTTGCTTGACCCCATTTAGGTCGCTCATGCGGCAACTTGGCAGTCGCGATTGAAGGCGCCGCATATCCAGAATTTAGCGATAGCCTTCAAGGTAAGCTCTCGGTGGCGGCTGCCTTGTGCCTGTAGTAACTTTCTTTTGATACAATGTCTGACGTCAGATGGCGTTGTATCGGCCTTGTCTCTGGACCTATGAATAACTCTCCTCGTGTCGTTGTCGCGGGCACGTGCCAAGTCTGGTCGCCCGAGCAGAAGCGCGCCATCCTGGCTGAGGCGGACGATCCGGGCACGACCGCCTCGGAGGTAGACCGCCGGCACGGTCTGCACTCCAGCTTGCTGTTCCGATGGCGGCGCGTCGTGCTGGCCGAGCACCGGACCTCGGCTGCGGCTGCCCCATCGAACTACATCCCGCTCGCCCTGCCACCTCCAGCTACGGCGACAGCCGACGTGCCGGCCGGGTCGGGTCTGGTCGAGATCGAGTTGGCCGGCGGGCATCGGGTGCGGGCCGCAACCGGGGCGGACCTGACGCTCCTCAGGGCGCGATCGCCGCGCTGCTCGGTCGATGATCCCCGTCCCGTCCGGCTCGGGCGTCTGGCTAGCCACCGGGCACACTGACATGCGCAAGGGCTTCGACGGACTGGCCGCCCTCGTTCAGGACCATCTGGCGCGCGATCCCTTCTAGGGCCAGGCCTTGTTCCGCGGCCGGCAGGGCCACCTGATCACCGATGCTCTCAAAGTCGCAGAGACGACGCGACCAGGAACGAGGCGACAGAGGACGTCGTTCGGCTACCAATGGACATCTACATCGTCGTCGTCGCCGGGTTCGGCGTCATGGTGCTGCTGACGGCGTGGCTGCCGATGGTGCTGCGCCGGTTGCCTCTCTCGCTCCCCATCTGCTGTGTCGGCATCGGTGCCGCCCTGTCGGCCGTTCCGACGCTCTACGACCTGACGCCCCATCCGAGCCTGCACCTCAAGCTCATCGAGCACGCCACCGAGGCCGTGGTGGTCATCTCGCTGATGGGCGCCGGCCTGAAGATCGACCGCATGATCGGCTGGAAGCGCTGGGCCGTGACATGGCGCCTGCTCGCGGTCGGCATGCCTCTCACCATCCTGGCGCTCGCTCTCCTGGGATCGGCCCTGCTCGGGCTCGGAGGCGCCGCGGCCCTGCTCCTCGCCTCGTCGCTGGCCCCGACCGATCCGGTGCTCGCCTCGGACGTTCAGGTGGGTCACCCTGCCGAAGAGCACGAGGACGAGCCGCGCTTCGCACTGACCTCCGAGGCGGGCCTCAACGACGGGCTTGCCTTTCCGTTCGTGAACCTCGCCATCGCCATGGCGGGAACCGGAGGCCTCGCCGGCCTGTCCTGGTCGCATTGGCTGGCGGTCGACGTGGTGTGGAAGATCGTCGTCGGCTTCGTGCTCGGCGCAGTCATCGGCCGGGGGCTCGGCTGGCTGACCTTCCATCTTCCGAACGTCTCGAAGCTGTCCCGCACCGGCGACGGCTTCGTGGCGCTCGGCATCACCTGCATCGCCTATGGCGGCGTCCAGGCAGTCGACGGCTACGGCTTCATCGGCGTGTTCGCCGCCGCCCTCGCCCTTCGTGCCTCGAACCGGGGGCACGACTACCACCGCACGATGCACGACTATGCCGAGGAACTTGAGCGCATCCTGATGATGGTGCTGCTGGTCGGGTTCGGCGCCGTCCTCGTCGGCGGGGGGCTCCTGCACGCCCTGACCTGGCCGGCCGTCGCGTTCGCCCTGCTGGCGCTCCTGGTCGTCCGTCCGCTGAGCGGCTGGATCAGCCTGCTGGGCAGCGCCCGACGCAGCGAGGAGCGGGCGGTCGTCAGCTTCTTCGGAATCCGCGGGCTGGGCACGGTCTACTACCTGTCCTTCGCCATCGGCCATGCCCCGTTCGAGCAAACGGACCTGCTCTGGGCGACGGCCGGCCTGACGGTGCTGATCTCCATCCTGATGCACGGCATCATGGTCACCCCGGTCCTGCTCGCCCTCGACCGGAAGATGGGACGCACGGCCGGGCTCCCCTCCCAGGCCGATCCCGCCGCTTCCAGGCCGGCGCAGGCCGATCGATCGAAGGTTTTCGTGACGAATGAGACGGACCAGGACCATCAGCTCCGGAATCGTCGCGGCTGATACGAGATTGTGCAACGCAACCATGCACTTACATCTAAACTATGGATCTTGATGCTTTTTACGGACGAAAACGGTAGTTTAATTATGATGCGCCGCACTTGAAGCTGGCCAATTCGCACCGATATGGATGCAGTGCAGCAAAAAACCATCGAAGTTCGCAGCCCCCAGCCGATGCGCCGGGCGGGTGCGGTGGTTCTTCCGGTGCACCTCCACGAAACAACGAGGAAATTCCCATGGGCATCAATCAGAGCGCCACGTCGAACAAGCACGCTGAGCAGACCGACAAGCTCACCGACGCCGTCAAGGCAAGCATGAGCAAGACCAGCGAGCAGGGCACTCAATTCACCGAGGCGGCTCGTGACGGCATGAGCAAGATGGCCGATCTCGGCGCAAAAGCGTCCGACGATGCCAAGCACATCGTGCAGAAGAACGTCGACACCGCATCCCAGCAGGCCCGGGAGGCTGCCGATCGGTTCACGCGCGTCCTCGGCTTCACCGGGCAGGACAGCGAGCGCCTTGCCCGTCAGTCCCAGCAGAACATCGAGGCGGTCACGCGTTGCGGCACGGTCCTGACCCAGGCGGTGCAGGATGCGTCCCGCAACTGGTTCGAACTGGGCCAGAAGCAGTGGCAGCGCAACATCGACGGCTTGACCCGTCTGACGCGCGCGTCGTCGGTGCAGGATTTCACGGCGATCCAGAGCGAGCTGGTCCGCGAGGGGTTGCAGCACATGGTGCAGGACAGCCGGGTCATCGCCGAGGGCTCGGTCCGGGCGATCGAGGAGGCCGGTAAGGCGTTCTCCGGCCTGGACCAGACCCCTTCGGCCGTCCGCTGAGAGGTGCCGGAGCCCGGGCGAGACGCCCCGGGATCCTGCCGATCCAGCGAAGGGCCGCCTGACGGCGGCCCTTCTTTTGACACAGCAGCCCACGCCGGGCGGTGCGGAGTTCGCCCTGGGAGGACGCCCACTCCTTCGCTCTTCGGCGTCGTGATGCGCGCTGTCGCCGGCCAGGCCGTCACTCAAGCTTCGCCTCACCGGGGTCGAGACGGTTCAGTAAGTCGGCATCTTGGGCAGTCGCCATGAGGATATTTTTGGTTTGATCTCGCATATTTTTGCCAAAGTCTCGATTTTAGCAAAAATTCCTCGTCATTTCAGTTCTATTTCCGCCCAATCTGGCTTTGTTGCGATATTGTGAATGCGCATAGACACATAACAGCATAGACATTTTCTGTAAGATAGTCTTACCGACGTGGACGACAGCTCACTGGATCGTCCGCGCTTTGGACCAAGGAACATCACAAGACATGAAAATCACTATCGCTTCATTCGCCGTGGCGCTCGTCCTCGGCATTGCCTCGCTCTCATCCGCCATGGCGTTCGAGTCGAGCTCCCCCTCGGACCCATTCTGGAGCGACGACGTCGAGACGACGGGTTCGATCGGCGGCCGTGCCAATACCAGCGTGCCCTTCTACGGCGCCTGCCCGATGAGCTCGGCTTCGGAGGGCAACGCCAACCAGCAGAACTTCCCGGTCAAGCAGTATGGTCAGACCTCTGGCGGATATCGCTGTTGATCGGGTCGGATGGAATCCAGGCCATGCTCTTGCGGGCCGTCTCCTACGCGATGATCGGGGTACTGGTCGGAGGACTCGCCATGACGGTCGCCGGTACCACCGGTGCCCTGTTGGGCCTGTAACGACGGCAGGGAGGGGCCGCCCGATGGGGCGGCCTTCTCATGATCCGGCGGAGGAGAGCCGATCCGGCAAAGTTCGGCTGGCGATCGACGTCGAGGAGATGGACCCCTCCACCGAAACGGCCGTGCCGCTGGGAGCGCTGCTCCCTCTCCGTAGGCAAACGGGCAGTTCACAGCCTCTCAAGGGTCTCACGAGTCCGCTCCAGGCTCGCCCAGATCCGCGGCGAGCGTCGCTCCAGATCTGCAAGACCCGTCCCGATTCCTGCTGCCGGCCAGACGACGATGCCGCCGGACCGGAGGTGATCGGCGAGTCGGCGACACGGGGTTTCAGCAGCCCTGCGGAACGTCTCAATATCAGCGTCCGTGAAGTAGGCGGCCGGGTCCATGGCCGGCAACGGCTTGGTCGCGATGCCGACGGCGTTCGGTTCGCCACGCATCTCTGCCGCCTGGCCGCCCAGGCTCTTGCCGATCAGCGTGTCGCCGAACACCCAGAGCGTGTCGGGCTCATCTCGGAGCATCTGGCGGGTGATCTGGTGCTCCCGGCGGATCGGCATGCGCTACTTCCCGTGTTTCCGTTCTGCCATGCCTCGGGGCCGAGGCTCGCGCGACATCGGGCCGAGACGGCCGAGTGTCCGGCGCGAGGCAGAGCCATGTCGCTCGAGGACAGCGAAACCCGTGCGCGGCCTGGCATTTCTCACGGATAGCGCACGCCTTTTTCCGGCGTGTCGCCCGAAGCGCGAGGGCCGGCGACCGGCTCATTGCCCGTCGAGGCGATGCTGGATCCACGCCTGCGCTTCATCAAGATCGGCGAAGGTGGGCTGGCCCTGGTCATCCACCCGGCCGAAGCCCGCCTCGAGAAACCACCTTCCCTCATCCACCCCGTGATCCTCGGAGAGGCGGACCAGCACAGCGACCAGGAAGCCGTCGCCGAAGACGAGCCGGCTCTCTGCGTCGCGGCTGCCCGTTGCGATCGGGACAGGCTGAAAGAGGAGGCTCATGCTGCCAGTCGGTCTACATGGAGGTACAAGGGGTCAAACTCGCCGATCTTGGCGAGTTCCGGCCAGTTTGAAATATTGAGCCAGCCATTCCTAAGCGCGAGCAAATTTTCCTCGCGCAACTGGCGTAAAACACGATTGACGTGCACGTTCGACAGACCGAGCGCGTCGGCGATGTCGACTTGCATGACGGGCAGCCTGTAGCGATGATTCTCGGCCAGCCCGACGGCCTCGAGTTTGACATACATCTCGCAAAACAGGTGCGCGACCGCCTGGTATGCCGACCGACGGCCCATCCCGACCATCCACTCTCGGAAGATGGCACCGTCGACCAAGGTATCACGCCAGAGCGTCGCCGCGATGCCGGGATACCCGGTCGTCAGGTCGCGAATCGCCTCGTGGGGGACGAACGCCAGCGTGACGGGCGTCAAGGCGCACAGGCTGTGGTCCATGACACGCAGGTGCAAGCTCTGCAGGTCGGGAATGTCGCCCGGAACATGGAACGAGAAGATCTGGCGCCTGCCCTAGGCTAACAACTGGTAGCGGCTCGCCCAGCCATCCAGAATCAGGCAGCACTGCATGGGACGGTCGTGCTCGCATACGATATCATGCCCGCCAGGCAACGGCCTGATCGTCATGGGCAGGCGCATGACGGCGCGGCGCTCTTCGTCGGAGAGGCGCGCAATGCTGCCCAGCTTGCGAACGAGCATGTCTGCCGGGTGGCTCGATGTGGGGACCAAGGCGGCCCTCCCTTCACTTTGCAGGTGGAAGCGCACACCTCTCCCAGCCATCAGCACCTGTAAGAAACAACCGATGACGAGCTTGGAATACAACACAAATTAATCAACAAATACAACATACCACCGTTTTCTTCGATTTTTTCCGGATAATATCTGGTCAGGGTTGCAGCGTAAGGCCGCCTCTCCGAGCGCGAAAGACGATCCCTGCGTGAGATCGTTCAAGCGAGGTCTGTTGCACAGACCGGACGTCACCTGCACCCGCCCCCCTCGGTCTCGCGCGCGCAAGGAGTGCATCCGTTGGCATCGAAGGAGAAGCACCGAATGTCGGATGAGCCGAGACGCGTCTGGGTGATCGAAGGCCGGAGCGGCGTCGAGATCTTTTTCAGGAGCACGATCGGCTTCGAGCTCGCGACGGAGGTCGACATCATTGCGATGCTTCAGCGCCTGGCTTGCCGGCACCTGGCGCCCCACGAGGTCCTGAACGCGTCCCTGCGGGACAACGATCGGTCCTACAACTCCCTGCTCGCCATCAGCAAGGACACCGGCGAGGGCCGCGATCTGCTCACGACTCAGCTCGATCCGCACTACACGGCGCGGTCGGAAACCGATCGGGACCTGCCGGACCTCGACGAGGCTCGCCCCCTTCCGCGCGGATGAGGCCGAGGACCGAGGCACGGTCGGCGGCGCCCCTCGCGGGTGGGTTCGACCGCCGCCGGATTCATCGGTGGTGCCGGTCCCCGGACTGGAGCGAGGATACGGCCGGCGGACAGCCAGCGCCTGTGCGGCGAGCCCCGCCGCGCGAGCGCCGATCAACCCGTGGGGACGCCCCCCGCCCGCGGCCCCGGACACGATCCTTGCGAATGCCGCCGCCGTCGCCGCTATCGGCCGACAGTGACATGCCGGCCACCGGTCGATGTCGCGGAATAGCCGCCCCACCCCTCGGTCGAGACGGGTGTCACGGATTGCCGCTGCGCGACGCGGGTTGCGGGTAGGCCGGGTTGCCGGCGGGCACGCCAGTGGAAGTCGCCGACGTCGCTGCGTTCGACGGCCCGCTCGCCGAACCCGTGCCCTGCTGTCGCGATGCGGTCTGGCTCACGTCTGTCGGCGCATTCGCGCCTTGCCAGGTCAGCAGGGCGACGAACGAGACCAAGGCCAAGCCGAAGCTGGCGATCAAGACATAGAGCACGGGCTTGCCAGGCTTGCCTTGGCGGCTGTCCTGGCCCGATGTGTTTTCCGTCATGTGCATGCTCCGCTAGCGATTTTGCGAGTCGTATGAACGACAACTTGCCGAATATCAGGATGGTTCAGCCACGTGACATTGAAATAATTCGCACCTATAAGGGGATTGTGCGAAAATATCATTTGAATGTCATAGAATTTATTATCGCGAGGCCTGCGCGGAGCCGCTGCCCGGAGAATCGCCCGATCATGGTGCGATCGGACGTAGCTCTGGAATCCTTTGATCCGGCCCCCCTTCCGCTGCGGCCCCGGCGGGGATAGGGCTTGATCGTGACGCTCGGCCATGCCGGATCTCCGTTGAAGGTTGATCGATTCCTGGATGCGCTAGGGGCGGCGGACGGGCACCACACACCGGGTCGAATCGCCGACGAGCCTGCGGGCTTCGGTGTCGGCGCTCCCGGATATCGGCCGTTCCGCCGGCGCCAACACCCCGCGAGACGGCATGCGCCCATGCCCGGCAACGCTCGGATACTTATGTCGCTCCCTTAATCGCAGGAGGGGGTATTATCGAAAATCCGACCTGGACACCATTGAATAGCGCCGATTTATATTATTTCATCATATGATCGGGTGCGTCTTTCTCGGGTATGCCAATATCGAGGCGTCGGACATGTGAAGAAACATGGTCGGTGCGACTGCTCCGCCGAGGGGTCGACGGGGCCGCCCGACGCGGCCCGGTACGAGGAGTGGGGATCGTCACGCCGTACGGATGCGTGCCTTGCGGGATCCCGTCCCTGGTTTCGACGGCCGGCGGCCCGTGACGGACCGGTCGGTGTTTCCATCCGCGTGGCGACGTGTTTTTCGGTCCTGGCGACGATCTCTTCCGTGCCGATCATCATCCAACGATGATTGTCTCGAATAAGACATACATATGTTATTTGTATATTTCGGCCCGTCCGCCGACTTATCTTCAATAAATCGCTAAAATATTTGGAACTTATGCCACGAACAGATATTTAATAATCGTACCCTCTGCGAAGGTATGAATGGCGATGGCGGCGGGGCCGATCCATCCGATGCCGTAGGCATCCGCCGCCCGATCATGCGGTGCCCTGCAAGCAGGCCATCGGCCTGACGGTCGGCAAGGCCGAAGCCACGGCCGCATTCGACACCCGTCATGTCCACGCGCCCGATGCGGACCTCGCCATCGGATGCGTTCCATCGCCCGTCGCGCGTTCGCGCCGGGACCCGCCGCCTGCCGCAAGCTGGAGCCAACCCATGTCTTTCCTCGCCTGGATCATCCTCGGCCTGATCGCCGGATTCATCGGCAGCAGGATCGTCAACAGCACCGGCCAGGGGCTGATCGTCGACATCGCACTCGGAATCGTGGGCGCCGTCGTCGGCGGCTTCCTGTTCCATCAGTTCGGCGAGCCCGGCGTCTCGGGACTCAACCTCTACAGCCTGCTCGTCGCCACCGTTGGAGCGGTGGTCGTGCTGTGGCTCTACCACGCCCTCGTGGGCCGCCGGGTCGTCTGATCCGCCGCCCGTCCCATCCCGACATCCAGGAATCCCCAATGCCCACCATCAGCGAAGCCACGCCCGTCGCCCCGGGCCGCCAGCCCGGCCTCGATCCGGCCCCATCCCAGACGAATGCCGTCGCGCCGGCCGAGGAGGTGCGCACGATGATGCTGAACTCGGTCTCGTGGAGCGCAGTCTTCGCGGGCGCCACGGTCGGGCTCATCGCCCAGGTTATCCTGAACATGCTCGGCCTCGGCATCGGCCTCTCGACGGTCGATCCCCTGGGCGACGGCACCCCGGCGGCGAGTTCGCTCGGCATCGGCGCCGGCCTCTGGTTCGTCCTCTCCGGGATCCTCGCCGCGGGGGCTGGCGGATACTTCGCCGGCCGGCTCTCGGGCAAGCCGTCGCCCGCCATGGCAGGTCATCACGGCCTGCTCGCCTGGGCAGTCTCGACCCTCGTCGTCCTGTACATGCTGTCGTCGGCAGCCAGCGGCATCGTCAGTGGCGCCCTCGGCACGGCCACCTCGGCCATCGGCGGGGTCGGCAACGCGATGAGCGGATCGGTCTCGACCCTGGCGCAGGCGGCGGCGCCGTCCCTGAGCAAGGTCACGGACCCGTTCTCAGGGATCGAGGCCGGAATCCGGGGCGGATCCGGGTCCGATCCGGCCGCGCTGAAGGACACCGCGGTGACCGCCATGCGCGCCGCCGTCTCGGGCGACGGAGCCCAGCAGGCCGCCGCGCAGGACAAGGCCGCCCAGGCCCTGGCGAAGGCCCAGAACATCCCCGTCGAGCAGGCCCGGAGCCAGGTCGCCCAATACGTGCAGCAGTTCAAGGAGACCCTCGCCTCGGCCAAGGAGCAGTCGAAGGAGGTTGCCGACGCCGCTGCCCGTCGGGTGTCCCAGGGAGCCCTCTCCGGGGCGCTGGCCCTGATCTTCGGTGCGCTCGCCGCCTTCTTCGCCGGTCGCAGCGCGGCCGTCGCGCCGGTCGTCACCCGCATCTCCTCCCACGCACCGGCGCCGCGCCGCGTGTGACGTCCTTGCGGGCCGCGCCTGCGAGCCCCGCATCACTCCGGGCCTCCTCGGCTCTCCTCCCGTGAAAGGCCGGTGCCGTGATCCAGCTTCTCGTCCTGTTCGCGATCGCAGCATCGGCCATGCCCTCCCGCCACGCGGGCGGCGGAAGATCGGTCCCGTGAGGCGCTGCGGCCGTTCCGGCAACGGCCGCAGCGAAGCCCGCGACGCGCCGCCGGGCATGACGGAGCGGGCCGAGGCGTCGGACGACCGTCCGGAAACCCGGCGGTTGGGGCCGACCGACGACGACCCCGACGACCGGCCGACCCGGACGGGCCTTCATGCGGGTGGCACGGCGGACGGGCGGACCAGCCGGTTCCGCCCGGCGGCGGCCCCCGACCCGACGACGACAGGAGAACGAGATGGACGAGAACCGCATCGCCGGCGCCGCCAGGGAGTTCGGCGGCAAGGTCCAGGGCGCGGCCGGCACCGTAGCCGGGAACGACGAGACCAGGGCGGAGGGCAAGCGGGACGAGGTCGGAGGCGCCACCGAGACCCGCGTCGGGCAGGCAAGCGACACCGTGCGCGACGTGGCGGGCGAGGCCGGCGACCTCGCCGACCGGGCGATCGACACGGGTCGCGACGTCCTTCCGGAGGCCGGAGCCGCCCCCCGACGGGGCGGCGACACGCTCACCCAGTATGCCAAGGAATTCCCGCTCGCGTTCGCCGCGATGGCCGGTGCCCTCGGCTACCTCCTCGCCGTGGCGATCCGCAGACGCCGCTGATGGGAACGCCACGGACGAACTCCGATCGGGCTTTTTCGCCCCTGCATCGCCCACCGCCGGACCCACGACGGCGTCGGAGGATGGCGCGAAGCGGCGGCGCTCCTGCCCGGTCCCGGGCCGCTTCCGGGCAAGGATCGCCCCGGGATCCAACCCGTTTCCTCCACGCTCACGAGACCACCATGGCCATCGATCCCCGTTCGGAACGCCGCGGGCCGCTTCCGTTCCGCCTCGCGATGGCGGACGCTTTCATGGACCGGCCCGTCGTCGGCACCCAAGTGAGAACCGGCGCCACGGAACCCAGCGCCGAGGGACCCGCCGCCGCGCCGAGGTCCGGGCAGGTGACGCAGGCTCCTCTCCGCCGCCTCGGACCGCCGCTGCTCGCCGTCGTCGGGATCCTGTGCCTCGGCGCGGTCGCGCTGTCGTGGCACAGGCGACGGGACGCGGTCCCCGCACAGAGGCGATCGTCCGGAGCGGCCGATCCCGCCGACCGATCCGGGACCGGCCTGCCTCCTTGCCCCGACACCGGACCCGATCCGATGATCGCACCGACCGACCCGGCACCGCACCGCGCGCCTCGCACCCTCTCGCTGGCACTCCAGGGCGGCGGCTCGTTCGGCGCCTTCACCTGGGGCGTCCTCGACCGGCTGCTGGAGGAGGACGATCTCGTCATCGACGCCGTCAGCAGCACGAATGCCGGGTCGGTCAACGCCGTCGTGATGGCGGCCGGCCTGATCGCCGGTGGCCGGCCGGAGGCGCGGCGCCACCTCGACCGCTTCTGGAAGCGCATCAGCGAGACCGCGCCGCCCCAGCTCGGGCCCGCCGTGACCGTCTTCACCGACATCACGTCCCGCTGGCTCTCGCCCTACCAGTCGAATCCCTTCAACCACGATGCCCTCGACCGGCTGCTCGCCGACGCGGTCGATTTCGACGCCCTTCGCGCCGCGCCTCCGTTCAAGCTTCTGGTCGCCGCGACCGCGGTCTCGGATGGCGCGACCCGGATCTTTCGCGAGACCGAACTCGTGCGCAAGATGGTCCTCGCCTCGGGCTGCATCCCCCTGAAGTCCCAGGCGGTCGAGATCGAGGGCCGGCGCTACTGGGACGGGGGCTACTCGGCCAACCCGCCGTTGATCCGCCTCATCGAGGCGTCCGACGCCCCGGCGATCCTGCTGGTTCAGATCGTGCCAAGTCTCGGCCAGGGGGCGCCCTGCAGCGCGCCCGACATCGTCCGGCGACTGGAGCAGATCACCTTCGACGGCGTGCTCCAGCGCGAGCTGTCCGCGTTGCGCACGATGGTGGACCTGTCGTGGTCCGGCGGGGGCCGCAGCGCCCTGGCGGCGAAGCTCCGCGCCCTGGCGCTGCACCGCGTCTCGGCGGAGGACCACCACCCGGCGCTCCAGGACGAGAGCAGCACCGATCTCGGCTGGCGTTTCCTGCTGCGGCTGCGCGCGGCCGGGCGCAGCGCGGCGGAGGCCTGGCTCGCCGAAGGCACCCGCCTACCAGCCGGGCGCGCCCCGCCCCTGCGGTCAATCGGATGACCGCGCGCCCCGGACGTGGCCGGCGCGACGGATCGGCCCGGCCGGCGGGTGCTCCGACGAACCAAGGATGACCGCATGACCAACCCACTGCACGACCTCGCGGCGAACGGGGTCGCCGTCTGGCTCGACGACCTGAGCCGCCCCTGCATCGAATCCGGCAACGCGCCGGCGGCGGCGGCCCCCGACACGTCCCGCACAGGAGCCGCCGCATGAGCATGCCCGCGCCAGTCCCGCCCATCGATCCGGCCGACGACATCCGGTCGAAGGCCGTCCACGCCAAGGCGATCGCGCTCGGCAAGCTCGCGATTCGGGCCACCACCTCGGCCGGGAGCGGGCACCCCACCACCGCGCTGTCGCTCGCCCACCTCGTCACGGTGCTGATGTACGGGGTGATGCGCTGGGACCCGGCCCGACCCGACGCCCCCGGTTCCGACCGCCTCGTCCTCTCCGAGGGCCATGCGGTGCCCATCGTCTACGCGGCCTGCACCGATCTCGGCGTGACGGTCCGCCCCGGCGGCGCGGCGCGGCCGATGACGCTGGACGATCTCCTCGCCCTGCGCAGCATCGACAGCTTCGTCGACGGCCACCCCAACCCGATGCTCGGGTTTCCGTTCTTCGACGCGGCGACCGGGTCGCTCGGACAGGGGCTCTCCGTCGCGGCGGGGCTTGCCGCGGCCGCCCGGATCGATGGCAGCGCGAAGGCGATCTACTGCATCATCGGCGACGGCGAGGCGCGAGAGGGCCAGATCTGGGAGGCGATGGACTTCATCGCCGATCACGGGCTCTCGTCCGTCGTCGCCCTCTTCAACTGCAACGCCCTCGGGCAGAGCGACCGGGTCTCCCCGGCCCAGGACTGGCAGTCCCTGGCACGCAAGGCGGAGGCGTTCGGCTGGGAGGCGGTCGTGGTCGACGGCCACGATCCCGTCGCGATCGAGCAGGTCCTGCGGGCGCGGCCGACCTCGCGGGAGGCGAGGCCCCTCTGCGTCATCGCCCGCACCGTCAAGGGCTGGGGCGTGCCCGACCTCGGCGGCATGGGTCATCACGGCACCCCCGTCACGGCAGGCGCGCTCGACGCCGCCCTCGCCGCCCTCGATGCGCGCGCCCGGGCGCTAGGCGTCGCCGGCATCGACCCCGGCGCGAGCGCGGCGGTCCTCACGATCGCGCCGCCTCCCGCGCCGCCGGCCTCGACGCCTGCGACCGAGCCGGTCGGGTTCATGGCGGCGGTCGGCCGCAACCCGACGGTCGCCGCAGCTGTGAAGGAGACGCGCGCCCTCTCGCCGCGCCGGGCCTACGGGCTCGCCTTGGAGGCTCTCGGCGCCGCGAATCCCGCCGTCGTGGCGCTCGATGCCGACGTGAAGAACTCGACCTACGCCGACGGCTTCGCGAAGGCCTTTCCCGAGCGCTACTTCGAGGCGCGCATCGCCGAGCAGAACATGGTCTCGGCGGCCGCGGGCCTCGCGAGCGGCGGCAAGATCCCGTTCGCCAGCACCTTCGGGCGCTTCCTGGAGCGCGCCTTCGACCAGATCGAGATGGCGGTCATCGGCGGCGCCGGGCTCAAGCTCGTCGGCACCCATGCCGGCGCGACCCTGGCCTCGGACGGGCCGAGCCAGATGGCGCTCGCCGACGTCGCCTTCATGCGCGCCTTCTCGCATGTCGAGGATAAGGCCGGCCGCCCGGCGGTCACGGTGCTGACCCCGAGCGACGCCGTGGGCGCCTACGCGATGGTGCTCGCCATGGCGTGCTCCCCGGGCGCCTTCTACCTGCGGGCTGTGCGGGCGGACCTGCCGATCCTCTACGCGGACGACGAGCGCTTCCCGTTCGGCGGCCACAAGGTCCTGCGCTGCTCGCCGAACGACGGGCCGCGGATGGTCCTGGTCGCCTCCGGCTACATGGTTCATGGCTGCCTGGAGGCGGCGGAAGTTTTGGCCAAGGCCGGGCATTCGGTGGCGGTGGTCGACGCCTATTGCCTGCCGATGGACACCGCGCCGGTCCTGGCGCTCGCCGGCCGTGGCGGCGTGGTCATGACGGTCGAGGACAACTACGTCGGCGGGATCGGCAGCGAACTGGCTGAGGCCGCGGCGGAGGCCGTCGATGCGCCGATGGTGCACGCCCTCGCGGTCCGGACCATGCCGAAGAGCGGCCGCACGCCCGACGACGTGCTCGCCTATGTCCGTCTCGGGGCGGCCGACATCGTCTCCGCCGTCGAGGCGGCGGCCCGGAATGTCGCCTGATGCCGGGCTCTCTCCGGTGCCGGACGGAAATGCGGGGGCGGTGCCCCCGCCCCCATCCCGACCGACCGACCGACCGGCGCAGGACCGTCGCCCGCTCCCCGATGTAAGGCTTAACCCCATGAATACCGAGACGACGCCTGCCGCGGCGATCGCAGCGCGCGACATCGCCCGCCATTGCGCGGCCTACCGGGAGCCGGACATGCGCAGCGCCCTCGGCCAGATCGCCAATACCGGTCTGCCCTACCTCGTCCTGTGCGCCGCCATGATCGCCGCGGCGGCGACCGGCCATGGCTGGGTCGTGCCGCTCCTCGCCGTCCCGGCCGGCGGCCTCCTCGTCCGCCTCTTCATCATCCAGCACGATTGCGGGCACGGATCGTTCCTGCCCTCCCGCACCGCCAACGACGCCATCGGCCGCGCCCTCAGCCTGCTGACGCTGACGCCCTACGACAGCTGGAAGCGGGCGCACGCTCTGCACCACGCCTCGACCGGAGACCTGAGCCGACGCGGCACCGGCGACGTCGCGACCCTCACGGTGCGGGAGTACCTCGCCTTGTCGCGCCTGGGCCGGCTCCGGTACCGGCTCTACCGCAATCCGTTCCTGCTGATTGGGCTCGGCTCGCCGCTCAACTTCATGCTGCTCCAGCGCATGCCGTTCGGCGTCGGCTTGCCCTGGCGCACCGCCTGGCGCGACGTGCTCGCGCTCGACGCGGCTCTCGCCGTGCTCGTCGGCCTGCTGGCTGTCGCGGCGGGCGGGGTGATGCCGGTGCTCGTCGCGCTCGTTCCGACGGTGTGTGTGGCGGCCTGGATCGGCGGATGGCTGTTCTACGTCCAGCACCAGTACGAGGACACGGTCTGGGACGGTCCCGAGACCTGGGACTTCCACACCGCCGCTCTCGGTGGAAGCTCGCACTACGTGCTGCCGGCGGTGCTGCAATGGTTCACCGGCAATGTCGGCCTGCACCACGTCCATCACCTCAACAGCCGTATCCCGAACTACCGCCTCCAGGAATGCATGGACGACCACGCGATGCTCGGGCAGGTGGGCCGCCTGACGCTGCGCGACAGCCTCCGCTGCCTCGGTCTGGCGCTTTGGGACGAGGATGCCCGCAGGCTGGTCGGGTTCTCGCGCGTGCGGACGCTCGAGGCGGCCTGAAGGACGGCCGGAACGCCACGGCCCCGCCTCACGCCTCGCGGTCGGGAGCCGGCGCCGTCCCGAGGCCGGCAATCGGTTCCGACGAGGCAGGTCTGTCCGGCCTTTCATGTTGCAATGCAACATCGCCGAGGCCGGGGGGTTGTCGGAAGGGCGCCGCCACGCCGACCCGTGCCGACGGCATCGTTCGTTCCATCCTCCGGCAAGGCCGTCCCGCCTCGTGCCCATCCGCCCCTCACCGTGCGGCGGGCGGGTTCCGGCACGGCCCGCCGGTCGGCCCTGGGCGATGACGAGATCGGCCTCGTCCGGAGAGGCGACGAATTCCAGCGTGGCTGTCGGCGCATCCGCGAAGGCGCGATGCCCACGAACCGCGGCTGCGATCCGGTGATGCTCCAGGCGAATCCCCACACGAAAGTTCAGCGATGACCATGAATTTCAGGATCGACCAGACCGGAGCCTCGGGGCTGTCGATCGACCGGCCCCGGGCGCTCGAGTGCCGGTTCCGCAACTCTGCCGGAAGCCGGGCCTACGACCTGTTCGTGCCGTCCGGCCCCGGGGACGGCCCCCGACCGCTGGTGGTGATGCTGCACGGCAGCTCGCAATCGGCGCGCGACTTCGCCATCGGCACGAACATGGATCGCCTGGCGGAGGAGCAGGGCTTCCTCATCGCCTATCCGGATCAGCCGCGGTCGGCCAACATCACCAAGAGCTGGAACTGGTTCCGGGACGCGGATCAGCAGCGCGAGCGGGGCGAGCCGTCGATCCTGGCCGGCCTCACCCGGGAGATCATGGGCCGCTTCGGCGTCGATCCGGCGCGGGTCTACATCGCGGGCTTCTCGTCGGGCGGCGCCGCCGCCGCCGTCATGGCGATGACGTATCCGGACCTCTACGCGGCCGTCGGCATCCATTCCGGCCTCGCCTGCGGTTCGGCCGGCTCGATGCTCCTTGCCCTGCCCACGATGTATCGGGGCGCCCTGTTGCCGCCGCGGCAGGCGACGCATCCGGTGCCGACCATCGTCTTCCACGGCGACCGGGATACGACCGTCGCCCCCATCAACGGCGACCAAGCCGTCGCCCAGGCACGACCCGATTCGGACCTGATCGTCACCACCGTCGAGGGGCGCTCCAGCGGCGGGACGGCGTATACCCGCACCCTCCTTACAGAACCGGCCGGCGCCTGGACGTCGGAACAGTGGATTCTGCACGGCGCGGGGCATGCCTGGGCCGGCGGCCATCCGGCCGGTTCCCACACCGATCCGGCGGGCCCCAACGCCAGCCGCGAGATGGTGCGGTTCTTCATGGCGAACCCGCGCCGGTGATGCCGCGCCGGGCGCACGGCAAGGGCGAGAGCGGGACGACGATCAGGGCCCCTCGCGAGCGTCGCTTACCGGGAGACCGGGCGTCCTTCGACGAGAAGGCGCTCGTACTCGCCCTCCGGACCGCCGTAGCAGGCTCCGGCCTTCGCGAGCAGCGCGGCCCGGTCGCGGATCGTGATGGTGCCGCGCTCGGTCCGGATCATGCCGGCCTGCTCGAACACCGACAGTGCGGTCGTCAGTCCCGGACGGTTGATGCCGAGCATCAGCGACAGGAAGCGATGCGTCGTCGGCAATTCGTCGCCCGTGGTGCGGTCGTGGCACATCAGGAGCCAGCGTGCGAGACGCTGGTCCACCTTGTAGCGCGTGTTGGCGAGCGCGGTGCCGGCGATCTGGACGGTCACGGAATAGGCGTAGCGCAGCAGGAAGGCCTGCAGGTCGGGGCTGGTCCCGAGGATCTCGCGCATGGCGTCCGCCTTCAGGCACCAGGCGTAGCCGCTCGCCTGCACCCGTCCCTCATGCGCGCTCCGGTCCGTGCCCATGAGGACCGGCAGGCCGACGAGGCCTTCCCGGCCGATCAGCGCCAGCTCGATCTGCCGGTCGTCCGACGCCGTCGCGATCACCGAGAGGATGCCATCCTCGACGAAGAGGACGTGCCGGATCGGCGTGCCGGGCGCCATGAGCACCTCCCCGATCCGGAGCGGCACCGTCATCAGGTGGGGTTGAAGCCGGGCAAAATCCGCTGGCGGAAGTGCCGCAAGCAGACGGTTGTGGCACGCTCTCTGGACGGACACGATCCCGACCTCGTTGGGGGCGGGAGCCAACAATCCTCACCGCTTGCGCCGGGTTGCATGTGCAAGCGACGGCGCACTGTATGATCTTAATCGTCTTCAGCCGCAAGAAAACAATCATAGGACTGTGCGGAGGTCAGATTTACGACATACATTGTCGCATCTTTCTGACTGATGTAGCTGATGCAGGACGCACTGATCCGAAAGCTTGAGAGCTTCGAGGAACTGACCGAGGCGGATCGCAAGGCATTGAGTGCCTTGACGCTCCGCATTCGCAGAGTGCCCGCGCGCACCGACCTGATCAGCGAGGGCGATCCGCCGAACAGCGTTCATCTGATCCTCGATGGCTACGCATGCCGCTACAAGGTTCTGCCGGACGGGCAGCGCCAGATCATGGCCTATCTCGTGCCCGGCGACTTCTGCGACCTGAATGTCTTCATTCTCGATCAGATGGATCATAATATCGGTACGATCACGGCCTGCCAAGTCGTGGATATCCCGAGACAGTCCATCGTCGAGATCACGAACGATCATCCTCGGGTCACGCAGGCATTGATGTGGTGCGCCCTCGTCGACGAGGCCGTTCTGCGGGAATGGCTCGTCAATGTCGGAGGCCGCCCGGCCAACCTGCGGATCGCCCATCTCATCTGCGAACTCCTGCTGCGGCTGGAGGCCGTGGGCCGTGTGACGGACAACAGCTTCAGCTTCCCGTTCACCCAGATCGACATCGCCGACACCATGGGCCTGTCGAACGTGCATGTGCATCGCACGCTGCGCGACCTTCGCGCGCTCGGCTTGATCGCGCTCAAGCGCCGGACCCTGACCATTCTGGATGTGCCGCGGTTGAAAGCCTTATGCGGCTACAACCCGAATTACCTGCACCTGAAGAACACGCGGTGGGGTGTGCGCCGCAGCATTCCATGGCCGAGCACTGGCCGAAGAAGCTCATGATGACGCCGCCGCACAACGTCGAGACGCTTGTTGTGCTTCAGCCGATCGGCGTCGACACGGACAGCGATGATCGTCAGGGGTTGCTCGTGATGGCCAACGGGTTGCTGGTCGGCGTGCTCGTGCGCCTCGATACGCCCGGTCACCAACAGCTCCGCGGTTGGTTCCTCGAGGCCGGCTTCGGCCGCCTGGCAGGCCTGCGTGCCCCCACCTTCGACACGCCGGAGGCAGCGGCCCGATGGCTCCGGCAACGGTTGAAACGATGAGCCGGACGGCACCGCCGCGAACAGGGAGTTAATCGTGACCGAACCATCGCAGCGGCCGGTCCCGACGGACGCCGCGGACGTCCCGCTGCCCGACTCCCATGCCTTGATCGCCAAGCTCGAACGCAGCGTCGGTTTGACGGATGAAGATCGAGGGACGCTGATGGGGGTGATGAGCCAGAGGAGGTGGGTTTCCTCCCAGGTCGACTTGATCCGAGAAGGCGATCGCCCCGAGAGCGTGTTTCTCGTGACCCGGGGCTTCGCCTGCCGCTACAAGATCCTGGTTGACGGTCAGCGCCACATCCTCGGCCTGCTCGTACCGGGAGACACGTGCGACCTGCACGTCGCCATCCTGAACCGCATGGACCACTCCATCGCTGCCCTGACAGCCTGTGAGATCGTGGAGATTCCGCGGAGCACGATTGTCGATCTGACCAGCAACCATCCCCGCATTGCGCAGGCGCTCTGCTGGGCGACGCTGGTGGAACAAGGAATCCTGCGCGAGTGGTTGACGAACCTCGGGCAACGTGGGGCGGATCAGCGGATGGCTCATCTCTTCTGTGAGCTTCTGCTGCGTTTGCAGGTCGTCGGATTGGCGGGAGAAACGGCTTGTTTTCTACCTCTGACACAAGTCCATCTGGCCGATATCCTAGGCTTCTCGATTGTGCACGCCAACCGTACGCTACAACATTTGCGCTTCTTAGGTCTGGTCGATCTAAAGCACAGACACTTGAAAGTTCCAAACTTGGCTCGTCTACGAAATTTTTGCAGCTTCAATCCTGAGTACCTGCACCTTTCTCGACGCGTCTAGAGCATTTTTCAACAGAATAAATATCGGCCGTATTAGAAATGAAACAAAATAAAAGAACTGGATAGCTTCACGATTGCAGCATGATCGTGAATTTATTTAATCAAACATTCTCAGAAAAACCCGAAGCGACTCATTTTATACGCTGGTAGGCGCCACGTACAGGCGGCTTGAGCTTCGTCGGCATCCTGATCATCATCCTGTTGGTGCTTCTGCTCACAGGTTGGACACGCTAGCACTCTCTCTGGGAAGTTCGTGCAAGCCCTTCGTTTAAAGTGGGGCGAGATCAAGCGGTCGTGCAAATATTAATTCAACATTGTAATGCAATATCATCAGCTTATCATCATTCCAATAATTATGAGACTAGAGGTATAGACCGGACGACGATCGTTATCGGTGACGATAACTGTGATCGCGTGACGATCATCCTCTTGCGATGTATTGTCAAGCGCTATCGCAGGCAGAGTGCGCTTCGCGTGTCGACAAGCCTCCGCGATATTTTCACATTCAACCCCTACGTCATCGTGAATCCACTTTCCATCATGGATGTCGAAGAAAAATGTAGGCATCGCACGATCCAAATAAGTCGCCCGCGAGCATGCACACCCCATACTCGTTGGTGTCAACATATAAATCAAAAATCACAACCTAAAAAGTAGCGATTCAATCTATTTTGAGAATATTGAGTCTGTTTCTGACATATAATGTCGTATTTCCTACATTATATGACTGGCGATTCCTGCCATTGAAAGAGAGGCATCACCACACCAGTTCGTTGATAGCTTCGCAGCCAGGCGCAATCTGGGCAATGACATACAAGCTGCTTAAAAGTGAACTGGCGTTGGGTCAACGAGCCGCCGATCCAGGTAGCGTCGGGAAAATCTGGGAGAGGCCTGGAGGCGCTATGACTCGCACCGCCTACCCCGCTTCCATATCCCCTCTGGTGCTGGCTTGCGTGACGGGCGCGGTGCTAGGCCTAAAGCAGCTGGCTCGGCGCATCCAAGTCCGACGGATTCGCCCCACGGGAGCGTCGACAACCCGCCCTCCTGCCCATTCTATGCAACTTGCTGTTATTGCCCGCAAGCTACACGAGCATACCCGCCGGCGCATCGAGTGCTTCCCTACCTGGGACGATCTAGATGCGAGCGATCCGTGGCACGCATGCATGACCCGGATGGCCTATAGGCGGGCTCAAGGCTTTATCGCAAAACAGGACTCAGAGCACCTATCTAAACCTCCTTTGCTCCTGTAATGTCAGACACTTAGCAGGTACAAGAGCGAGTTCTGTTAGGGGCTCTTGGTCATATCAGCATTGTAAATAAGGAAATCAAATGATATGCCAGCATGTGTCGTGTCATCCAGCATCACGACAAAGCGATCTACGACTGTCCGTTTGACGTGAAAGCGCGGATGCTTTCGACGATGCCGGCATGGTTGAACGGCTTGTCGTGAAACACACCTCGAGCCGGAATGTTCGCCAGTTCCGGCTTCACGGCCCCCGTCAGGATGAGTTCCATCGGCGGCCACCGGTCCCGAATCAAGGCAGCCAGCTTCAGTCCCATTGCCGACCCGCGCATGTCCAGATCCGCCACCACCACGCGGATGTCCATGCGGGCCTCCAGGATGCGGATCGCCTTGACGGTCGTCGTCGCCTCGACGACCGCGCAGCCCGCTTCCTCGATGAGGTCCGACAGGGCCATCATTAGGATCGGCTCGTCTTCAATGAGAAGCACAATTGGCCGGCGCTCGGTGCCTTCAATTGTCATGGATTCCCCCCAGAGAGAACCCGTCACCGCCCGGATCACGACGCAACCACCTGCGAGCTAGGAGCGCGAAACTCAGCGTCAAAGCCCAACGTGGTATAACTCAGCTGCGCTTCGCGGGTTCCCACCAGCCCGATCTGGATCAGCCGCGCTCCGAAGCCGTGTCGCGTCGGTACCTGTGCCGGTGGGCCACCGCGCTCCTGCCAAGTGAGAACGACCGTTCGCTCTTCGTCATCCTCGACCCACCACGCCACGCTGACCGTTCCCGCCTCGTTTGAGAGCGCACCGTACTTGACTGCATTGGTGGTCAACTCGTGCAATAGCAGAGACAGCGACAGTGTCGCCTGCGGGGAAAGCGCTAGGTTCGGCCCCTCGATCCGGAAGCGGTCCAGGGGGGACTGTAGGGATAGCACACGCTCGACAACGCTATGGATCGGCGCAGCCGCCCAGCTGTCCTGCAGGAGTACGTCATGTGCCCGCGATAATGCGATGAGACGCTGCGAGAACGCCTGCACCGGGGCCTGATCCGGGACACTGCGCAGCGTCTGGCCGGCGATGCCCTGCACCATCGACAAGGTGTTCTTGAGCCGGTGGGACAGTTCGCCGTTCAGCAGCGCCTGCTGCGCCTCTGCCTGCACCCGTGCGACGGCGACCTGAACCCTGTCGGCCACAGCCCTCACGAAGGCCAGCTCCTCGGTTGAGAAGGCGCGGGAACGATCGGAGTGGATGAAGCCGATCCCAACGAGACGCCCGCGTTCCATCACGGGCACGTTGATCAGTGCCCGAACACCGATCGCGAGCAGTGT
This sequence comes from Methylobacterium sp. 174MFSha1.1, assembly GCF_900116815.1. Classification (NCBI taxonomy): domain Bacteria; kingdom Pseudomonadati; phylum Pseudomonadota; class Alphaproteobacteria; order Hyphomicrobiales; family Methylobacteriaceae; genus Methylobacterium; species Methylobacterium sp. 174MFSha1.1. The sequence continues at coordinate 3,685 of NZ_FPCB01000053.1, read as the reverse complement.
CGCGGCGCTCTCTCGAGTGCGGGGGTCGCGTTCTACATCCTCGATCAGGACGGCTGCACCGTGCCGTAGATCCTCGATGTAGGAGCCGTAGTCGCGAAAGTCGTGCTGGCCAGCGACAGAGGCGATCCCCGGTGCGCACCAGTCGGTTGGAACGTCGACACTCGCGCGCGCGGCATCAACCAGTCCGTAACCGGCGCGCGTCGCGCCGAGCACCTGTGCGACGATCCCGGCCGCCGCGTGGACAATGTCGGGTATGCTACCGAGGTCGCGCAACTGGTCGCCCACCGTGACCAGGGCCGCCTGCCGTGCCTCGGCGGTTCGACGGGGGGTCACATCGCTCGCCGCCCCGAACCACTCGGCAATCTCGCCATGCTCTTCGAAGAGAGGCACGGCGCGCGAGAGCGTCCAGCCAAAGCTTCCATCGGCCCGCCGTACCCGATGCTCAAGCTCGAACGTGCCCTTGCGCTGGATCGCATCCTCAATCGCTGCCATCACTTCCGGGCGGTCGGCGGGATCGATGTAGGAGTCGAGCCAGCGCATGCTCGGCGCTACCGTGTCGGCAAGGAAGCCATGCCCGTCGAGCTGGCGCATCTCCCGCCAGTCCGGGCTCATCCGGTAGACCGACTGTGCGCCGGCGGTCACGAGCGCTCTCAATCGGCTCTCGCTCGCGGTCAGCGCGGCCTGGGCAGCGCGTCGCTCCTCGATGTCGAGCAGGACGCCGGGGAAGCTCAGCGGTGTGCCATCCTCCGCCCTGTCGACCCGGCCGTTGGCCTCGATCCAGTAGTACCGCCCGTCCGCGCGGCGCACCCGGTACTGGTGGGCGTAGGCGCCGCCCCGCAAAATCGCGGTGGTGATGGCGGCCGATAGCCCGGCCTGGTCGTCGGGATGCACGGTCGCGACGATCTGAGCGAGTGGGATGCCCTCGCGGCCTAGAACCGGATCGAGCCCAAAAGTCTGGGCGAAGGCCTCGTCGATGGTGAAGCAGTCCGACGGGATGTCCCAGTTCCAGGTGCCGATGATCGCCCCGGCTGCGAGCGCTAGCTGAACCCGCTGGATGTTCTCCTGTGCCAACGCCTCACTGGCGCGTAGGGCATCCTGCACCGCGCGGCGCTCGGTCACGTCGCGCACGGTACCGAACATGGCGACGACAGCTCCACTCTCATCGCGCGTGAAGGTTGCTCGCCGCGCGATCCAGCGAAGCTCGCCATCATCCGCTCGGCGGATGCGGTATTCGATGTCCAGTACCGCGCTGCCATCCTCGCGGCTCTCGTCGCTGGAGCGCATGCCCGCGTCTTCGGGCAGCACCAGCGCCTCGAAGGTTGCGGCTGAGTAGAGGGGCGCGACCGGCACACCGTAGAGGCGGCAGAATTCTGCTGACACCTGCATCATGCTGGAGGCGACGGCGAGTTCGTAGGTGCCGACGCCCCCGGCCTCCTGGGCGAAACGCGAGCGTTGGTCGCTGATGCGCAGGGAGACGTTCTGCGCCTCGCTTACTGCAGCGCGCGCGAGTGCGGAGGCCTGTGCCTCCCCCTTCTCGAAAGCTTCGGCCCTGTCGCGGGCCATAGATCGGCGCGCCTCAAGCAGGAGGACCACCTGACGACCCAAGGCACGCAGGTCATCGCTCTGCTCCAGGGTCAATCCTACAGGTCGGGGGACGGTATCGATGACACACAGCGAGCCCACGACCGCGCCGCCCGTCAGGCGCAAAGGTGCTCCGGCGTAGAAGCGAATGTGCGGCTCCCCCGTGACAAGGGGGTTTGATGCCGTGCGCGGATCAGCGGCGAGGTCCGGAATGATAAGGAGGTCAGGCTCGGCAAGCGCGAACTTGCAAACCGAACTCTCAAGGTCAGTTTCGCACTGCGGAAATCCGACGTTAGCCTTGAACCACTGGCGGTCGGCGGCAACGAGGCTGACGAGAGCGACAGGCGCCGCACAAAGACGCATTGCGAGGCGCACGACATCGTCGAAACCCGACTCGGTCGGGGTATCGAGGACGTCGAATGCATCCAGAGCCGCGAGGCGCGCTGGATCGGAAACGATAAACGGGTCAGGCAACCTGATTTGCATCGGCTTCGGCTGGGGCGAGGTGCAGGTCACCTGCGCGCCCAGCCATCTTATCGTTCCTGGTCGTTTTTGCCACGCTGGAAAGAGAAAGAGGCGGCAGCCCAGCACCCGTGAGGGGGCGGAACGCGGGCACTAGTGCATTGACGCATTCAGAGGATTCACAGGAGGCGTGAGCCATGCGAGTCTGAGGGCATGGCTCAGACTGTCTGCGTGATCCCCAGCGCCGTCGACCTGGCGCACCTGTCCGCCATCGTCGCCGATCGGGGGCGGCCCCTCAAGCACATCCAGCGCGCCCGCATCGTCCTGCTCTCGGCCGAACGCCTCTCCGTCCTCGACGTCGCCCAGCAGGCCGGCGTCAGCCGGCCAGCCGTCTGGCGCTGGCAACAGCGCTATGCCGAAGAAGGCGTCGAGGGTCTCTTGCGCGACAAGACCCGTCCGCCTGGCAAGCCACCCCACTCCACCGACACCGTCGCCGAGGTGCTGGCGCTGACCTGCTCCGAGCCGCCCGGTGAGGTCAACCACTGGACCGGCCGCGCCCTGGCGCAGGCCGTCGGGATCTCCCTGCGGTCCGTCCAGCGCATCTGGGACGCGCACCGCCTGCAGCCGCATCGGGTCCGCAGCTTCAAGCGCTCGAACGATCCGGCCTTCGCCGAGAAGGTCGAGGACATCGTCGGCCTCTACATGGACCCGCCACGCCACGCCGTCGTGCTCTCGCTCGACGAGAAGAGCCAGATCCAGGCCCTGGAGCGCACCCGTCCGAGCCGACCCGTCACGCCAGGTCGGCCCGAGACCCAGACCCACGACTACGTCCGTCACGGCACCACCACGCTGTTTGCCGCGCTCGACGTGCTGGAGGGCACGGTGATCGGGCGCTGCATGCAGCGTCACCGCCACGACGAGTTCCTACGCTTCCTCAACACCATCGAGGCCGCGGTGCCGGCGGGCAAACTGATCCACGTGATCCTGGACAACTACGGCACGCACAAACATCCGAAGGTGCGCGCCTGGCTGGCCCGGCATCCGCGCTGGATCTTCCACTTCACGCCGACCTCGGCCTCGTGGATGAACGCGGTCGAGGGCTTCTTCTCCGCCCTGACCCGGCGCAGGCTGAAACGTGGCAGCTTCAGCGGGATCGTCGACCTGCAAGCGGCGATCAACCGCTACATCGCTGAGCACAACGACAGGCCGAAGCCCTTCGTCTGGACCAAGCCAGCCGCCGCCATCCTCGATGCTGTCAACGGCAACGCTGTACCATCCGTTTGAGTCAGGGCACTAGTGTCCTGCATCTGAAGTTCGTGGCAAAGGCGTTGGCTCTGGCGCAGCTTCGAGTGTTCTGAGGCAGAAGCGTTTGACGCTGGCCAGGATGGCGTCGGCCGACTTCACCCACCGGAACGGCTTGGGATCAGCGTTCGTGGCCTCGATGAAGGCGCGGATGTCGCGTTCAAGCTCATCGACGGAGCAATGAACCCCACGCCGGATCGCTCGCTCCGTCAGCAGACCGAACCATCGTTCGACCTGGTTGATCCACGAGGCGGAGGTGGGGGTGAAGTGCACGTGATAGTGCGGGCGCCTGGCCAACCAATCGCGGATCAACTTGGTCTTGTGCGTCGCCGAGTTGTCG
>NZ_FPCB01000026.1:115210-116726 GCF_900116815.1 Methylobacterium sp. 174MFSha1.1 | reverse complement strand
GCACGATCACGGTTCTGCCCGTCGACGACGCCCCGGTCCTCGACCTCGACGCCTCCGGCCCCGGCACCGGCTTCTCCAGCACCTACACCGAGAACGGCGCCGGCGTGCCGATCGCCGACACCGACGTGCTGATCCAGGACGTCGACAACACCGCCCTGGCCTCGGCCACGGTGACGATCACCAACGGCCAGGCCGGCGACCTGCTCACGGCGGCGGGCCTGCCGGCGGGGATCGGCGCGAGCTACGACGCGGGCAGCTTCACGCTGACCCTGTCGGGCCAGGCGAGCCTGGCGAACTATCAGGCGGCGCTTGCGGCGGTGCGGTTCGCCTCGACCTCGGAGAACCCGCCGACGCTGCCGCGGATCGTGGCGGTGAGCGTCAACGACGGGCTTCTGGGCTCGGCGGCGGCGCAGGCGACGGTGAACGTGGTGGCGGTCAACGACGCGCCGGTGAACGGGCTGCCGGCCTCGTTCGCGGCGAGCGAGGACACGGCACTGGCGCTGACAGGCCTGAGCGTGGCCGACGTCGATGCCGCCGGCGGTGCCCTCAGCCTGACGCTGAGCGTCGGCGCGGGCACCGGCAGCCTCAGCGCGGGTGCCTCCGGCCGCGTCACCGTGACCGGCTCGGGCACGGCCTCCCTGACGCTGACCGGCGCGCTGCCGGCGCTCAACGCCTATCTTGCCTCGGCAGCCGCCCCAGTCTTCACCCCGGCCGCCAACCTCAACGGTGCCGTCGCGCTGACCCTCACCACCAGCGACAACGGCAATACCGGCGCCGGCGGGGCGCTCACCGACGTCGACACCACCCTCATCACCCTGGCGCCGGTCAACGACGCGCCGGTCAACACCCTGCCGGCGAGCTTCACCACCAACGAGGATACGCCGCTCGCGCTCACCGGCCTCGCCGTGTCAGACGTCGATGCCGGGACCGGTGCGCTCACCCTCAGCGTCGGCGCGGGCAGCGGCAGCCTCAGCGCCACCGCTTCCGGCGGCGTCACCGTCGCGGGCTCGGGCACCGCCAGCCTGACGCTCACCGGCACACTGCCGGCGCTCAACGCCTACCTGGCCTCCGCCGCCCCCGTCTTCACCCCGGTCGCCGACGCCAACGGCGCCGTCACGCTGACGATGACGACGAACGATGGCGGCAATACCGGGACAGGGACGCCCCTCACCGACACCGACACGAGCACGATCGTCATCGCACCGGTAGCCGACATCGCGGGCGACACGGCGAGCACGCCCGAGGACACGCCCGTCACCCTGGCGGTGCTGGCCAACGACAGCTTCGAGAACCCAGGCCGCACCATCACGGCCGTCAACGGTGCCGCCATCAGCCCCGGCGGCGCGGCGGTCGCGGTGGCCAACGGCAGCGTGCGGCTCAACGCGGACGGCACGCTGACCTACGCGCCGTCCGCGGACTATACCGGCGCGACGAGCTTCACCTACACGGTGACCGCAGGGGGCGTGACCGAGACCGCCACGGTCGCCGTCACCGTCACGCCCGTCAACGACGCGCC
>NZ_FPCB01000026.1:0-114825 GCF_900116815.1 Methylobacterium sp. 174MFSha1.1 | reverse complement strand
CGAGCTTCACCTACACGGTGACCGCAGGGGGCGTGACCGAGACCGCCACGGTCGCCGTCACCGTCACGCCCGTCAACGACGCGCCGGTCAACACCGTGCCGGGCGCCCAGGTCGTCGCCGAAGATGCGCCGCTCGCCTTCGTCAACGGCAGCTCCGTCCGCGTGGCGGATGTCGACGGCGACGCGCTCACCGCCACGCTCACCGTCACGGGCGGGACGGCGACGGTCGCCGCGGGGGGCGGGGCGACGATCAACGGCAACGGCAGCGCGAGAATCGTCGTCTCGGGCAGCGCGGCGCAGGTCAATGCGGCGCTCGCCGGCCTGACCTACCGGGGCGCGCCCGACTTCAACGGCGCCGCCCAGCTCACGGTGGCGACGAGCGACGGCACGGCGACCGACACCGACACGATCGCCATCCAGGTGACGCCGGTCGCCGACATCACGGCCGACACCCTGACGACCCGCGAGGACACGGCGGTCGGTGCGAACCTCATCCTCGGCACCAACGGCGCCACCGCCGACGGCTTTTCGGATCCGGGCCGGACCCTGACCGCCGTGACCCAGCCACCCGCCGGCCAGGGCAGCGTCGCCGCCTCGGCGGACGGCACGATCGTCTACGCGCCGCCGCCGGACTTCAACGGCGTCACGAGCTTCACCTACACGGTGACCGCCGGCGGCGTGACCGAGACCGCGACCGTGACGGTGACCGTCACGCCGGTGAACGACGCCCCCGTCGTCGCCATCCCGGGGGCGCAGGTTACGGCGGAGGACACCGCGCGGGTCTTCTCCACCGCCGGCGGCAACGCGCTCGCGGTGGCCGACATCGACAGCGGCGTCCTCACCGTCTCGATCGCGGTCACCGGCGGCACCTTCTCGCTTGCCGGGATCACGGGCCTGACCTTCGCCGCCGGCGACGGCACGGCGGATGCCGCGACGACCTTCAGCGGCACGGCCGCGGCGATCAACGCGGCCCTCGACGGCGCGTCCTATGGGCCGAACCCGGACACTAACGGCCCGGCCCAGCTCACGCTCCAGGTCTCGGACGGGGCGCTCGCCGCGAGCGGCGCGGTGGCACTCACCGTGGCGCCGGTCGTCGACATCGCCGACGACGCGGCGGTGACCGACGAGGACGCGCCGGTCGCGATCCCGGTCTTCGCCAACGACACCTTCGAGGATGTCGGCCGCACCGTCACGGCGGTGAACGGCACCGCCATCGCCGCCGGCGGCCCGGCCGTCGCGGTCGAGAACGGCACCGTCACGCTGACGCCGCAGGGCGTGCTGGTCTTCGGCCCGGCGACCGACTTCAACGGCATGTCGACCTTCACCTACACGGTGAGCGCGGGCGGCGTCTTCGAGACCGGGACGGTCCGGGTCGCGGTCGCGGCGGTCAACACCCCGCCGGTCAACACCCTGCCGACCGCCTTCGCGACACGCGAGGATACCGGCCTCGTCCTCGCCGGCCTCGCGGTCGCCGATGCGGATGCCGGCACGGGAATCGTCCGCGTCAGCCTGAGCGTGAACTCGGGCGCCCTCGGTGCCGCCTCGGCGGCCGGCGTCGCGGTCTCGGGTGCGGGCACCGGCACGCTCACCCTCGACGGCACGATCGCCGCGCTCAACGCCTATCTCTCCGGGTCCTCGGCCCCGGTCTTCACCCCCGCCGCCAACGCCACCGCCAGCGTCACCCTGACGATGGCGACCAGCGACAACGGCAATACCGGCGGCATGGCGCTGACCGACATCGACACCGCGACGATCCTGATCACGCCGGTGAACGACGCGCCCGCGGGCGCCGACCGCAGCATCACGCTCGCCGAGGATACGACCTACACCTTCTCGGCCCTGGATTTCGGCCTCACCGATCCCGCCGACGATCCGACCAACGCCCTCGAGGCGGTGATCGTCGACACGCTGCCGGCGGGCGGCACCCTGGCCCTCGGCGGCGTCGCGGTCGCGGCGGGCCAAGGGATCACCGCCGCCAATCTCGGACTCCTCACCTTCACGCCGAGCGCGGATGTCAGCGGCGCCACGACCTTCACTTTCCGGGTGCGCGACAACGGCGGGGTCGCCAATGGCGGCCAGGACACCGACCCGACCCCGAACACGGTGACGCTCAACCTCACCCCGGTGAACGACGCGCCGGTCAACACCCTGCCGGCCTCCTTCGGCACGGCCGAGGACACGCCCGCGCAACTCACCGGCCTCGCGATCGCCGACATCGATGCCGGGCCGGGCGCGGTCACCGTCACGCTCGCGGTCGATCGCGGCATCCTGGCGGCGACCGGGACCGCCGGCGTCGCGGTCGCGGGGTCGGGCGGCGGCCGCCTCGTCCTCACCGGCACCGTCGCGGCGATCAACGCCTATCTCGCCGGGCCCGCCGCCCCGGTCTTCGCGCCGACACCCGATTTCAACGGCCCCGTCACCCTGACGATGGTGACGGACGACCGCGGCAATACGGGTGCTGGCGGCGCGCTCATCGACACCGACACGCGAACCATCACGGTGACGCCGGTCAACGACGCCCCGGTCGCGGCGGATGCCGCGGTCGCGACAGTCGAGGACACGCCGCTCCAGGGCCGGCTGCCGGCCGCGAGCGACGTCGACGGCGACGTCGTGACCTACGGGCCGGGCAGCCGCCAGCCGGCGAGCGGCCGGGTCGACATCCGTCCCGACGGCACCTTCCTGTACGTGCCGGAGGCCAATGCCAGCGGCCTCGACAGCTTCACCTACACGGTCGACGACGGCACGGTGACGCGCGAGTACACGGTCACGGTGTCGGTCGCGCCGGTCAACGACACGCCGGTCGCCGCGCCCGATGCCGCCGCCACCGACGCGAACATACCGGTCGCCGCGAGCCTGCTCGCCAACGATGCCGACGCGGACGGCGACCCGGTGGCGATCGTCGCGGTGAACGGGGCGGCCGGGCAGGTCGGCGCCCTCGTGGCGGGATCGGCCGGGGGGCGCTTCGTCGTCGCCGCCGACGGCAGCGCGACCTTCGACCCGGCGGGCGCCTTCGCCGACCTCGCCGAGGGGCAGACCCGCGCGACCTCCATCACCTACCGCATCGCCGACCCCTCGGGGGCGGCGTCGGACGCGAGCTTCACCGTCACGGTCACCGGTCGCAACGACGCGCCGGTCTCGGCACCGATTCCGGACCAGGCCGCCCAGGACGGCGCGGCCGTCGCGCTGGCCCTCGCGGGCAGCTTCGCCGACCCGGATGCCGGCGACGCGTTACGCTTCACCGCCGCCGGCCTGCCAGCGGGCCTGACCATCGATTCCGCGACGGGCCTCGTCAGCGGCACCCTCGCGGCCGGTGCCAGCGCGGGCAGCCCCTACGCGGTCACGGTCACCGCCACGGACCGCCTCGGCCTGAGCACCAGCCGCACCTTCGCCCTCGCGGTGGCGAACCCGGCGCCGGTGGCCCGGGACGATTCCTTCGCGACCGACCAGAACACGCCGGTCGGCGGCTCGGTGCTGGCGGATAACGGCGCCGGCCCGGATCTCGACCCGGACGGCGACGCCCTCGCGGTCGCCGCCGTCAACGGCGCCGCCGGCCTCGTCGGCGTGCCGGTCGCGGGCTCGGCGGGCGGCCGCTTCACGATCGCCCAGGATGGCAGCTTCGGCTTCGAGCCCGGCACCGACTTCGTCGACCTCGCGGCGGGCGAGACCCGGGTGACGCAGGCGACCTACACGCTCTCCGACGGCCAGGGCGGCACCGCCACCGGCACCGCGACCGTGGTCGTGACCGGCACCAACGACGCGCCGGTCGCGCAGGGCGACGGGATCGCGACCCGCGAGGATCAGCCGGTCACCGTCGATCCGCGCCTGAACGACACCGATGCCGAGGGGGCTCCGCTGACGGTCGCGGCGATCGACGGGCAGGCCATCGCGCCCGGCCTCACGGTCGCGGTGGCGAACGGCGCCGTGACCCTGAAAGGCGACGGCACGCTGACCTTCACGCCCGCCCCGAACGCCAACGGCGCGGTCTCGTTCAGCTACACGGTATCGGACGGGCAGGGCGGCAGCGCCACGGCCGCCGTCAGCGGCACCATCACGCCGGTCAACGACGTCCCGGTGCCGGCCGCCGACGGCTTCATCACCGCCGAGGACACGCCCGCGACCCTCGCGGTGCTGACGAACGACATCGACGTCGACGCCGACCCGCTGACGATCACCGCCATCGACGGCCGGGCGATCACCGCCGGCACGACGGTCGCGGTGGCGGGGGGCGCGATCACGCTCAACCCCGACGGAACGCTCGGCTTCGTGCCTCGGCCCGACTTCAACGGGCCGGTCTCGTTCACCTACACCGTCTCGGACGGGCAGGGCGGCAGCGCCACCGCGACGGTGAGCGGCGTGGTGACGCCGGTCCAGGACCCGCCGGTGGCGCTCGCCGACAGCTTCACCGGCACCGAGGATACGCCGGCGCTGATCGCGGTGCTGGCGAACGACCGCGACGCCGACGGCGACCCGCTGACCATCGCCGCCATCGACGGCACCGGCATCGTGCCCGGCGGCACGGTCGCGGTGGCGGGCGGCGCCGTGACGCTGAACCCCGACGGGACCCTCGCCTTCGTGCCGGCCCAGAACCTCAACGGCCCGGTCTCCTTCACCTACACCGTCTCGGACGGGCGCGGCGGCGTCGCGACGGCGACCGTCACCGGCGCCCTCGCGCCGATCAACGACGCGCCGGTGCTCGGCGACGACAGCTTCAGCGTGCCGGAGGACGGCGCCGTCACCTTCGACGTGCGCGGGAACGACAGCGACGTCGACGGCGACACCCTCGGCCTGATCCAGATCAACGGCGCCTTCATCGCGCCGGGCGGCACCATCGTGGTCGCCGGCGGCGCGGTGACGCTCAATGCCGACGGCACCCTCACCTTCGTGCCGCTCCCCGACTTCAACGGCCCGGTCTCCTTCACCTACTCGCTCTCGGACGGCAACGGCGGCAGCGACAGCGCCACCGTCTCGGGCCTGGTGACGCCGGTCGAGGACGCACCCACGGTGCTTCCCGACAGCTTCGCCGGCACCGAGGACACCCCCGTCACGATCGCGGTGCTGGGCAACGACGGCGACCGCGACGGCGACCCGCTGACGATCACGGCGATCGACGGCACCGGCATCGTCCCCGGCGACACGGTCGCGGTCGCGGCCGGCCGCGTCACGCTCAACCCCGACGGCACCCTGACCTTCGTGCCGATCACGGACGTCAACGGCCCGGTCTCGTTCACCTACACGGTGTCGGACGGGCAGGGCGGCACGGCGAGCGCCGCGGTCACCGGCGTGCTCGCTCCGGTCAACGACCCTCCGGTCGCAGCGGATGCCGCCTACGCCACCGGCGAGGACACGGCGCTGACCGCCGCCCTGCCGGCGGCCTTCGACGCGGACGGCGACACGGTCACCTACGCGCCCGGCAGCACGACGCCGGCGAGCGGCACCGTGACGATCAACCCGAACGGCACCTTCACCTACCAGCCGGCACCTGATTTCAACGGCACCGACCGCTTCAGCTACGTCGTCAGCGACGGGCGCGGAGGGCTTGCCGAGTACGACGTCGTCGTCGCCGTGGCGCCGGCCAACGACGCGCCGGCGGCGACGACGCCCCTGCCGGACCGGATGCGCACCGACGGGCAGGCGGTCAGCTTCGACGCCGCCGCTTATTTCGCCGACATCGACGGCGACCGTCTGACCTTCACGGCGACCGGCCTGCCGCCGGGCCTGACGATCTCGCCGGACGGCGTCGTCTCGGGCACCATCGACCGCGACGCCAGCCAGCGTGGCCCCAACGGGAACGGCACCTACACGGTCGTCGTCACCGCCTCGGACGGGCAGGGCGGCACCGCCAGCGACAGCTACGCCGTGGTGGTGGCCAACCCGGCCCCGGTGGCGCGCAACGACACCGCCGTCACCCTCGAGGACATCCCCGTCACCCTCAACGTGCTCGACGGCAGCGCCAGCGGCGGCGTACCGGATGCGGATCCCGACGGCGACCCGCTGCGGGTGATCGCCGCCAGCGCCGGGCACGGCACGGTGACCCTCGGCCAGGACGGGGCGATCACCTACGCGCCGGCCCCGAACTTCAACGGGGTCGACACGATCGTCTACACGATCTCGGACGGCAACGGCGGCACCGCGAGCGCCGCGGTGAGCGTGACGGTGGCGGCGGTCAACGACGCGCCCGTCACGGCCCCGATCGCCGACCGCATCCGCAACGACGGCGACGTCGACGCGATCGACGCGGGCGCGTTCTTCAGCGACCCGGAGGGCGAGGCGCTCATCTTCGCCGCGACGGGGCTGCCGCCGGGGCTCGGCCTCGACCCGGTGACCGGGCGCATCACCGGCCGGCTGGCGGCCGACGCCTCGGGCCCGACCGGAACCCTGACCTACCCGGTGACCGTGTCGGCGCGGGACGCGAGCGGCGCGACGAGCAGCGTGAGCTTCGCCTACACGGTGCTCAACCTGCCGCCGCAGGCGCGCGACGACGTGGCGACGACGGCCGAGGACACTCCCGTCATCATCCCGATCCTCAGCAACGACACCGACCCGGACGGCGATTCCGAGCGGCTGATCGCGGTCAACAACGTCGTGCTGGTGCTCAACGGCCCGGCGGTCGCCACCGCCAACGGCAGCGTGCAGCTCATCCTCGACGGCGCTGAGACCGAGGTGCTGCGCTTCACCCCCAACCCGGACTTCACCGGCCAGGAATCCTTCACCTACACGATCATCGACGGCAACGGCGGCCGTGACACCGCGACGGCCCTGGTCACGGTCACGCCGGTGAACGACGCGCCCCGGATCGTCACCCCGGTCCCCGACCGCGTGCGGGCCGACGGCCAGACCTTCACCTACGACCTCGCCGACTTCTTCCGCGACCCGGACGGCGACCGCCTCGCCTTCGCGGCGACCGGCCTGCCGCAGGGCCTCGCCATCGACCCCGTGACCGGTTTCCTCTCCGGCACCATCGCGGGCGGCGCGAGCCAGGTCGGCGGCGGGATCTACGCCGTCACCGTGACGGCCACCGACCCGGGCGGCCAGTCCCTGAGCCAGGCCTTCACCCTGACGGTGACCAACCCGGCGCCGGTCGCCCTCGACGACGCCGCGACCACCCCCGAGGACGTGCCCGTCCGCATCGCGGTCTTGGCCAACGACGTCGATGCGGACGCCGACCCGCTCGCCATCGTGGCGGCCTCCGCGGGCGCCGGCAGCGTCGCGATCGACGGCGGCGCGCTCGTCTACACGCCGGCCCCGGACTTCAACGGCACCGACACGATCGTCTACACGATCGCCGACGGCAACGGCGGCTTTGCCAGCGCCAGCGTCAGGGTCACGGTGCTGGCGGCCAACGACGCCCCGGTCTCGGCCCCGATCGCCAACCGGATCGACACCGACGGCCAGGCGCTCGTGCTCGGCGAGGCCCAGGACTTCTCGGTCTACTTCTCGGATCCGGAGGGCGGTGCCCTCACCTTCGCGGCCACCGGCCTGCCGCAGGGCCTCATCATCGATCCCGCCACCGGCCTCGTCTCGGGCACGATCGCCGGGAACGCCTCGACCGTGGGGGGCGGCGTCTACGGCGTGACGATCACCGCCTCGGACGGGACCCTGAGCACGAGCCGCGCCTTCACCTGGTTCATCGCCAACATCCCGCCCAAGGGCTTCTCCGACACCGTGTCGGCGCCCGCAGGCGCGGCCTCGGGCGACGTGCTCGCCAACGACCAGGACGACGACGGCGACCCGCTGACGGTCACCGGCGTCGACGGGGTGGCGGTCGCGCCCGGCGTGCCCGCCACGGTGCGGGGCTCGGCGGGCGGCAGCTTCACGCTCGCGGCCGACGGCGCCTTCACCTTCACGGCCGGACCGGACTTCGCCGACCTCCGGGCCGGGGAGACGCGCGCGACCAGCGTCGTCTACGCGCTGCAGGACACCGACGGCGGCGCCGACACCGCGACCCTGACGGTGGTGGTCACCGGCGCGAACGATGCGCCCGCCGCCGCGACGATCCCGGCGGTGATCCGCGCCGACGGCGACGGCCTCGGCCCGCAAGGGCTCGTCCTCGCGCCGTTCTTCGACGACGCCGAGGGCGACACCCTCGCCTTCACCGCCACCGGCCTGCCGCCGGGCCTCGCCATCGATCCCGTGACCGGCTCGGTCACCGGCACGATCGCCCGCGACGCCAGCCAGGGCGGGCCCGCCGGCGACGGCGTCTACACCGTCACCGTCACGGCGTCGGACGGCGCCTCGACCACCGCGACGAGCTTCGCCTTCACGGTCACCAACCCGGCGCCGGTCGGCGTCAACGACGCCGTGACGATCCCGGAGGACACGAGCGTCGACATCGACGTCGTCGGCAACGACGTCGATCCCGACGGCGACGCCCTGTTCGTCGATCCCGCCTTCGCCCCGGTGGCGGCCAACGGCACGGTCGCGATCAACCCGGACGGCACCCTGCGCTACACGCCGAACGTCGATTACAGCGGCGTCGACACGGTGGTGTACCGGGTCAGCGACGGCCAGGGCGGCCTCTCGACCGCGATCGTCAACGTCTCGGTCAACGCGGTGAACGACGCGCCGGTCGCGACGGCGCCCATCGCCGACGCCGTGCGCAACGACGGCGATACGCTCACCATCGACGTCTCGGGCGATTTCCGCGATCCCGAGGGCGAGCGGCTCACCTTCTTCGCGACCGGCCTGCCGCCGGGGCTCGGCATCACGGCGGGCGGCGTCATCTCAGGCACGATCGCCCCCGGCGCCTCGGGGCCGACCGGCACCCGCGACTACCTGATCACCGTCACCGCCGAGGATTCCCAGGGCGCCCGGGCGTCGAGCCAGTTCACCTACACGGTGAACAACCTGACGCCGCAGGCCCAGAACGACACCGTGATCAACGCGGTGGAGGACGTGCCGGTCCTCGTCGACGTGCTCGGCAACGACGTCGATCCGGACGGCGACACCAACGTGGTGATCCGCGTCGAGAACGTCGCGCTGGTCGTCGGCGGTCCCGCCGTCCCGACGAGCAACGGCATCGTGCAGCTCGTCGCCGGAGGGGCCGGGCGCCCGGTCCTGCTTTTCACGCCGAACCCGGACTTCAACGGCACCGAGTCCTTCACCTACACGATCGACGACGGCAACGCCGGCACCGACACCGCGACGGTGGCGATCGTGGTCGCCCCGGTCAACGACGCGCCGGTCGCCGGCACGATCCCCGACCGCGTGCGGGCCGACGGCGAGGCCGTGGACTTCGACGTCTCGGACTTCTTCTCGGATGCCGACGGCGATGCCCTCGCCTTCACGGCGGCCGGCCTGCCCCCCGGCCTGACCATCAGCCCGGCGGGCGTCATCTCCGGCACCCTCGACGCGTCCGCGTCGCGGGGCGGCGCCTACACGGTCACGGTCACGGCCTCCGACGGCGGCGCTGCCCCGGCCCAGGCGAGCTTTACCTTCACCGTCACCAACCCGGTCCCCGTCGCGGTCAACGACACCGTCACGACGACCGAGGACGTCCCGGTCACCTTCGATCCGATCTCCGGCCTCGGCACGACGAGCGGGCCCGCCGGCGCCGATGCCGATCCCGACGGCGACGCGCTCCGGATCGCCATGGTCGAGGGCCGGCCGATCGCGCCGGGCGGAACGGTGGCCGTCGCCGACGGCACGGTGACGCTCAACGCCGACGGCACGCTCACCTTCGCGCCGGCCGCGAACTTTAACGGCACGACCGTGATCACCTACGGCATCGTCGATGCGGACGGCGCCATGGCGGATGCCGCCGTGAGCCTCACGGTCGTGGCGGTCGACGACGCGCCGGCGATCGACCTCGACCCGGCGAAGCCGGGCCCCGATTCCGCCGTCGTCTTCGTCGAGGGCGGCGGTCCCGTCGCGGTGGCGCCGGGCGTAAGCCTCGCCGACGCCGAGGACGACGCCGTCGGGGTGCGGGTCGTGTTCGGCGGCGAGCCGGCCGATGCGGCAAGCGAGATCCTGCATCTCAACGGCGCCGTCGACATCCGGCGCGACGCGGCCGCGAGCGGGACGATCGCCTTCGGCGGCAGCCTGCTGGCTTACGCCTATGACGGCAACGGCGCCCTCACGGTCGTGAACGCCGCCGGCGCCGGGACGCCTCTGCCCGCCGGCACCCTGCGCTCGCTCGTGGCGGCGATCCGCTACGAGAACGTGAGCGACGCGCCGACGCCCGGCGCACGCACCCTGACCTTCACCGTGGTCGACACCGCCGGCAACGTCTCGCAGGCCGCCGTCGCGACGGTCGCGGTGGTGCCGGTGAACACCGCGCCGGGAGCGGCCGACGACGCGGCGGCGACGGGGGAGGACGCGCCGATCCTCGGCGGCGCCTCGGTGCTGGCGAACGACCGCGATCCCGAGGGCGACGCCCTCACGGTCGTGGCGGTCGCCGGCCTGCCGGCCGGTGTCGGGACCGCTGTGGCGGGCTCGGCCGGCGGCACCTTCACGATCCGGCCGGACGGCACCTACGACTTCGATCCGGGCGCGGCCTTCCAGGACCTGCAGCAGGGCGAGAGCCGCGCGACGCGCGTGACCTACACGGCCGCCGATCCGTCCGGCGCCACCGCGACGGCGACGCTCACCGTCACGGTCGCCGGCGCCAACGATGCGCCGGTCGCCGCCGACCTCGCGGTCGCGACCGCGGAGGACGGGGCCCTGGTGGGAGCCCTGCCGGGTGCGACCGACGCCGACGGCGACGCGCTCGTCTACGCCGAGGGCGCGCAGGCAGCGAACGGCACGGTCGCGGTCAGCGCCGACGGCACCTTCACCTACACGCCGGACCCCGACTTCACCGGGACCGACCGCTTCACCTACACGTTGAGCGACGGCCGCAGCACCGTGACCTACGCGGTGACGGTCGCCGTGGCGCCGGTCAACGACGCGCCGGTCGCGGCGCCGATCCCCGACCGGGCCTTCGCCGACGGCGAGCCCGTCCGCCTCGACGTCTCGGGCTTCTTCACCGATATCGACGGCGACGCCCTGCTGTTCGCCGCCGCCGGCCTGCCGGCCGGGCTCGCGATCGATCCCGCCACCGGGGTGATCGCCGGCACCGTCGACGCGGCCGCCTCGCAGACCAATGGCGGCGTCTACGCCGTCGCGGTGACGGTGCGGGACCCCTCCGGCACCACGGCGACGCAGGCTCTCGTCCTGCGGATCGCCAACCCGGCCCCGGTGGCCGAGGCCGACGCCGTCGCGACGGTCCAGGGCGTGCCGGTATCGGGTTCGGTCCTCGCCGACAACGGCGCCGGCCCCGACCGCGACCCGGACGGCGATTCCTTGAGCGTCGTCGCGGTCGGCGGCGCCGGTGCCGGAATCGGCGCCCCGCGCGCCGGCTCGGCCGGCGGCCTGTTCACGATTCGCGCCGACGGCACGTTCGACTTCGCGCCCGGCTCCGATTTCGACGACCTGCCGGCCGGGATCACCCGCACCTCGAGCATCGCCTACACGGTCTCCGACGGCCAGGGCGGCACCGCGACCGCGGTGCTCACCGTCACGGTCGCGGGCGCCAACGACGCGCCCGTCGGCAGCGACGCGACCCTCGCGGCGATCGAGGACACGCCGGCGAGCGGCCGCCTGCCGACCGCCGCCGACCTCGACGGCGACGCCCTGACCTACGCCCTCGCGACGCCGCCGACGAACGGCACGGTCGCGATCGACCCGACCGGCACCTTCACCTACACCCCGGCGCCGAACTATTCCGGGCCCGACGGCTTCACCTACACGATCAGCGACGGCACCACGGCCGTGACCTACACGGTCACCGTCGCGGTCGCCGCGGTGAACGACGCACCGGCGGCGGCCGCCGACGCCTTCGTCACGCCCGAGGACGTGCCCGTCACGATCCGGGTGCTCGCCAACGACACCGATGCCGACGGCGATCCCCTCGCGGTGACGCAGATCGACGGCGTCGCGATCCTTCCCGGCGGGAGCGTCGCAATCGGCACCGGTTCGATCGCGCTGCAGGCGGACGGCACGCTGCTGTTCACCCCGGCCCCCGATATCGATGGCCCGGTCTCCTTCACCTACACGCTGGCGGACGGGAGCGGCGGCACGGCGACCGGGCTCGTCACCGGCACGGTGATCCCGGTCAACGACGCCCCCGTCGCGGCCGACGACGCCGCGGCGACGGACCAGGACACGGCGGTCACCGGCAACGTCATCCTGGGGTCGGGGATCTCGGGCCCGGCAGGCCGCGACACCGACGTCGACGGCGACGTCCTGACGATCGTGGGCGTGGGCGCGCCCGCGGGCGGGGTCGGCGCCGCCGTCGCCGGCTCGGCCGGCGGCACCTTCACCATCCGGGCGGATGGCGGCTTCGCCTTCGATCCGGGCGCTGACTTCGTCGGCCTCCCGGCGGGCGCGTCGCGGGCGACGAGCGTCGGCTACACCGTCTCGGACGGCGCCGGCGGCCTCGCGACGGCTTTGCTCACCGTACGGGTCGACGGATTGAACGACGCGCCGGATGCCGACGCGTTCGCGCCGCTCCGGAACGCCGACGGGGAGACGGTCGCCCTCGCGGCGGGCGCGGCCTTCCGCGACGCCGACGGCGACGCGCTCGCCTTCGCGGCGACGGGCCTCCCGCCCGGGCTCGCGATCGACCCGGCGACAGGGGCGATCTCCGGCACGGTCGCGCCCGGCGCCTCGGGGGCCGCGGGGAGCGCGACCTACCGGGTGACGATCACCGCCACCGATCCGTCCGGCGCCGCCGCGAGCCGCAGCGTCGACTGGACGATCGTCAACCCGGCCCCGGTCGCCGCCGACGACGCCTTCGCGGTCGCCGAGGACGGTGTGCTGACCGGCAGCCTCGCGGTGGACAATGGCACCGGGCCGGACGCCGATCCCGACGGCGACGCCCTCGCCTACGGGCTCGTCACGGGGCCTGCCAACGGCACCATCGTGCTCCTGCCGGACGGCCGCTTCACCTACACGCCGAACCCCGACTTCGCCGGCTCCGACGGCTTCACCTACCGGGTCTCGGACGGCAACGGCGGCACCAGCCTCGCCGCCGTCACGATCACGGTGGCCCCGGTCAACGACGCGCCGGTGGCGCTCGCCGACGCCTTCGCGGTCGCGGAGGACGGCATCGTCTCGATCCCGGTCCTCGCCAACGACCGCGACGTCGACGGCGACCCGCTCGCGATCGTCGCCATCGACGGCCGAGCGGTCGCACCCGGCAGTGCGGTCGCGGTCGCGGGCGGCACCGTGACGCTGAACCCGGACGGCACGCTCACCTTCGCGGCGGCGCCGGACTTCGCCGGCCCGGTGCAGTTCGCCTACACCCTCTCCGACGGCATCGCCGCCTCGGTCGGGCAGGTGACCGGGATCGTGACGCCGGTGAACGACGCGCCGGTCAACGGGCTGCCGCCCTCCTTCACCGGGCAGGAGGACGCGCCGCTCCCGCTGCTCGGCCTGTCGATCGCCGACGCCGATGCCGGCCCCCTCACGGTGACCCTGACGGTCGATGCCGGTGCGCTCGCGGCGATCCCGGCGGGCGGCGTCACGGTCGTGGGCAGCGGCACCGGCGCGCTGACGCTGTCGGGCACGCGCGACGCCCTCAACGCCTACCTCGCCGCCTCGGCCCCGGTCTTCACGCCGCCGGCGAACGGCACCGATCCGATCACGCTGACGATGCGGACAGCGGATGACGGCGCAGGGGGGGCCGGCGGGCCGCTCGCGGACGTCGATACCGCCACGATCCTGATCGCGCCGGTGAACGACGCCCCGACGACCCAGAACCTCGCCCTGACGACGACCGAGGAGCAGCCGGTGGCCGGCGCGATCGTCGCGGCCGACCTCGACGGCGACGCCCTGACCTTCGCCCTCGTGGCGCAGCCGGCGGGCGGGACCGTCCGCCTCGATCCGGACGGCACCTTCATCTACAAGCCGAACCCGGATGCCAGCGGCGTCGAGACCTTCCAGGTCCGCATCGACGACGGCCAGGGCGGCACCGCGCTCGCGACCGTCACCGTCACCGTGCAGCCGCTCAACGACGCCCCCGTCGCCGCCCCGCTCGCCGTGGCGACGCTGGAGGACGCGCCGGTCTCCGGAACCCTGCCGCCGGCCTTCGACGCCGAGGGCGACGCGGTCGCCTACGCGCTCGCCGCCGGCCCGGCCAGCGGCCGCGCCACGGTCACGGCCGACGGCCGCTTCACCTACGTGCCGAACCCGGATTTCAACGGGACGGACCGCTTCACCTACGCAGTGTCGGACGGGACGGCGACGAGCACCTACACGGTGACCGTGACGGTCGGCCCGGTGAACGACGCGCCCGTCGCCGCCGCCGACGTCTTTGCGACGGCGGAGGACGCGCCTGCCACCCTGGCGGTTCTCGCCAACGACCGCGACGCGGATGGCGATCCGCTGACGATCACGGCGATCGACGGCCAGGCCGTCGCGCCAGGCGGCACGGTCGCGGCGTCGAACGGCGCCGTGACGCTGAACCCGGACGGCACGCTGACCTTCGCGCCGGCCCCGGACGCCAGCGGCGCGGTCGCCTTCACCTACACGGTGTCGGATGGCCGGGGCGGCACCGCCACGGCCACGGTCACCGGTACCATCGCTCCGGTCAATGATGGGCCGGTAGCGGCTGCCGACGGCTTCGCGGCCGCCGAGGACACGCCTGCGACCCTCGCCGTGCTGGCCAACGACGCCGATGTCGACGGTGACCCGCTGACGGTCACGGCGATCGACGGTCGGGTGATCGGGGTGGGCGGCTCGGTCGCGGTGGCGGGCGGGACGGTCACGCTCAATGCCGACGGCACGCTGACCTTCACGCCGGTCGCCGATTTCAACGGCCCGGTCTCGTTCGCCTACACCGTCTCCGACGGGCAGGGCGGCAGCGCGACCGCGACGGTGAGCGGGATCGTCACGCCGGTCCAGGACGCGCCCGTCGCCATCGCCGACGCCTTCACGACGGCGGAGGACACGCCCGCGACCGTCACGGTTCTCGCCAACGACCGCGACGCGGACGGCGATCCGCTGACGATCACGGCGATCGACGGGCAGGCCGCCGCGCCAGGCGGCACGGTCGCGGTCGCGAGCGGCGCCGTGACGCTGAACCCGGACGGCACGCTGACCTTCGCGCCGGCCCCGGACGCCAACGGCGCGGTCTCCTTCACCTACACGGTGTCCGACGGCCGGGGCGGCACCGCCACGGCGACCGTCACCGGCACGGTCACGCCGATCAACGACGTCCCTGCGCCGGTTGCCGACGGTTTCACGACTACCGAGGACACGCCGGTCCCCGTGCTGGTCCTCGCCAACGACGCCGATGCCGACGCAGACCCGCTGACGCTCACGGCGATCGACGGTCAGGCCATCGCGGCGGGCGCCTCGGTCGCGGTGGCGGGCGGTACGGTGACGCTCGATGCCGACGGCACGCTCCTCTTCGCCCCTGCTGCCGATTTCGACGGTCCGGTCTCGTTCACCTACACCGTGTCGGACGGGCAGGGCGGGACCGCCACGGCCGCCGTCACCGGTACGGTCACGCCGGTGAACGACGCGCCCGTCGCGACGGCCGATGCCTTCACGACGGCGGAGGATACGCTGGCGACCGTCGCGGTTCTCGCCAACGACCGCGATGCCGACGGCGATCCGCTGGCGGTCACGGCGATCGACGGGGTTACCATCGCGCCCGGCGGCACGGTCGCGGTGGCGAACGGCGCCGTGACCCTGAACGCGGACGGCACGCTGACCTTCGCGCCGGCGCCGAACGTCAACGGCGCGGTCTCCTTCACCTACACGGTGTCGGATGGCCGGGGCGGCAGCGCCACGGCGACCGTTGCGGGCATCGTCACGCCGGTCAACGACGCACCGGTTCTCGGGGACGACGCGTTCACCGTGCCCGAGGACGGCGCCGTCACCTTCGACCTGCGCGCCAACGACAGCGACGTCGACGGCGATCCGCTGACGGTCACGGCGATCGACGGCCGGGCGATCGCGGCGGGCGGCTCGGTCGTTGTCCCGGGCGGCACCGTGACGCTCAATCCGGACGGCACCCTCACCTTCGTCCCGGCGACGGACGTCACCGGACCGGTCGGCTTCAGCGCCACCGTGTCCGACGGGCGGGGCGGCTCCGCCACGGCGACGGTGGCCGGCACCATCACGCCGGCGAACGACGCGCCCGCCCTCGGGGCCGACCGGTTCACGACGCTCGAGGAGATTCCGGCGCGGATCGCCGTGCTGGCCAACGACCGCGACGCGGACGGCGACCCGCTGGCGATCACGTCGGTCGACGGCGTCGGCATCGCGCCGGGCCTCACGGTCGCGGTCGCGAACGGCGCGGTGACCCTCAACCCCGACGGCACGCTGACCTTCGCGCCGGCCCCGGACGTCAACGGCGCGGTCTCCTTCACCTACACGGTATCGGACGGCCAGGGCGGCAGCGCCACCGCGACCGTGACCGGCATCGTCACGCCGGTGAACGACGCGCCTGTCCCCACCGCCGACGGCTTCACGACGGCCGAGGACACCCCCGTCGTCATACCGGTGCTGGCGAACGACGCCGATGCCGACGGCGATCCGCTGACGGTCGTCGCCATCGACGGTCAGGCGGTCACCGCGGGCGGGTCCGTAGCGGTGGCGGGCGGGACGATCACGCTCGACGCCGACGGCACGCTCGTCTTCGCGCCGACCGCCGACTTCAATGGTTCGGTCTCGTTCGCCTACACCGTCTCCGACGGGCAGGGCGGGACCACCAGCGCGAGCGTCGCCGGCACGGTCGCGCCGGTCGACGACGCGCCCGTCGCGACGGCCGACGCCTTCACGACGGCGGAGGACACGCCCGCCATCGTCACGGTGCTGGGGAACGACCGCGACGTGGACCGCGATCCGCTGACGGTCACGGCGATCGACGGGCAGGCCGTCGCGCCAGGTCTCACGGTCGCGGTGACGAACGGCGCGGTGACCCTGAATCAGGACGGCACGCTCACCTTCGTGCCGGCCCCGAACGCCAACGGCACGGTCGCCTTCGCCTACACCGTCTCGGACGGGCAGGGCGGGACCGCCACGGCGACCGTCACCGGCACCATCACGCCGGTCGACGACGCGCCGGTCCCCGCGGCCGACGCCTTCACGACCGCCGAGGACACCTCCGTCCTCGTGCCGGTGCTTGCCAACGATGCCGACGCCGACGGCGATCCCCTGACGGTCACCGCCATCGACGGCCGGGCGATCACCTCAGGCGGCACCGTCGCGGTGGCGGGCGGCACGGTGACGCTGAACGTCGACGGCACGCTCGTCTTCGCGCCGGCCGCCGACGTCAACGGCCCGGTCTCGTTCGCCTACACCGTCTCCGACGGGCGGGGCGGCACCGCCACGGCGACCGTCAGCGGCACGGTCACGCCGGTCGACGACGCGCCGGTGCCGGGCGCCGACACGCTCGCGGCGATCGAGGACACGCCCGCCACCCTGGCGGTGCTCGCCAACGACCGCGACGCGGAGGGCGATCCGCTGGCGGTGACGGCGATCGACGGTGTCGCCATCGCGCCAGGCCTCACGGTCGCGGTCGCGGGTGGTCGCGTGACGCTGAATCCCGACGGCAGCCTCACCTTCGTACCCCAGCCCGATTTCGACGGCCCGGTCTCGTTCGCCTACACCGTGTCGGACGGCCGGGGCGGCAGCGCGACCGCGACGGTGAGCGGGCTCGTCACGCCGGTCAACGACGCGCCCCTCGCCGGCGCCGATGCGTTCACGACGGCCGAGGACACGCCCGCTACCCTGGCTGTGCTCGCCAACGACCGCGACGCGGACGGCGATCCGCTGGCGGTCACGGCGATCGACGGCCAGGCCGTCGCGCCGGGCGGTACGGTCGCGGTCGCGAGCGGCGCGGTGACGCTGAACCTTGACGGCACGCTCACCTTTGCGCCGGCCGCGGACGCCAACGGCGCGGTTTCCTTCACCTACACGGTGTCGGACGGCCGGGGCGGCAGCGCCACCGCGACCGTCAGTGGCGTCGTCGCGCCGGTCAACGATGCGCCGGTCGTCGCCGCCGACGCGCTCGCGACCTCCGAGGACCGGCCGACGGTCGTCGCCGTGCTCGCCAACGACCGCGATGCCGACGGTGATCCGCTGGCAGTCACGGCGGTCGACGGCGTCGGCATCCTGCCAGGCGGCACGGTCGCGGTGGCGGGCGGCGCCGTGACCCTCAACCCGGACGGCACGCTCACCTTCGTGCCGAATCCCGACTTCAATGGACCGGTCTCCTTCACCTACACGGCATCGGACGGGCAGGGCGGCAGCGCCACCGCGACCGTCGGCGGGACCGTCTCGCCCGTCGACGACGTGCCGACCCCCGCCGCCGACCGCTTCGTCACGGCCGAGGATACGTCGGTCCGCGTGCCGGTGCTCGCCAACGACGCCGATCCCGACAGCGATTCCCTGACGGTCACCGCCATCGACGGTCGGGCGATCACGGCGGGCGGTTCGGTCGCGGTGGCGGGCGGCACGGTGACGCTGAACGTTGACGGCACGCTCACCTTCGTGCCGGCCGCCGACTTCAACGGCCCGGTCTCGTTCGCCTACACCGCCTCCGACGGGCGGGGCGGCAGCGCCACGACCGTCGTCACCGGCAGCGTCGCGCTGGTCGACGACCCCCCGGTGGCGGGCACCGACACCTTCGTCGTGGCCGAGGACGGTGCGGTGACGATCGCGGTGCTGGCCAACGACCGCGACGTCGAGGGCGACGCGCTCAGCCTCACGGCGGTCGACGGGCGGCCGATCGCGCCTGGGGAGGCGGTCGCCGTCGCCGGCGGCCTCGTGCGCCTCGCCGCCGAGGGCACGCTGGTCTTCGTCCCGGCGCCGGACGTCAACGGCGCGGTCCGCTTCACCTACACGGTGAGCGACGGACGCGGCGGCACCGCGACCGGCACGGTCCTCGGCACGATCGCCCCCGTCGCGGATGCCCCGATCGCGGCCGACGACACCTTCGCGAGCACCGGCGCGCCCTCGGTGATCCCGGTGCTGGCCAACGACCGCGATCCCGACGGCGATCCGCTCAGCCTCACCGCGATCGACGGCCGGCCCGTCGCGCCCGGGGGCAGCGTCGCGGTCGTCGGCGGACAGGTGACGCTGCTGGCCGACGGTACGCTGCTCTTCGTACCGGACCCGGGCTTCGCCGGCGCGACGGCCTTCACCTACACCGTGTCGGACGGGCAGGGCGGCAGCGCGACCGCGGCGGTGCGCGGCACCGTCGCCCCATTCCAGGCCGGCGACAACATCACCCGCGACCGCGGCGAGGCGAGTCGCGAGCGGCTGCTGTTCGGTGCGGGCTGGATCGTCGAGGACGTGCCCCTGCTCGCGGCCGGGCCGTGCCCCGAGGTCGGGAGCTTGCGGATCCTGCCCTACGTCGTCGAGCACGCCCGGGTCCATGACGGTACCGGCCTGCGCCTGGCGGACGCCTTGCCGCGCCACGCAGATCCCGGGGTGCGCGACGTCCTGCACGAGGGCCGGCCCTTCTGCACGACATTGCGGATCACCCCGGAGGTGGTGGACCCGCTCCGGGCCTGGCGCCTGGAGGCCGGGCCGCTCCCGGTCCTCGATCTGCCGTCGGTCCCTGAGCTGCCGTCGGTCCGCGACCTGCGGCGCCCGCCCGAGCCGGTCGCCCCGGCGCCCGTCCGCCCGGTGCTCCCCGGGCCGCCGCCGACGCCCGATGCCGAGCCGATCCTGATCCGCAAGGGCGAGGTGCCGCCCTCCGACTGGATGTTCCGCGACGACCCGGCGCCGGCCGGGCCGGGCCCGGCCGAGGCTCCGGGGCCGGGCCTCGCCCACAAGCTGCGCGGCTTCGCGAACCGGTTCGAGCACGGCCAGGCGCGCCTCCACGCCGCCTTCGCCGAACCGCCGCCTCCCTCCGGGGCGGCGGGACGCCGCTGACCCCCGCAACCTCTCCGTACCCGACCCCCCGAGGCTCCTCCCGCATGATCCGCCGCTCTCTCCGCTGGAACCCGCTCCGTCGCGGACGCGCCTGGCCGAACAGGCCGGCCCGCGCGGCCGCGACAGCCCTCGTCCTCACCACCCTCGGCGCCTGCGTGATGCCGGAGCCGGTGACCGAGGGCGAGCGCCTCGACGTCGCGATCCGGGACCTCGACGCGATCACCGCCAGCCAGGCCCCGATCGAGGGGCGGATCGACCTCTACGGTGCGATGGCGCGGGCGCTGAAATACAACCTCGACCGGCGCATCCGCCTCGTCGAGCAGTTCTACGCCTCGGGCGAGTTCGACCTCGCGAAGTACAAGCTCCTGCCCGATGCCAGCATCGGCGGCGGCTATCTCGGCCGCAGCAACCAGGCCGGGTCGTCGAGCCAGTCGCTGCTCACCGGCCGCCAGTCCCTCGAGCCCTCGACCTCGCTTGAGCGCAACCGCGCCGTGGCTGACGGGCGCGTCTTGTGGAGCACGCTCGATTTCGGCGTCAGCTACGTGAAGATGCAGCAGGACGGCAACGCCGTCTGGCTCGCCCGCGAGGTCGAGCGCAAGACCACCTCCCGCATCCTCGCCGATACCCGCCGGGCCTACTGGCGCGCCTACGCGGCCGAGCGGATCGGCGCCCAGCTGCCGGCGATCGCCGACGCGGCCAACGCGGCGATCCGCAACGCCCGCCAGGCCCAGGCGCGGGGCGACCTCACGCCGGAAGCCGCCCTCGACTTCGAGCGCCGGATGCTGCGCACCCTGCGCGAGATCGAGCGGCGCCAGGAGCTGATGGCGCTCTCGCGCGCGGAACTCGCGGCGCTCATCAGCGTCGATCCGGCCCAGCCCCTGCACCTGAGCGGCCGCGAGAGCCTGCGGCCGCCGCCGCTCCCGGGCGACCTCGTGGCCCTGCGCACCGTCGCGCTGATGACCCGGCCCGAACTCTACGAGCACGATTACAAGTTGCGCATCGCCCGGCTCGAACGACAGATCGAGATCCTGGCGACCCTGCCGGGCCTGCGCATCGATTCGGGCCGCGCCTACGATTCGAACCGCTACCTCTACAACAACAACTGGTTCGACCTCGGGGCGCGGCTGTCGCTGCAGCTGACCCAGTTCATCAGCCTGCCGGCCCGCCTGCGGCAGAACGAGACCAAGCAGGTGCTGATCGAGGCGCAGCGCCGGGCGATGACGCTGTCCGTCGTCACGCAGGTCCACCTCGCGATGCGCGCCTACGGCACCAAGCTGCGCGACTTCGAGCTCGCCCGGCGCATCCTCCAGAACGAGACCCACGCCCTGACGAACGTGCGGGCCAACAAGGAGGCGACGACCGCCGGCGACGCCTCGCTGATCGAGGCGCGGGCCGGCCATGCCCTCGCGGCCCTCGACTACTACTACACCTTCGCCGAGCTGCAGGAGGCCTACGCCACGGTCCTGACCTCCCTCGGGGTCGACGTGTTCCCGGGCGCCCAGGACGGCGACCTGCCGGCCCTGACCGCCTCGCTGCGCGAGTTCGTCGATCGTGGCCTTCCGGCCGCGCTCGCCCGGCACATCACGGAAGCGCGCGAGGCGCGCCGCGTCGCCACCACCGGGGCGATCCCGCCGAAGGGCGCGGGTCCCGCGTCGGACCCGGGAGCCGAGACCGCGCCGGAGGCGAACACCGCGTCCGTCCCCCCGGCGGGGGACGCTGTCCGCCGCGAGGCCAGCGCGAACGCCGCGAGGGTCGAATGAGCCGCTGCGCCCTGTCCCGCACACAGTGGATCCTGCTCGCGCTCCTCGGCGCCATCGGCGCCCCTGTCCAGGCGGCCCATGCCCAGGAGGTGCGGGCCCTGCTGGCGGCGGACCGCGAGGCCACGCTCACCTCGGACGGGCCGCTGCTGCTCGAGCGGATCGCGGTCGATCTCGGCGACCGCTTCGAGGCCGGCCAGGTCCTGGCCCGGTTCGACTGCGCCCTGCGCGAGGCCCGCGTCGGCGCGGCGACCGGGGTCCACAAGGGCGCGCTCGCCCGCCTCGGCTCGAAGCAGCGCCTCGTCAAGCTCGGGGCGATCGGCGGCCTCGACGTCGAGCTCGCCGGGGCGGAGGCCCAGAAGGCCGAGGGGGAACTCGCCGAGGCCCGCACCGCCGCGAGCCACTGCGTCCTGCGCGCGCCCTTCGCCGGGCGGGTCGCCAAGCGGCACGCCAACGCCCACGAGGTGGTGGCCGCCGACCGGCCGATCCTGTCGATCGTCAGCGACGGGCCGTTGCGCCTCACCGCTATCGTCCCGTCGCCCTGGCTGCGGTGGCTCAAGGTCGGCGACGCGTTCACGGTCCGGGTCGACGAGACCGGGCGCAGCTACCGGGCCTCGGTCGCGGCCCTCTCCGGCCGCGTCGATCCGGCGAGCCAGTCGATCGAGATCCTCGGGCGGATCGAGGACGCGCGCGACCTGCTGCCGGGGATGAGCGGTACCGCCGCCTTCCCGACCATGCCGGCCTCGCAATGACCAGCCACCCGCCGCCCCACAGCTTCACGAACGACCGGCGCGCCCAGCGGCTCGCCGCCGCCCTCCAGCTCGAGGCGACGTTCCGGGCGGCGCGGAACGCGCAGGACCTCGCCTTCGCGGCCGTCAACGAGACCCAGCGCGTGGTGGCCTACGACACCGCCGCCCTGTTCTATGCCGGCCGCCGTCCGGTCCTGGCGGCGGTCTCGGCGGTCGCCGAGGTGGACGAGGCCTCGCCCTTCGCGCGGGCGCTGGCGCGGCTCGCCGGCCGGCTGCCGGCGAGGGTGCCTTCACCGACCGAGGCGGCGTCGGTCGTCGCGGTCCCGGCGGGGCAGGGGGCTGCCCCCGACGGGGCGTGGGGCGTGCCGCAGGAGGACTGGCCGCCGGGTCTGCCGCACCGGGCGCTGATCCTGCCGCTGCGGCGGGACGGCCGCCTCCTCGGCGGCCTGATCCTGTTCCGGCAGGCGCCCTTCGGGGAAACCGAGCGCGCGGCGGCCGAGCATCTCGCCGGAGCGCTCGCCCACGCGGCCTCCACGTTCCGCGGGGCGGGCCGGTCGTGGCGCGACCTCGCGAGCCTGCGCGGCGGCTTCGCGGCGACGGTCGCCCTCGGCCTCCTCTCGCTCCTGCCGGTGCGCCAGTCGGTGCTGGCGCCGGCCGAGATCGTGCCGCTCGACGCGGCGGTCGTCGCCGCGCCGGCGACCGGCGTCGTCGCCGGCATCCTGGTGGCGCCGAGCGCCGAGATCCGCGCCGGCGACCTGCTGTTTCGCCTCGACGATACCGAGCTGCGCGGCAAGTACGAGGTCGCGCTGCGCCAACTCGAGATCGCCCGGGCCGAACTCCTCGGCGCCCGGCAGAAGGCCTTCGGGGCCGACAAGAGCCGCACCGAGGCGGCGGTGCTGGAGCGGCGCGTCGACCTGCGGCAGGCCGAGACCGACTATTACCGCGAGCTTCTGGCGCGCGCCGAGGTCAGGGCGCCCCGCGACGGCATCGCCATCATGGGCGACCCGGAGGAGTGGCGCGGCCGCCCGGTCAAGGTCGGCGAGAAGGTGATGACGCTCGCCTCGCCGGCTAGGGCGCGCCTGCAGATCTGGATCCCGGTCGACGATGCCGTCGACCTGGAGCCCGGGGCGCCGGTCCGCCTGTTCATGAACGTCGATCCGCTGCGGCCGGTCGAGGCCCGCCTCGTCCAGGCGGGCTACGACGCCGAGATGTCGCCGCTCAACGTGCTGTCCTATCGGGTGCGCGCCGACCTCGCGGACGCGCAGGATCCCCCGCGCCTCGGGCTCAAGGGCACGGCCAAGCTCTACGGGGAGCGGGTCTCGCTGTTCTACTTCGTGTTCCGGCGGCCGCTCGCCGCGATGCGCCGGATCCTCGGCCTGTGACCGCCCTCCCGCTTCACCTCGGGGCGGGCCTGCCGGGGGGCGCCCCGCCGGCGCGCCTGCCCGGCCTGCGCCAGGAGCTCGACGTCGTCGAGGGCCCGCGCGCGCGCAGCGGCGCGCCGACCTGGACGCTGCACGATCCCGTGCGCAACACCTACTTCCGGCTCGGCTGGGTCGAGTTCGAGATCCTGGCCCGCTGGGACGCCGTCACCGCCGAGGAGCTGGCCGGCCGGGTGCGGGCGGAGACGCGCCTCGACGTCGAGGCCGGCGACGTCGAGGCGCTGGCCCGTGCGCTACAAGGCAACCACCTGGTCTCGGCCGCCGCGCCCGGCGCCTGGCGGCTCTACGCGGCCGAGCGCGCGCGGCGGCGCGCGGGGCCGTGGTCCTGGCTGCTGCATCACTACCTGTTCTTCAAGCTGCCGCTCCTGCGGCCCGACGCGGCCCTGACCCGGCTCGCCCCGCTGGCGCGGCCCCTGTTCACCCGGACCTTCGCGGGAATCGTCCTCCTCGGCCTCTGCCTCGGCCTCTACCTCGCCGGGCGGCAATGGGACGTGCTCGCCGGCCGCGTCGCCGCGATGGCCTCGCCCGAGAGCCTGTCCTGGCTGATGGCGGCGCTCGTCCTGGCGAAATGCGTGCACGAGCTCGGCCACGCGGTGGTCGCCAAGCACCTCGGGATCCGCGTGCCGAATGCGGGCGTCGCCTTCGTGGTGTTCTGGCCGCGCCTCTACACCGAGACGACCGACGCCTGGCGCCTGACCGACCGGCGCCAGCTCCTCGCCATCGACGCGGCCGGCATCGGCGCGGAGCTCGTCCTCGCGGTCGCGGCGCTGCTGCTGTGGAGCCTCGTGCCCGACGGTCCTTGGCGTGACGCCGCCCTGATGATCGCCACGGTGAGCTGGGCCTCGACGCTCGCGGTGAACCTGAACCCCTTCATGCGCTTCGACGGATATTATCTGCTGGCCGACGCCGTCGGCATGCCGAACCTCCAGCCGCGGGCCTTCGCGGTGGCCACGCAGGGATTGCGGCGGGCGCTGTTCGGAACGGAGGATCCCGCCGCCGAGCCGCTGCCGGGCCGGGTCCGGGCCTGGATGACCGCCTATGCCTGGGCGGTCTGGCTCTACCGGCTGGTCCTGTTCACGACCATCGCCCTCGTCGTCTATCACTTCTTCATCAAGCTCGTCGGCATCGGCCTGTTCCTCGTCGAGATCGGCTGGTTCGTGGTGCGTCCCGTCGTGCGGGAACTCCGGACCTGGTGGCGCCTGCGCCGCGGCGCCCGCCTCACCCGGCCGGGCCTCCTCGCCCTCGCGGCTCTGGGAGCCGGGCTCGCCGCGATCGCCCTGCCGTGGCACGGGCGGATCGAGGCGCCGGCGGTCCTGCGTGCCGAAGCCTTCCTGCGCGTGTTCCCGGCCGCCCCGGGCCGGATCGCGGTGCTGCACGTCGCCGAGGGCGCCCGGGTCGCCGAGGGCGATCCGCTGGTCACCCTCGAGGCGCCGGAGGTCGACGACCAGATCGCCGTCGCGCAGGCCCGGATCGCCGAGACGCAGCGCGAGATCGCGCTGAGCGCGACCGAGCAGGCGAGCGCCGACCGCCTCGGCGCCCTGACCGAGACCCTGGCGGCGAGCCGCCGCGAACTCGCCCTGCAGCAGGACCTCAAGGCGCGGCTCGTGATCCGCGCCGGGATGGCGGGCGAGATCCGGCAGATCGCCGACCACCTGACGCCCGGCCGCTGGCTCTCGGACAGCGACGGCATCGGCCTGATCGTCGCCCCGGAGGCGTGGATCCTTCAGGCCTACGTGGCGGAGAGCGACGTCGCGGCGCTGCGCGAGGGCGCGGCAGCGCGGTTCCATGCCGCCCAGGCGGATGTTCCGGCGCTCGACGCCGTCGTGGAGCAGGTCGAGCGGAGCGACCGGCGCACGCTGCCGGATGCCGTCCTCGCCGAGCCCCTCGGCGGGCCGCTGCCCGCGCGCCAGAAGGACGGGCGCTACGAGCCCCTGACGGCGCTCTACCGCGTCCGCCTCCGGACGGAGACGCCCCCTGACCGCTGGCGCCGCACGATCCGGGGCGAGGTCGCCATCGCGACGGAGCCGCGCAGCCTCGCCCGCCGCTGGTGGCGCGCGGCGACCGCCGTGCTCATCCGCGAGAGCGGCTTCTGATCCCACCGGCCCAGGAGACCGACGCATCTCGAATCTTCGATGCTTGGGCCCAGAAGTCCGATACCTCGGGCTGGGCGAACATTCGAGAACGGAACCGAAGGTCGTCTCCAACGACCGTTGGTTTGAGTCCGGCGCGGGTGCCGGGACGAATGCGCTCGCCCGCGACGGCGCGCGGGCGGTCCCGGCCTGCACCCCTGGCGTGGATTTGCGCCATAGCGCAACCTATAATTGAAATAACTCTTAAGCGCTGCCGGCTAGCCTCCCGGCCGTTGGCAGGATCGCGTGCCTCGATGAAGAACTGGAAAGAATTCCTCACCGGAGTGGCCGGCACCCCGCTCCGGTCCGGCATCGAGACGAGGCAGGTTGCCGAACTCAAGAAATACATCCTGTCTCTATACACGCTGCTGTCCGTCAACACGTGCGCGCTGTCGTTCACGCATTACGCCGTGGCGCCGGCCTGGATGACCCTGGGCGTGCCGGGCGCCCTCGTGGCACTCTGCGCGCTTCGGGCCGTCCACTGGCGGCGCCTGCGGGTCCCGGACCTCGCGGCGTCGGACGCCGTGCGCCAGCTTCGGGCCACCAGCCTCCTGACGGCCGTGCTCTCCGCCGCCTTCGTGACGTGGGCGATCGCGCTCGGCCGCTACGGCGGTCCGTTCGAGCAGGGGCACGTCGCAATCTTCGTCGCCGTCACGGTCGTGGCCTGCATCTTCTGCCTGACCCACCTTCCGGTCGCCGCCTTCCTGGTGACCGTCATCGTCATGGGCGTCTTCCTGGTCCACCACCTGACCAGCGGCAACCATGTCTTCGTCGCCATCGCGCTGAACACCGCCTTCGTGACGGCCGTCATGGTGCGCATCCTCGCCGACAACTTCCTGACATTCATCCGGCTCGTCGAGGCGCAGGCGCGCGCCGAACGGCTGGCGGACGAGAACGCGCGGCTCGCCCATACCGACGGCCTGACCGGGCTTCCCAACCGGCGCTACTTCTTCCAGCGTCTCGACGGCCTGCTGCAGGAGGCGGCCGGGACCGACGTGCCCTTCGGCCTCGCGATCCTCGACCTCGACCGCTTCAAGCCGATCAACGACACCTACGGCCATACCGCCGGCGACCGCGTTCTCACCGAGATCGCACGGCGGCTATCCGCCTTCGCCGGCCCGGACATCACGGCGACGCGGCTCGGGGGCGACGAGTTCGGCCTCCTCATCCGCCCGTCCCGGCCCGAGGAGGAGGTGATCGCCGTCTGCCACCGCATCTGCGAGGCGCTGCGGGCGCCGATCCGGGTCGGCGAGACGCAGGTCGTCGCGGGATGCTCCTGCGGCCTCGCCCTGTATCCGAGTGCCGGGCGCGACGCCGACGTGCTGTTCGACCGCGCGGACTACGCTCTCTACCACTCCAAGGAGCACCTGCGCGGCGCCGCGACCCTGTTCTCGCGCGAGCACGAGGATGCGATCCGCGCCGAGCTGGCGGTCGAGACCGCTCTCCTCAGCGCCGACCTCGCCGCCGAGATGGAGGTGTACTACCAACCGATCCTCGACACGGCCACGGATACGATCGCCTTCGTCGAGGGGCTGGCGCGCTGGACCAGCCCGACGCTCGGCCGCATCCCGCCCGACCGCTTCATCGCGGCGGCGGAGCGCAGCGGGATCATCCACACCGTGACGATCCTGCTCCTGCGCAAGGCGCTGGCCGATACCGCCGGTCTGCCGCCGGAGGTCGGCCTGTCCTTCAACCTGTCGTCGCACAATCTGGCATCGTCCGAGACGGTCTGCGCAATCCTGGCGGCGGTGCGCGAGAGCGGCCTCGATCCGCGGCGGCTCACGCTCGAACTGACCGAGACGGCGCTGATGCGCGACTTCGAGCGCGCCAGGGAGGCCATCGCCACCCTGCGGGCGCTCGGCGTCCAGATCGCGCTGGACGATTTCGGGACCGGGTATTCCAGCCTCGGCTACGTCCACCGCCTGCCGCTCGACAAGATCAAGATCGACCGCAGCTTCATGGCCGACATTCAGTCCGATCTCGGCCGCAGCGTGGTCGTGACGATCCTCGGCCTGTGCCGGAACCTCGGGCTCGATTGCATCGCCGAGGGCGTCGAGACACGCGAGCAACTGGCAGCAGCGCGCCGCCACGGCTGCCGGTACGCGCAAGGCCACCTGCTCGGGATGCCGATGCCGCTCGACGAGTTCCTGTTCCGCCTTCGGAGCGCCACCGCGGGCGGACGGGGCCGGATCTGGGCGTAACTCTCCCATCTCGAAACATTGACGCCGGGACCCTCGCCGCGCCGCCCGCATGCGGACACCTGACCCGTAGCCGACCAGTCTGCATGCTAACTCCTGACCCTAAGCAGGCCTTGGGAATGTCCGCTTCCTGGCGGTCCAATCTGCGAACGGACGACCGTGTTGGGTGGTTTCCGGTTTTTCTGCTCTTGAGTGCAGAGAACGAAAAGCGGACGTCCGTGGTGCGACAGAAGCTGGCCGTTTGCGGCCTGTCCCCTTCGGATTTTAAGCTGCACGTAAGCGGATGCTTTTCGCTGCCTTAAGCATTAACTTGATCCTACACGGTATAATTCCAGCAGATAGAGTTACCCTGTTGGGGCGACGCCGACCTCGCCGTAAACCCGGCCATCTAAATTGCCAATATCATCGCGCTGTTGCTGCCGACTGTGTTAGCTAATACCGTTTATGATAGTCTGTCCAAAGATCGGTTTTGTGTCTCCAGAGTTCCCCTTATTATAAACCTAAAGTAGGCGTGTCCGTCATTTTCGGATGGCGGACACGTTGGTCGTGATTGGCCGAATTCGCATGCGTTCCAGACGCGGCGTCTACCGTCGCTCCAACGGAAGGCGGACCCGCACCCGCAGCCCGTCTCTCTCAAAGGCG
Organism: Methylobacterium sp. 174MFSha1.1; assembly: GCF_900116815.1. Lineage (NCBI taxonomy): Bacteria > Pseudomonadati > Pseudomonadota > Alphaproteobacteria > Hyphomicrobiales > Methylobacteriaceae > Methylobacterium > Methylobacterium sp. 174MFSha1.1. The sequence continues at coordinate 86,040 of NZ_FPCB01000026.1, read as the reverse complement.
ACATCGACCTCGGCCGCGACCTGGGCCGTCAGGATCTTGTTCAGGAGCCGTGTCCCGAACCCCTCGCGCGTGGGCAATGTCGGCGGGGGGCCGTCGTGCTCATTCCATGTCCAGGTGAGCCACGGCCCGGCGGGGCCGTCCCCGATCCTCCACGTCACCACGACCCGTCCCCCGGGATGGCCGAGCGCCCCATGGCGCAGGGCGTTGGTCGTCAGCTCATGCAGCGCCATGCTGACCGGCACCGCGACTTCCGAGGGCAGCTTGAGCCGCGGCCCGTCGAGGGTGACTCGGCCATCCTCGTCGTAGGGGTCTAGCTCGGCGCGGAGCAGACCCTCGAAGGACGCGACCTGCGCCTCGTCCTCGGTGATCAGCGCGTGGGTCCGGGCGAGCGACACGATGCGCCCGCCGAAGGCCTTGGAGAACTCGGCCATCGTGACCGACGAGCGCATCGTCGCGTTCAGGACGGCCTGGACCGTGGCGAGGGTGTTCTTCACCCGGTGGTGCAGTTCGCGCACCATCAACGCCTGGCGGTCCTCGAACGCGCGGCGCTCGGTGACGTCTCGCTGGGCCGAGACCCAGTTCGTGATGCGCCCGTCCGTGTTCCGGACCGGCGTGATCAGCCATTCGACCCGGTAGGCCGTACCGTCCTTCCTATAGTTCAGCGCCTCGCCCTGGAAGGCTTCGCCGGCCTCCAGCGACGCGCGGGTCCGGTCGAGCGCAACGCGGTCCGTCCCATCGCCTTGCAGGAAGCACGGGCTGCGACCGACCGCTTCCGCGGCATCGTAACCCGACAGCTTGGTGAAGGCCGGATTGGCGTAGACGATGACGGGGCCTGGCTCGTCGAGCTCCGCGGTGGTGATGAGGATCGCCTCGCCGGTCGCCTCGACCGCGGCCTGCAGCAGCCTCAGATCAATCCTGACCGGCCCGTTTCCCCCTGAACGCGACACTCGTTACGACTCCTGGGCTCGGTCGCGGGCCCGACAGCCACAAACCGGGCAAGGCCCTCCTCGGGGTTGACGAGGATACAATCCGCCGAGGGGCCTCAAGTTTCTGCCGGGACGGCAAGGGCGGGCGCGACGGTGTCCCGCATGCGGCAGACCTCCGAGCATCGCATCGGCGCATGCCGGGATCGATGAGGTCGTGGAGCCGACAGCCCTGGTCTGGACGGCTGGCCCCGTACCGTGCGGGGACAAGGGTCCCACGGGAGCGGACGTTCCGCAAGTGCCGGTGTCAGGATCGGCGCGCCTGGGTGCGTCGGTCACGGGTCGCCGACGCTCGCTTGCCGGACCCACTGCCGATCCGGCGCAGCACGTGGGACAGTTGCTCGGCGGAGTACGGCTTGTGCAGCAACTCAAAGCCGTGGCTCCCTTCCTCCGCCAGGACGTGGCTGTACCCGGAGGTGAGCACCACCGGCAGGTGCGGCAGGCGGCTGCGCAACGTCTCCGCCAACGCGACCCCGCCCATGCCGGGCATCACGACGTCCGAGAACACGGCGTCGAACCCGTCTCCGTCCGACCCGAGCCGGTCCAACGCCGCCTCGGCGTTGGCCGCCCATTCGGTCGCGTAGCCGAGGTCGTGCAGGATCTGGGTGGCGAAGCGACCGACCTCAACGTTGTCCTCGACCACTAGGATGCGTCGGCCGGCCCCGTCCGCCGAGGCGTCGAGGATCTGCGGTTCGCCGGCAGGCTCGGCCGGCGCGGCGACCTGGGGCAGGTAGAGCGTGAAGGTGGTCCCCGCCCCCGGCACACTCGCGACATCAATGTCGCCCCCGGATTGCTTGGCGAAGCCGAACACCTGGGACAAGCCCAACCCAGTCCCCTTGCCGACCTCCTTGGTCGTGAAGAACGGTTCGAAGATCCGTTCGATCCGGTCGGCCGCAATGCCCGTGCCGGTGTCGGAAAGCGCCACTGCGGCGAAGTGACTGCGCGAACCGGCGTGGCCGCGGATCGCTGGCATCGGCGCGTCGCAGGCCAAGCGCAGCGTCAGGGTACCCTCACCATCCATCGCGTCGCGGGCATTGACGGCCATGTTCACCAGCGCTGTCTCGAACTGGCTGCGATCGCAGCGGATGAAGCATTCTCCGTCAGGCAGATCGACGGCGACATGGATGCGGGCTCCGGTGACGGTATCCACCATGTCCGCGACGCCGTGCAGGCAATCGCCGACCTCGAAGGTCTCGGGTTTCAGCGCCTGCCGACGGGCGAAGGCCAGGAGTTGCCCGGTGAGCTTGGCCGCGCGGTCCACGGTGTCGGAGACCGCGTCCATGTACCGTCGGCGCCGGTCCTCGGGTAGATCCGGGCGACGCAGGAAGTCCACCGACGAACGGATGATGGTCAGCAGATTGTTGAAATCATGCGCCACCCCGCCGGTGAGCTGGCCGACGACCTCCATCTTCTGCGACTGGCGCAGCGCCTCCTCCGCGAGGGCGCGCTCGTCGACGGCCTCGGCGACCCGGCTCTCCAACGTGGCGTTCAGCTCGCGCAACTGGGCTTCGCGGGCGCTCAGTTCGTCGAGTCGTGCCCGTGCCTCGTACTGCCGCCTGCGACCCCGCAGGGCGGTCGCCGCGACGCTGATTAGGGTGGTCGGATGGAACGGCCGCTCCAGAAAGCTGACGTTGCCGAGGATGCGCGACAGCCGTGTCGCAATCGGGTTGCGGTCCGCGCCGCCCTGACGGGTTAGCATGATGAACGGCATGTCCGACCACGCCGGCTGCCCGGCGATCCAGCGGTCGAGCCCGGCCAAGTCGGCGGTCCGTACCGCCTCCTCGGTGACCAGCACCGCCCCGGCGGTCTCGCCGAGCGCATCCACCAACTCGGGCAAGTCCTGAACGATCACCGCGGTGAGGTCGGCATCCGCGAGCAGCGCCTGGGCCAGCCTCGCGTCACGTCCGTGCGGCGCCAGGATCAGGATATGCTCGGACGACGCGTCGTGGGGCGACCTCACGACCGGTTGCCACCCAGCAACCCCGCGTCGCCGTCACGTTGGACCAATTCCGGCACGCCGCGCAGGATACCCTGGAACCCCTGCAAAGGTTCGCCGACCTGCAATCCGTTGCTGGTGATGCGATACTCGCGGATCGTGTCCTCGTGCGCGCCGGTGCGCTTCTTCACCACTGAAATGGCGCGGCGAACCTGCCCCAAGGCCTCGAAGTATCGCAGCAGCACGACGGTGTCGGCGAGATAGGTGATGTCGACCGGGCTCTTCATGTCGCCCACCAGCCCGTGCTGGGCCACCGTCAAGAAGGTGCTCGCACCCTGTCGATTGAGGTACTGCAGCAGCTCGTGGACGTGCAGGATCAGCGCCGTCTCGTCGGGCATGGCGGCTTGGTAGCCGTTGAGGCTGTCGATCACCACGGTCTTGGCCTGTGCCTTGTCGACCTGCTGACGCACCAGGTGGGCGAACTCCCCCGGAGACAGCTCGGCGGCGTCGACCTGGTCAATCGTCAGCAGACCCTGATCGCGCAGACTGGCGAGGTCGAACCCCATCGCCCGCGTGCGGTCCAGCATCAGCCCGAGTTCCTCGTCGAAGACGAACATCGCCGCCTTCTCGCCGCGTGCGGCGGCGGCGGCGACGTACTGGATCGCGAGCAGCGACTTGCCGGTGCCCGCCGGGCCGAGGATCAGCGTGCTCGATCCGGTGTCGACACCGCCGCCGAGCAGGGCATCGAGTCCAGGAACGCCGCTCGCGAGCCGGTCCCGGGCGAACGCGGTCCTGTGCTCCAGCGCGATCAGCCGCGGGAAGACCTGCACGCCGCCGGTCCCGATGCAGAAGTCGTGGTTTCCGCCGCGGAAGCGTTGGCCGCGGTACTTCATCACCCGCAGCCGTCGCCGCTCGGCGCCGTAGTCGGGCGCCAGTTCCTCCAGCCGGATCACCGCGTGGGCGACGCTGTGGACGGTCTTGTCGAGCGCATCCGCGGTGAGGTCGTCGAGCATCAGCACGGTGGCGCCTTGGCGCGCGAAGTAGTGCTTCAGCGCCAGGATCTGCCGGCGATAGCGCAGCGAGCCGCCGGCCAGCAGGCGGATCTCGGAGAGGCTGTCGAGCACGACGAGGGACGGCTTGACCGCCTCGACCTGCTCGAAGATCGCACGGGTCGTCTCGCCGAGTTCGAGGTCCGACGAGTACAGGAGGCTCTGCTGCTGCTCGACGTCGAGTAGGCTCTCGGGCGGGATCAGCTCGTAGATCGTGAGGGCGTCAAGCAGGTCCCACCCGTGCGAGCGGGCAGTCTCCTGCAACTCCTCCCGGGTTTCCGACAGGCTGACGTACAGGCCACGCTCGCCCGTCGCCGCGCCGGTGAGCAGGAACTGCATTGCGACCGTTGTCTTGCCGGTACCGGGACTGCCCTCCAGCAGGTACAGGCGGTTGCGGGTGAAGCCGCCGCCAAGCACGTCGTCGAGGCCGGTGATACCGAGCTTCGCCTTGTCCGTACCCGCGGCTTTCGGTTCAGCGTCAGCGGGCATAGGTGGTCAGTTCTTTCATCAAGGCGGGCGGAAGGGCATGCGCAGGGATGCGCGGCAACATATCGGTCAGGTTCGTCTCGGCCAGAGCGAGGTCGTGGGCCTGCTGCAGGTCGAGCCAGAACCGGGCCGGCACGCCGCAAAGGCGCGCGAGTCGGGCGGCCATGTCCGGGGTGACGGCGGCGCGGCCGGCGAGGATGCGGTGCAGCGTCTGCCGGCAGACAAGCAACTCGCGCGCGGCCTGGATCACGGACAGGCCGAGGCCGGGCAGCACGCGGTCGCGCAGCACCGTGCCCGGATGGATCAGCTTCGCGTCCGGCGCCAGCATGCGCACCGCGCCCCATGGAAGTCGTGGCCGCGTCTGTAGCGTCCGGCAGGACAGTCGGAAAGGCCACCCCGTTTGCATGAATGACCGGAAGCATGTGGCGTAACAGCGCGTTGAGCGCCCGTATTCGAGCGGCTACTCGGGCAAGGCACCGATGGCGGTCCGGGCGCAACGCGTGTCAAGGACGACCGCTCGTCCGCCACCGGCCGGCGAGCAACCGTGACGGCTCGGAACCGGCCCGGATTCGACGGCTTGGCTCCCAAATGCGCGGCGTCGAGGGCATGGCTCGGCCAATCGAGAGACACCGAAGTTGATTGGTTCGGACGTTGGCGCGATGTCGCGTGAGGAGCTTGAGGCGGAAGTCCTGCGGCTACGGCAGGGGGCGGCGGAAGGCGAGGCGTTCGGCAGGAAGGTCCGCTCGACGCCCGCGGGCCGGGACGAGCTGTTCGCCGCGGTCGAGAAGTCCCGCTTGCCGATGATCCTGACCGACCCGAACTTGCCGGACGATCCCATCGTATTCGCCAACCGGGCCTTCCAGGAACTTTCGGGCTACGGCGCCGAGGAACTGTTGGGTCGCAACTGCCGCTTCCTGCAGGGGCCTGGCACCGACCCGGACCAGGTCCAGGCCATCCGCGACGCCCTGGCGGCCCGGCATGACATCGCCGTGGACATCCTGAACTACAGGCGCGACGGCACGCCGTTCCTCAACGAGCTGTTCATCAGCCCGATCATGGATAGGGACGGGCGCGTCCTCTACCACTTCGGCAGCCAAGTCGACGCCACGGCATACCGTGACGCCCGCCGCCGGCTCGCGGCGAACGAGCGACGGCAGCGGGCAATCTTCGACAGCGCCGTGGACTTCGCCATCGTCGTCACCGACCGCGACGGTCTCGTCACCGACTGGAACTCCGGTGCGGAGCGGATCTTCGGCTGGACGACCGCCGAGATGCGCGGGCAACCCGCCGACCGCTTCTTCACGCCCGAGGATCGCGCGGGAGGGCGCGCCGAGATCGAGATGTTTCTGGCGCGGGAGGAGGGCCGCGCCTCGGACGAGCGCTGGCACGTCCGCAAGGACGGCGGCCGGTTCTGGGCATCCGGCGAGATGAAGCTCCTGCTCGACGAGGCCGGTGAGCATATCGGGTTCACCAAGATCGCCAGCGACCGCACGGCCGAGCACGAGGCCGGGAAGGCGTTGAGGGAGAGCGAGGCGCAGCTTCGCGAGAGCGAGGACCATCTCAGGCACACGGTCGAGCTGAACCCCCAGGTCCCGTGGACCTGCGACCCGGCCGGCAACATCACCTCTTACTCGAACCGCTGGCTGGAACTGACGGGGCAAGCCCCGGGCGAACCGGACGGTGCCGGCTGGATGAAAGCCGTACACCCGGACGACATCCCGCACACGGTGGCGGTGTTCTCGGCCTGCCTCGCCTCGGGCGATCCGGTGGATGTGGACTACCGCATCAACATCGCGGGGGCCGGCGAATACCGCTGGATGCGGGCCAGGGCCCGTCCCCGCCGCGACGCGGCCGGCGCCATCGTGGCCTGGTACGGCGTGGTCGAGGACATTCACGACCGTCGTCTCGCCGAGGACGCCTTGCTCGCGAGCGAGGCCCGCTACCGGACGCTGTTCGAGACGGTCGAGGTCGGATTCTGCATCCTCAGGATGCGGTTCGACGCGGACGGTCGGGCGGTCGACTACCTGATCGAGGAGGCCAACCCGGCCTTCGCGAGGCAGACCGGCGCCGACTTCGCCGGCCGGTGGGTAAGCGAGTTCGCGCCGGACCTCGAACGGCACTGGTTCGACAGCTACGGCCGCGTCGCCCTGACCGGGGAGCCCGCCCACTTCGAGAACTACGCAGCCGTGTTCGGGCGCTGGTTCGACGTGCGCGCGCACCGGGTCGGCGACCCGCGCGACCACCGCGTTGCGGTCTTCTTCGCCGACATCACCGCGCGCAGGAACGCGGAGTTGCGGGCGGAGGCCAGCGCGCGCGAGCTCCGCCTGATCGCGGACGCGCTGCCGGTGCTGATTGCGTTCATCGACGCCGGCCACGTCTACCGCTTCGCCAACGAGGCGTACCGGGACTGGTTTTCCGTCCCGTCGGCCGAGGTCATCGGACGGGATGTCCGCGAACTCCTGGGGCCGGCCGCTTATGACGCGCGACGGGCGTTCATCGACCGGGCGCTCGGGGGCGAGCCCGTACGGTTCGAGACGGATTGGCCGCATGCGGACGGTCGCCCAAGGGTGGCCGAGATCCGCTACCTGCCGCGGCGGGACGCCGACGGCGCGGTCGACGGCTTCCACGTGTTCGTCCAGGACGTGACCGACCGGAAGCGGGTCGAGGCCATGCTTCGCTCCCAGAACGTGGAGCTTGAAGCCCAGGTGGCAGCGCGCACCGCCGAGCGCGACGAGGTCTGGCGCGCCTCAAGCGACCTGCTCTGCGTCGCGACCCTCGATGGTCGCTTCACGAGCCTCAACCCGGCCTGGCGCGCGACCCTGGGCTGGTCCGAGGAGGAATTGACGGGCCGGCCCTTCCTCGACTTCGTGCACCCCGACGACCGGGCCGCCACGCTGGCAGCGGCGGAGGGATTGGCCCGGGGCGATGCGCAACTGTCCTTCGAGAACCGGTACCGGCACCGGGACGGCGGCTACCGCTGGCTGTCCTGGAACGCCGTGCCGCGCGGGGGGCTCGTCTACTCCGTCGTCCGCGACGTCACCGAGGCAAAGGCTGCGGCCGAGGCTCTCGCGGCCGCCGAGGAGGCCCTGCGCCAGAGCCAGAAGATGGAGGCGGTCGGGCAGTTGACCGGTGGCTTGGCGCACGATTTCAACAACATGCTGGCCGGGATCGTCGGATCGCTGGAGCTCATGCAGGCCCGTATGCTCCAGGGCCGGATGGCCGACATGGAGCGCTACATCGGCGCGGCGCAGGGCGCGGCCAGGCGCGCCGCGGCGCTCACCCATCGCCTGCTCGCCTTCTCGCGCCGCCAAACCCTGGACCCGAAGCCGACCGACGCGAACCGGCTCGTCGAGGGCATGCTCGATCTCGTCAGCCGCACGGTCGGCCCGGCGATCCCGGTGGAGTTCGTAGGCATGGGCGGCCTGTGGCCGACGCTGGTCGACCCGAGCCAGTTGGAGAACGCGCTCCTGAACCTCTGCATCAACGCCCGCGACGCCATGCCGGACGGCGGCCGCATCACGGTCGAGACGGGCAACCGCTGGCTCGACGAGCGCGGCGCGCGCGAGCGCGATCTCTCGCCCGGCCAGTACGTGTCGCTCTGCGTCTCGGATACCGGCACCGGCATGACGCCCGACGTCGTCGCCAAGGCGTTCGACCCCTTCTTCACGACCAAGCCCCTCGGCGAGGGCACCGGGCTCGGGTTGTCGATGATCTACGGCTTCGCCAAGCAGTCGGGTGGCCAGGTCCGGATATACTCGGAGGTCGGGCAGGGCACGATGGTCTGCGTCTACCTGCCCCGGCACCTCGGAAACACCGACGATGCGGAGGACGTCCCCGACCTTTCGGAGGCGGCCCGGGCCAAGGCCGGGGAGACCGTGCTGGTGGTCGACGACGAGCCGACCGTGCGCATGCTGGTCACGGAGGTGCTGGAGGATCTCGGCTACGCGGCCATCGAGGCGGGCGACGGCGCCTCGGGGCTGAAGGTGCTCCAGTCGGACGTGCGCGTCGATCTGCTGGTCACCGACGTCGGCCTACCCGGCGGGTTGAACGGCCGCCAGATGGCGGACGCGGCACGCGAGAGCCGCCCCGACCTGAAGGTTCTGTTCATCACCGGCTATGCCGAGAACGCCGTCCTCAACCACGGGCATCTCGCCCACGGCATGCAGGTCATGACCAAGCCTTTCGCGTTGGAGGCGCTCGCGGCCCGCATCCGCGGCATCATCGAGGGCCGTGGCTGACGGGATGCCAAGAAGGTTCTTGGCGCGATCTGCCTTCAGGCACGCGACTGCAGGCTCTCCAGCGGTACGCCCACCGTGCACCTGACGCCTTCGGCCCGGTAGTCGATGGCCACCCGCCCACCGCCCATCCCGCGCTCGATCAGGCGCGAGCCGAAGCCCTTGCGGTCCGGCGGTGCGACCGGGGGCCCGTCCCGCTCCCGCCACTCCAGCCGGAATTCGGCATCCTCCCCGTCGCCGAACACGTTCCAGTGGACATCGACATGGCCGGACTCGTCGGAGAGGGCACCATACTTGGTCGCGTTGGTCGCGAGCTCGTGCAGCACCAGCCCGAGCATCAGCGCCGCGCTCGGCCCGATGAACAGGTTCGGCCCGGAGACGTGGAACCGACCGGCCTTGTCCTCGTGCAGGGCCAGCGTCCCCCGCACGAGGTCGAGGACGTTGGCGGTCTCGGAATGCCCCAGGAGCAGGACGTCGTGGGCCTTGCCGAGGACCACCAGGCGCGCCGCCAACGCTTCCTGCGCCGCCGGCAGGCTCGCCGCGTTGCGCAGGGTCTGCGTCGCGATGGACTGCACCATGGCCAGGGTGTTCTTGAGCCGGTGGCTGAGCTCGCGGTTGAGGATGTCCTGCGACGCCTCGGCGGCCTTTCGGTCGTCGATGTCACTGACCGCGCACACCGCCCCGACCGTCGAGCCCCGCTCGTCCTCGACCGCCTCGCCGGTGATCATGATCCAGCGCCGCGCGCCGCCCGGCCTCTGGTACAGCACCTCCAGGGCCGCGCGCTTGCATTCCCCCGCGGTGATGCGCGCGAGGGGATACTCGTGCCCCTCGACCCGGCGACCGTCCTCGTGGAAGGCCACGAACGCGCCGTAGGCATCGCTCGACGGGGCGTAGAGCGTGTCGTGGCCGAGGATTTCGGCGAGGCGCTGGTTGCCCATCAGGATGCGGCCGGAGGGCGCCTCGGCGAGCAGGATGCCGACCGGCACGGTATCCATGACCGACTTCAGCCGCGCCTCGCCGGCGGCGCGTGCCGCGTCGGCCAGCTTGCGGTCGGTGATGTCGACGGCGACGCCAGGATAGCGCAGCGGCCTGCCGTCGTCGTCGAGGAAGCACCGACCGCGGGCATTCACCCAGGTCAGCGTGCCGTCCGCGCGAAGTAGGCGGTACTCCTCGCTGAACTCGCCCCCGGTATCGAGGGCGTGCTGGATGCGCTCGCCGACCCAGCCCCGGTCGTCCGGGTGGATGCCGTCGACGAAGGCGGCGAGCGGCGCCCCCTCGGCGGCCTCTGCCGGGTCGACGCCGTACATGCTGGCGAACTGCTCCCCGGCGTAGAGCCGGTCGGCCGGGATGTCCCAATCCCACCACCCGAGGCTGCCGGACGCCGCAAAGGCGAAGGCCAGCCGCTCCTGCGACGTCCGCAATTGGTCGCGGGTCGCCCGCATTTCGTCGTTGAGTTGCCGCTCGCGCAGCACGGTCATCACCTGCCGGGCCAGCCGTCGCAGGGCGTCCGCCTGCCTCTCGGTCAGGCCCCCGGGCCGGGGCTCGCGGTCGATGACGCACAGGCTGCCCAGCACCTGCCCGTCCGGGTCCCGCAGCGGTGCCCCGGCAGAGAAGCGGATGAACGGTTCCCCGGTCACGAGCGGGTTGCTTCGGGTGCGCGGATCGACGGTCAGGTCCGGGATGGTCGAGATGTCCGACGCGGACAGCGTGTGGGCACAGACCGAGGCATCGAGGGCGGTTTCGGAGAAGGGGAAGCCTACCCAGGCCTTAAACCATTGCCTGTCGCCGGCGACGAGGCTGACGAGCGCGACGGGCGTGTCGCAGACCAATGCGGCCAGTTGGGCAATGTCGTCGAATTCCGCCTCCGGCGGGGTGTCCAGGATGTCGGTCGCCGCCAGCGCTTCGAGGCGGACCGGATCGTGCACCGGGGACGGTAGGGTAGGCTTCGGCATCTTCTCGGGGGAGTGTCGGAATCGTAGTTTAGACGAGTTGCGCGCAACCGTCTCGTGGTCTGAGGTCCGACCGCTGGAGGAATCGTCAGTTGCGCCCGATCAGCTCGTCGGCATCGTAGCCGCATAGGTTCTGGAAGGCCCGGTCGGCGAAGACGATGGGATTGTCGGGCAGGTTCGGGTCGGTGACGATCTGCGGCATGCGGGTCTTCTCCGCCGCCGTGAACAGCAGATCGGTCGATGCGACCGAGTTGAACTGCCCGTGGCCCGGACGGCGCAGGCCGTCCTGCCGCTCGGCCTCAAGCCTCGCGATGCGGGCTTCGAGCTCGCGCTCGCGCCGCCGCAGCCTCTCGATCTCCGCGTCCATGGGCCCCCCTGCTGGCGTGAGTATCGTTGGGATTTGCCCGGGACAACGGTCCGGGGTGGGCCGCGGCGACGCGGCGCAGGACGAAGCGCGTTTTCCGGTCCCTATTCGCGCCCGATGGCCGGACGTCGCCCGGGACGTTCGTGAACGTCGCGCGTCGTGGTTCGCTTCCCTGGTCGGTAGTCGTGAACGGGAGACCTCATGCAATCCGACACGCCAAGGCCAAGGGACTACCCCCTTCCGCCCATCGGCGACCCGCCGCCGGACCAGGCCCCTCGGAAGGCGATCCGCCGAGCGAGCCCCCGGCGCCACAGCCCCCCGGCCCGATCAACGGGCCCCGATGGGGACCATAGGCCTCACGAGCCCGCGTCCCTGACGGGGCGCAGTGTCACGACGTTGCCGGTCGCGGCTGACGCTGCGACACTTCCCAGGACCTCGGCGACCTTGCGGGCGAGTTGTTCGCGCTTGAACGGCTTGCCCACGAGGTGCACGCCGTCGTCCAGCCGGCCGTGGTGCACGATGCTGTTCTCCGTGTAGCCGGACATGAACAGCACCCGCACCTCGGGGCGCAGGGCCTGCACCCGTTCCGCGAGCTCGCGCCCCCGGAGCTTGCCTGGCAGCACCACGTCGGTGAGCAGCAGGTCGACCGAGGCGAGGTTGGTCCCGAACACTTGGAGCGCGTCCTCGCCGTCGACGGCTTCCAGCACCCGGTAGCCGAGGTCGGAGAGGATCGCGCAGGCGATCTCGCGTACTCCCGCCTCGTCCTCGACGACCAGCACCGTGGCCGAGCCGCGGGGCAACTCGACGGGAGCCCCCGTGACCGGCGCGGCGGCCACGGCACCGAGCGCCCGGGGCAGGTAGATCTTCACCGTCGTGCCCTCGCCGGGCTCGGAGTAGATCTTCACGTGCCCGCCGGACTGCTTGACGAAGCCGAACACCATGGCGAGGCCGAGCCCGGTGCCCTTGCCGTCGGGCTTGGTCGTGAAGAACGGCTCGAACACGCGCCTGACGATGTCCGGGGTCATGCCGTGGCCGGTGTCGGAGACCGCCACCATGGCGTAGTCGCCGGGCGTGATCTCGGCGTTGTCCCGGGCGTAGGCCTCGTCGAGGACCTTGTTGCCGAGCTCGATGGTGAGCCGGCCGCCGCCCGGCATCGCGTCCCGGGCGTTCAGCGCGAGGTTTAGGACCGCGCTCTCCAACTGGGCCGGGTCGGCCATGGCAGGCCACAGGCCGGCGGTCTCGACGTAGCGGACCTCGATGTGCTCGCCGAGCGTGCGCCGCAGGAGCGGGACCAGGTCCGGCATCGTCGCGGCGAGGTCGACGGGCGCCGGGGCGAGCGGTTGCTTGCGCGCGAAGGCGAGGAGTTGGCCGGTCAGGGTCGCGCCGCGCTGGGCCGCCCACGCCGCGCGCTCGATCCGCTGCTGCAGCCTGGCGTCGCCGTCGAGCTTGGCCCGGACGAACTCCAGGTTCCCGAGGATGACCTGCAGGAGATTGTTGAAATCGTGCGCGATGCCGCCGGTCAGTTGCCCGACCGCCTGCATCTTCTGGGCCTCGCGCAGCACGGCCTCGGCCTGGGCGCGCTTGGTCATGTCCGAGACCGTCAGGACGAAGCCGCCGTCGGGCATCGGCGTCCGGCGGATCTCCAGATGGTGTCCGTCCGAGCCCTCCCGCTCGTAGGTGACCGCCTCGCGGGGATTCCGGCTGCCGTGGCGGATCTGGTCCTCACTCTCCAGGGCGGGGCGGCCGGGTTCGCCGGTGTGCTCGGCGAAGGCGCCGTAGGCGGTGCCCGGCCGCAGCATCGCCTTCGGCAGGTCGAGCAGCACCTGGAAGCAGTGGTTCCAATTCGCGAGCTTGCGGTCGGGCCCGAACACCGCGACGCCCTGGCTGAGGCTGTCGATGGTGGTGCGCAGGCGCAGGGCCAGCGCCCGCTGCTTGGCCTCGGTCGCATGGGAGCGCGACCACGCCCGGTTCAGGAGGCGGGCCGCCCAGAGCATCGTGAGGACGGCCAGCGCCGATCCGGCGATGACCATCCAGCGCACCCAGGCGGCCCGGGCGTCGTTCTGAGCGAGGCGCTCGTCGAGCAGCCGCTGCTCGTCGCCGAGCATGCCGTCGAGCAGGGCCTCGGCGTCCCGCATGTGTGTTCGGCCGGCGTCGCCGTTGACGATGCGCAGGGCGTTCTCCAGCCCGCCGTCGCGGCGCGCCTGCAGGGTCTGGGCGAGCTCTTCCAGCTTGTGCTGGATGGCGGGCGCCAGGGCGCGGATGCGCTCCTGCTGCGCGGGGTTGTCGGCGGTCAGCTTCTGCAGCTCGCCCTGGAGCAGGCCCAGCCGGTCGCGGGCGGCGTCGTAGGGTGCGAGGTACTCGTCCCGGCCGGTGAGGACGTAGCCGCGCTGGCCGCGCTCGGCGTCGCGCAGGGCGATGGCGAGGTCCTTGGTGGTGCTGAGGATCCGGTAGCTGTGCTGCGACCATTCCCGGGCCTCGCGCGAGGCGTTGAGGCGCTCCCAGGTCACCGCGCCGACCAGGGCGACGATGGCCATGAGGACGCCGAGCACGAGGAGGTTGGCGCGCCTGACGAGGTACTGGGTCATGGTGTCCGTGACTATGCCGGCTGCTCGCGGACGCCCTTGCACGCAAGCAGCGTGCGACCATGGCCGGAAGCGAGAGACGCGGGCATCGCCTGCCCGCGGGTCCGGGGCCACTACATGGGGCGCGATTGCGGGAATTTGCGGGCGGGCCGACGGAGGGAGCGCACTTCAACGTAATGGAGATGGCCTTGCCCTGCGTCATCGTCCGCAGTGACCAGCCCCCTCGAAGCTTTGTCGGATGCGACCGTCCAACCGGAGCCGTTATGCTAAACCCCTTCTATGCCGCGTCCCTCCTCGCCGTGGAGACCCAGACGGTCATCGAGTTGCGGCTTGTGCGGATCGCCTGGGGCGCCGGAGGCCAGGCCGAGATGGTCTCGATGGTCGGCGAGAAGGTGGTGGCCGCGATGGAGACCCCCAACACTCTGATGGCGAGCGGCAGCCACGGTGATGTCATCGCGCGCTACCGGGAGCTCGTCGCGGACAACATTCACCGCCTAATGGCCTGAGCCGGCTTCGAAGTCGACAGGCGGTAAGCTTTCATAAGCCGACCTTGCGGGCGTACCTGCCCTGATTGCGCGACTTGACGAAGCAATTTTCGAGACCCGCACACGAATTTTACGTCCGTCCGTGGCCGTGTCCGCTTACGGGAAGCGCACAGCCGCGCGCGAACGACTGCGTTGGGTCGAATGCGGAACGTCCGCTTCTGGGCAAGCAGCAAGCTTCCGCTTATGGCGCGAAGCCGAACGAACCGAGGTGTGACTTCGTCAGCATACGGACGGTTCGGTCGATGCCTCTGAGGGACTGCGTAGGATCCATGATCCTATTCCGCCGTGACATGGTCACGGTCCTGCGTGCGGCACCCGGATACCTGCCAGGAAAGGGGAGGGGACTGAAGGCGACGAGAGGGTCCGGGAGACAATAACCCATCTTGAGCCGTGCCGCGCCTTTCCCATTTAACAGGCGTCGACCGTGCTCCGGTCCGATCCGATCATCACCTGCATGGTGACCTCAACGACCCTGACGGCGCCGGGGCCGTCATGCGAAAGGTAGAGGGGCGCGTCACGCGGCATGCTCGTCGCCCTCAACGCTCCCCGGTGTGGCCTTCGGCTTTGATAACTTCGGCTTGCGGGCCTCCGTCATGGCAGCACGCAAGGCCCCCGGCGGCGGAAGAAGGGGGGCCGCGGCGACCGCGGCCTGCTCAACGAGTTCGATCCACGGGTCGAGGAATGCGGCCTTCTTCTGCAGGCGTCGGGCGCGGGAGTAGGCGCTTTCCGTGACGTCCTGGGTGTCGATGCCCTCGTTGTGGTATAAGACGTACTTCGTCTCGAAGAGGGTAAAGTCGAGGAATTCTTGGGTGTGCGTCGCGTACCCACGTCGGAAATCGTGTGGGCTCGCCTCGACGCCGGGCATGATCCTCGTGTTGTGGTTCAACACCGAAACGTTGATGTGCGTGACGATGTCGCCCGCCTTCTGAGGGCGCAAGCCGGGAAACAGCCACTTCGAATTGTCGTTCCGCATCAGCATGCGCTCGACCACGGCACGGGCGGCTCCGTTGAGGGGCAAGTCATGCGTCCGGACATCCCCCCGCTTCAGAGCCGTCTTCCGGTGCGCAGGGGGAATCTTCCAGACCAGCATGTCGCCCTCAACGACGAAGCCCCTGCGTCTGGCATTCACGATGGTGCGTCGACGTTGGACCGTCAGGATCGCGAGCTCGATGGCGGCCGCCACGACCGGGTGCATGACGCCGGCGCGGCAAATGGCTAGGATGCGCCCGAACTCGGCGACCGGCGGCACGTAGCTTCCCGGTTCACCGTCCTCGTCCACGTCCTCCTGCCCAGCCTCCTTGCGTGAGCGCTCTGGGGCCTTGAGTTCCTTCATCACGCCCGGCGTGACGCCGCTGCTCAGCTTCTGCGCGCTGCTCGCCATCCACGTCCACATCGGGCGAATGCAATCCGCCAGCTTTTCCGCCCGACGCTCCCGCCCACTCCTATGCGTCTCGGCAATGACCTCGGCGAGCCGCTCAATGGTGATCAGGAAGACCTTCGTATCGTCGAAGCGCGCAAGTTCGGGCGCGTGGAGGATGGCTCGGTAATCGTTCCAGGTGTCCTCGCGCTTGGTCCTCCTCACCTCGTCGAGGTATCGCTCGCGGGCCTGGGCGAAGGTCCAGTGCTTGTCCCGGTCGAGCTTGTCGAGGAGCTCCTTGAGCGTCTCCTTCCTGGGCTCCGGCGGGGGAGGGGCAGGGACGACGCGCATCCGAACGAGCTCGGCACGGACCCAATCGTCGTCGACCTTGCTCCGCACGTCCCGGACCTGGTGCATCGCCTCGCCGGCGAGCGCTCGGGCCTGCGTGAGCGTGAGCAGGTCGATGTCCCCTAACGTCAGGCGGATGGTCCGCCCGGCGACCTCGGTCCGCCACGCCCACTTAGCGCCGCGGCGCCCGACGCGCAGCACCAGGCCGGTCTTACCGTCGTTCAGGTCGTAGGCGGCCTTTCCCGCAGGGAGGCCCTTCTTGGCCAGCTTGACGTCGGGCTCGGTGATGCCTGTGGCCACTCGGAACGCCTCGCGAACTCGGACGGGTCTCGGACGGGATTTTCTCGCCGGCGTAAACCCTGGCCGCAAGACGGCTTTTGGCCGTTTGGTGAACGCTGCCGTGGAAGCTAAGGGCAGTTAGAGCGTGTTATGAACCTATGACGTTGTGTGAGGGTTGAGGGGCATGAGCGCCGATCGCCCCGCCTATCCGTCCGACGTGTCCGATGAGGAATGGGCGCTGGTCGCTCCCTACCTGGCGCTTTTGCGCGAGGATTCGGGACAGCGCGACCACGAGTTGCGCGAGGTGTTCAACGGTCTGCGCTACATCGTGAAGACCGGCGCTCCTTGGCGGTTCATGCCCCACGACCTGCCGCCCTGGGCGGCGGTCTACCAGCAGACCCAGCGCTGGTTGGCCGCCGACTGCTTTTCCGAGGTCGCCGGAGACCTACGCGCCGTGCTGCGGGAGGCGGCGGGACGCGAGCCGGAGCCGTCTGCGGTGATCCTGGACAGCCGGACCCAACGCTCGTCGCCCGAGAGCGGCGAGCGGGCGGGCTATGACGGGGCCAAACGCAAGCGCGGGTCGAAGGTTCACCTGGCGGTGGATACGCCTGGGCATGTGGTGGCGCTGCACGTCACGCCGGCGAATGTCGATGATCGCAGCCAGGTCGGGGCGCTGACCTGCGCGGTGCAGGCAGAAACGGACGGAAGCGGAGAGAAGGCGTTCGTCGACCAGGGCTACACGGGCGAGAAGCCGGCGAAGGCTGCCGAGGCGAACGGGATCGAACTGGAGGTGGTCAAGGCACCCGAGGCCAAGCGCGGCTTCGTGCTGCTGCCGCGCCGGTGGGTGGTGGAGCGCTCGCTGGCCTGGGCGACGCGCTGCCGCCGGTTGGTCAAGGACTACGAGCGCTACGCCACCACGCTGGCTGGGATCTACATGGTCGCTTTCGTCTGTGACATGCTCAGCAAGCTCGTTCGCATAGCAAACAGTTCATAACACGCTCTAGCTTCCATAACGCCCTGTAGAGGCTCGCTTTTCCGGGCGGCCATTCCCCCTGTGGAAAACCACTACGGGCACCGCCGTCCGAAATAGCGCTCAGGAATCATAATCCTTGTGTCGGGGGTTCAAATCCCTCCTCCGCTACCACCCGTTTTAGCCCGCTCAATCAACGACTTGGCGGGCTTTTTCGCGTCCGATAGTCTGTCGAAACGTGTTGCTGTTGCCTGCAACACTGGTGCAGGCTTTTTCAACGGGTTGCGACACGGCGTAGGCTGCTCCATGCAACACGGTCGCAACACAGAAATGGGCTGAGCAGGAGCATGCGGGGCGGGCTTCGCGTCCGGTGCGTGGGCTGGCTGCGGCCCGTTCTGAGGCCAGGAGCGCTCCATGACCAAGCTCCCCACCAACGAGCCCTGGATCGGTCTTCCATCGCCGACGATGCCCCGCTGCGGCTGGCGGACGCCGCTCGCCTAGCTTTCCCTTCCGGCGGCATGACCGTTGCCAGCCTGCGCCGCGAAGCGGCTCGAGGGCGGCTTGTCATCGAGCGGATCCCCTCCGTCGTCAGGAACGAGAATAGCCGGTGCTCCCCCTCGACGGGCTCGCCCCGCCTCGACCCGCGCACGCCAGTCCACGGCCGCCAGACGCCCACGATGGCGAAAAGCAGCCGACCCTCGTGAGGAGCGAACTGCATGGGCGTCAGCCACGGCTTCCAGCACGATGCGCTTCGTCACCTAGAGAACCTCACGATCGCGTTACAATCGCGAAGCTCTCCAGCTCTTTGATTTTTTCGCATTTTCTTAGACGAACCAGTATCCACTTCGTCGGAAAATGCTCCAGCGAATAACGGCAGCGCAAATCTCTGCGCCCCGTCATGCGCTGAGATGTACCGTGGCTGCAACCGCCCTTGGCAATGACCACCTCATAGGCCCCGGCTCCGACAACTTGGGGGTGTCGGCGCACCGACTACCAGCCATAAGGCGGTGGATTCGCGTTCGCTGAGCCACGGGTCGTGCCGGCAGAACCCGGAGCGCCCGTCGCGGATGCTGCGTTGGAGCGACCCGCCGTCGGAAGGGCGTCGGTGAGGTAGCGGGCGCGGTCGAGGCCGCTGCCCGTCGGCCGCGGAATCGCCGGGATCGCGCGCTCGGACGGCGGGGGATTGACCGGTACGAGGTAGGCGGGTGCCGCGGTGGCTTGGGTGGCCGGTGCCTGGGGAACCATCACGAGGGTGCGGCTGGCATTGACCATCACGCCCGGGTTCGGCGACGGAGCGGCAGCCGATCTCTCCACGGAGGCGGGGCTCGCCGGGTCGACCGCCGGAGGCGTCGGCCTCGGCCTCCGGGGATGGCTTGCGCGAGCCGCCGTGGTCGAGCCGGGGAGCGCGCCGATCCGCAAGCCGGCCAGGTCGGCCAGGAGCACCTCGGTTGGGGTGGCGCGGCGATAGCAGTGCTGCACCCGCAGCGACGCCGAGATGGGGCCGACGATGGCACCGCGACCCAGCTCCACCCGCTGGAGCGCGTCGATCCACTGCCACGCATAGGCGCAGCGGTCGCTCACGGCGACGCCGAGGCGGCCGTAGGCGTTCTGCACCGGGCGCCGGACGATGCGGTAGAGGTTGCCGTCCTCGAGGGTCGCGAGCTCGGCGGCGATGCCGCCGCGGCTCGGCTTCTCCACCTGCGAATCGTCCCAGGCGCGGCCCGACTGGAGCACCAGGTCGATCCGGCCGCGGGATTGCGCGAGCACGATCCGCTGCCGGAGGCCCGCGCTCGTGCGCGTCTCCTGGACGGAGGCGACCGGGCCGCGGTTCGGCAGGCTGACGAGGGGCGCGTCGCGGCCCTGGTCGACGGAGGTGAAGGCGGCCTCGAAATGCGGTCCCGTCCGGCGGGCGGTGGCGGTCTGGCAGGCGCCGAGCAGGCCGAGGCCGAGGAGCACGCCTGCGGTCCGCAGGAGCGTCCCTGCCCGGGACGGTCCGCGGCTTTCGGCGGCGATGGAGGTCGATCGGCTCATCGGTCCTGTCCCGGCATCCTGGTGTCGTTGCGGCCGAGCCCCGCGGTGTCGAAGGGCCCGAACCGGTCGCCGTCGCGCGGCTGGATCGGCCGGGGCGCGCCGACGAGGGCGCCCAGATCGGCCTGCGCGAGCGTCCCGATCGCCGGGGCCGGCGGACCGGCCTGGAGGCTCGCCCGGTCGATGCCGTTCCAGCCCGGCAGGAGGCTGAAGCCGTACTGCTCGTAGGGCATCGCCCCCACGCCCACGACCCGCCGGGCGACGAGCGGCGGTGCGCCGGGCGCCTCGCGCAGGTACTCGCCGTCGCGCGGGCGGGCGAGCCGCTGCGCACCCTCGCCGAGGCGCAGCGGGTTGTCCGCGGCCACGGCGATCGGGAATTCGCCGCGGGCGACCGCCGGCGGCTTGACGCGGACGGCGACCGCCGCACGGGGCTTGGGCACCGGGCGGGGCGTCGCGGCGGCCTGCTGGACCACCGGCGCCGGGCCGCACGGGCCCGTCTCCCGCGCCTGCGGGTCGGGCTCCGCGAAGATCAGGTTGACGACCTTCGGAAAGAGGCCGTCGTAGCGGTTGACGATCTCCAGGTAGTCGCGGGTGCGCTTCAGGCGGGACAGGCTGAGCGCGTAGCCGAGGACCGAGGATTCCCGCGGCCGCCAGCTCACCGCCCGCTGGAACCACTCGGCCGCCGTCTCGAACTGGCAGGCGTTGTAGGCGTACCAGCCGAGGGCCTGGGCGCCCTCCGCGGCGCTCGTCGCCAGGACCACCTTGGCGTAGCGGTCGAGCCGGTCGGGCTCCACCGGCGCGGCGGGCCCCTCGCTCAGGCGCCGCTCCATCATGTCGAGGTAGAGGGCGAGGTTGGTCACGGAGGGGCCGCGCCAGGCGAAGGCGACCTCCTCGGCCTCGCGGTCCTGGCCCATGTCGCGCAGCGAGAGGGCGAGGCCGGTGGCGATCGCCGCGTCGCCGCCGCGGGCCATCGCCGCCTTGAACCAGTCCAGCGCCTCGCGGAACTGGCGGCGGTGATAGGCGTACCAGCCGAGCAGGCCGATCTGGGACGGCTCGCCGAGCCGGCGCACCTGGGCGGCGAGGGCAGCGAGGTCGGCGGGCTCGATCCGCTCGACGGCCTCGCCGTGCAGCACCGCCACGATGCGGGCCCGGGTCACGTCGAGGCGGATCGCCTGGAACGCGTCGCTCCCGTCGGCGCCCGTGCGCCCGAGCGCGAGCAGCGGCTCGACCTGCGCCATCGGCATCACCGCCATCGCCTTCTGCACCGTGGCGAGGCGCAAGGGAGCGTCGGTCTGCTCGGTGAGGAGCGTCCGGTAGAGCGCCGCCGCCCGGGCGAGGTCGCCGGTGCGGGCATAGGCCTCCGCGAGCGTCCAGGCGATGTCGATGTCGAGGTTGCGCAGCGTCTCGGGCGAGGCCTTCACCCGGGCGATGATTTCGTCCCAGTCCCCGTCCCTGGCCGCCGCGCGGGCGGCGCTGCGCAGGGTCCCCCGGTTCAGCTTCTGGGCGAGATCCTCCGAGGGCTGCCAGCCCGGATCGATCGACTGGCGCACGCTGATCGCCGTGCGCAGCTCGTCGAAGCGGCCGGCGGTGAAGAGATCCCACATCGGGGCCTCCTCGGGCGGGCTCGGCTTCAGGGTGTCGAGGTCGGCCGGAACGGTCCAGGCCGGGTGGCGCCGGCGCAGCCGCGCGATCTCCATCTGGACGCGCTCGCTCTGGCGCTGCGAGGCGTAGTAGCGCAGCGCGCTCTCGTCGACGATCTCGGCCCCGGTCCCGGCGGTGTCGGGCGTGTCGAGGATGACCGGCGCGCGGCGTTCGTTGAGCTGGAGGACGCCGGTGCGGACCGGGGCCGGCTGCGCCGCCGCCGGCATCGCCCATCCGAGCCCGGCCGCGAGGGCGATCAGGCACGCCCCGGCGTTCAGCCGCGGTGCGATCCCATGTCCGGAAGTTTCCTTCCGGACATGGGATCGCGAGCCCGCGCGGCGCTTGAGCGAAGCCGAAATCCGCATTGCAATAGCGATCCCGCAGGATCGCCTGACGCAATCAATCGGATTTCGTATCACCGCCCGAGACATGCGCGGTACCTCGTGTTCGCGGCCGTCAGGGCCAGCAGGTGCAGGGTGGCGGGATAGTAGTTCTCGTTCGGCGCGAGCTCGACGAGCCCGCCCGGCAGGGGCGTGCCGGAGACCGCGCAGGCCGCGAGCGCCGGGATCATCGCGTAGCCCGGCTCGGCCAGGCGCCCGGCGACGCCGTTGCCGGCGAGATCGACGATCGGCAGCCCGGCCGGGTCGGGCTCGGCCCAGAGCGCCAGAAACGGCTGGTAGGCGCGGCGCTCCGTGACCCCGGCCATCGCGAGATAGAGCGGCACCCGGACGGCGTTGTAGGAGAACTGGGGCGCGAAGCCCGCGGCGGGCCGGGGTTGGCCGCCGCGCATCGCGATCCACTCGCTCGGCAGCTGCGCGTCCCCGAACCGGGCCCGCACGACGAGGTCCTGGCCCGCCGCCGCGACGCGGCCCCACTCGAATTCCGGCGCCACGGTGGCGAGCCGCGGGAAGGCCGGGAAGATCCAGTAGGACAGGTTGACCACCGGGCCGTCGGGCCGGTCCTCGGCGGAGAAGCCGTTCATCGCGGGCAGCAGGAGCGGCGCGCCCTCGGCGCGGAACAGGATCGTGCGCCGGCCGATATCGACGGCGATCCGGCGGGCGGCGAGGCGGTAGCCCTCGTCCGACCACGCCGCCGCGGCCTCGACGAGGGCCCAGGCGACCAGGACGTCCCCGTCGGTGGCGTTGTTCGTGTCGGCGATGGCGGGCCGCTTGTCCGGCTCCCAGCGCCAGGCGAGCAGGGAATCCTCGCGCACCATCAGGTTGGCGCGGGTCCAGTCCCAGATCCGCTGGAAGGCGTCGCGGTCGCCGGCGGCGACGGCGAGCAGCATGCCGTAGCCCTGGCCCTCGCTGTGGCTGATCCGTCCGTTGCCGGTATCGACGACGCGACCTTGCGCGGTGACGAAGCGGGCCTTGTAGCTCCGCCAGGCCGCGGCGTTGCCGAGGCTGCCCAGCAGCGGCGAGGTCTCGGCGGAGGCCGGCGCCTCGGCTGCCGGCGCGGCACCGGGGCCCGGACCAGGACCCTGGCCCGCCGGCGCCTGCGCGGCGGCCGGCCCGAAGGGCAGCGCGAGCAGGAGCACCGCGGCGAGCGTGCGGGACATCGATTCGATCACAGGCTCTCCTCCTTGCCGCCGTCGCGACCGGGGCGGCGGGCATTCGGGTTGTGGCGCCCGACGTCGCGCAGCATCGCCGAGGTGCTGAGCCCGAGGCCGATCGCCGCCGCGAAGACGAGCAGGGCGTAGGCGGACGGGTTGGTGGAGAACCAGCCCGCCACGACGAGGCGCAGGTTCTCGAACGACATCCGGTCGCTGCCGAGGAAGCGTGCGCGCTTGGCCTCGTGGATGGTGAGCGTCCCGTCATTGGCGTCGAGGGTGACGACGCGGCCCTCGACCCGGTTCCAGATCGACGGGGTCGTGAGGCAGGTCACGGAGGCCTGCAGGTTGGCGGCGTTCGGGGCCGTGACGACGGTCAGGAGGCCGCCCGCATCGCTGCCGGACAGGCCCTGCCCGACGATCAGCGAGGCCTGCGCCCCGACCTCGATCTCGGGCTCCCGGACCTGATCCCCGGCCCAGGCCGAGGCCGACGAGAGGCCCGACCGCAGGGCCGCGCCGAGGCGCGCGACGGCGGCGGAAACCTGGTCGGCGAAGGCGCTCTGCGGCCGCAGGCCGCCGTTCCAGCCGGCCGGGAAGTCGCGCTCCTCCGCCTGGGCCGCGTCGGTCCGCGCCCGCCGGGGCGCGACGATCGCCGGGCGCGGCCCGACCGCCGGGAGGGCGCAGGCCGGCGGCAGGTTGTTGCGCAGCCGGTCGATGCTCGCCCCGTCCATCACCACCGGGCGCTGGCTCGGCTCGCCGAGGGGCGCCGCCGCGGCGCGGCCCTGCCAGATCTGGCGGATCTGGTCGGGGCTCAGCCCGACGGTGCGCAGAACCTCGGGCTCGAGGGCGCGGGCGGGGGCGACGACCAGGGTCGGCGCCCGCCGGTCCAGGATGCGGTCGTTGGCGAGCTCGAAGTCGATCGGCCGTCCGGCGGTCAGGGCCATCTGCACCGCGATCGTCGCGGCGGCGGCCATCGACTCGCGGTCCGGCGTCGGCACGACGAGCCGGGGACGCGCGTCCGGCGCGGTCCGGGGCAGGCCGCCGCCGAGCGTCGCCGCGAGGTCCGGTGCGCGCAGGGCGCGGGCGAGGCGCGGGGCCACCAGGGTCGAGCGGTCGAGGAGCAGGAAGCGCTGGCGCGCCGTGCCCTCCTCGCAGATCCGATCCGATCCAGTTGGCAGGAGCGCCCGGATGTCGACCCGGTTGCGCCCAGGGCGCCAGCGGCTCAGCGGCAGGGCGACCGCCTCGCCCCGGAAGGCATCGCCGCCCGCACGGGCGAGGGGCACGCTCGCGACGTTGCGGCCGTTGACGTCGACCACGATCTGCGCGCCGACCTCTAGGCCCGCGGCGTAGCCGCCGGAGAGTTCGAGGACGGCCTTGTCGTAATCCGCCGGGACGAAGTCCGCCGGCAGGGTCACCTCGAAGCCGGTGCGGAACAGGCGGCCGGAGAAGTCCCGGCTCTGCAGACCGAGATCGGAGAAGCGGAGGCTCTCGCCGCCCTGGAGGGGCAGGCCGCGAGAGAGGGCCAGCGCCTGCAGGCCCTGCGGGCTGCCGCTCGGATCACGGCTCGCGGTTCCGGCCACGATCCTCTGGGCGGCCTCGATGTCGGCCGGCTCGTCGCCCGTCACGACGATCCGGGCGGCGCGATCGCCCTGGGCCGGCTGGAACACGAGCGGCTGCGCACCAGGGGCGGCAAGGTCGCCGTCGGGCCGTCCGGCGACGATGTCGAGACCGGCCGGTCCGCCGGGCTCCGTCGCGAATTCCACCGCTACCTGGCCGAACCCGCCGGCGAGTGCCACCTGCTGGACGAGGCCGATCAGGCGCTCGAATGTGGCGAAGGTCGGGCGCCCCTTGAGGATGATGCGGACCGGCACGATGCCCCGGCCATCGGGGGCGATGGCCGGCAGGTCGCGCAGGGAGGTCGCGCCCGCGCCGCCCGCCGGCGCCACGAGGCCGGTCCAGGCGGGGTCGATCTGGGTCCACAGCTCGTAGGTCGCGTCGAGCGAGCAATCGACCCGGTGCCGCTGCACCCCGGCGATCGCGACGGCGTTGTAGCCGGGCTTCAGGAGGTCGGCGGGGATGTCGAACTCGATGATCCGGATCGCGCCCGGCGCCTTGATCTCGCTGCGGCCGACGGCGACGCCGTTGATCGTGGCGGTGAGGAACGAGGCGTCGGGCACCACCGAGATCGCCGCGAGGTAGCCGATGCGCAGGCGCAGCCGCTCGCGGGCCTGCCCCTCGGTGAGGTAGACGGGCCATTGCAGGCCGCTCTCCTCGCCGGTGAGCCGCAGGGGCGTCGTCAGGGCCTGGAACGGCCGCTGCGGCGCGGCCGCCGGCACCGGATTCCGGTCGGGCGCGGCGGCGGGCGGCCGCGACTTCGGCCGCGACTCGGGTCGGGCTTCGGGGCGGATCTCGGGAGCGCCGGCCTCGGGCATCGACAGGATCTGGGGGGCGCCGCGGCCGAGGAAGCTCTGCGCGCCGGCCGGCGCGGCGGCGCCGATGAGCAGGGCCGTCAGCATCGGCACGAGGCGGCTTGGTGCGGCGGACATGGTCGGGCTCGGATTCCGGAAGAGTGAGCTGATCGGAGGAAGGCTCAGCCGGCGCTGCCGGCCTGGGGCGTCAGCGGGTCGGACGACCGCCGTCCCCGCTCGGTCGCGGCGGGGGCGTGCTTGATCTCGGTCACGAGCTGGCGCCAGCTCGAGGCCGCGGGCTCGGGCGGCTGCGCCGCCTTCGGGGGAGGCGTGCGGCGCGAAGGGGCCGCCTGGGCCTGCGCCGCGCCCGGCTCGGCCATCCGCGCCGCGCGCCCCGCCATCAGGCAGGAGAGCGCCCGGACCGGTCCCACGAGGCCCCAGAGGATGAACTGCACCGTCCCGGAGAGGATGTCCTTGTGGGTGCGCCGGCGCTGCTGGAAGCGGACCATCGCGTCGGCGTCGCCGTACATGAGGTCGGCCAGCACGACGTAGCTTCCGGGGGTCATCGTCTCGAAGACCAACTCGCACACCGTCTCGTCGCCCGCCCCCGCGATGCCGGTGACGCGCACGGGAATCGCCGGCGCGTGGCCCAGGAGCGGCAGGCCGGCCTGCGGCGCGAGGGAGAGGCTGCCGAGCGCCCCGTCGCTGCTGCGACGCATCGGAACCACGGCGTCCATCCGGATCCGGCAGCGGGCGCTGGAGATGCGCTCGACGGTCACGTCGATGGCCATGCCGTTGAGGTTCAGCACCCCGGGCCGGTCGACCGCCAGGGAGGGAGCGGCCTCGGTCTGGCGCCGCTCGGCGGCGACGCCGAGCGCGGCCCCCGCGGTGATCAGGTTGAACAGGTTCCACATCCCGACGACGAGCATCAGGTTGGTCACGCCGGGCTCGAACAGGTAGCGCCAGGCCGAGATGCCCATCGTGACGAACAGCACCGCGAAGACGATGACGTAGGGCAGCGCCAGGGGCGACAGCTGGTCGTGGTCGAGGGTGATGTTCTTGGCCGTCACCTTGAACGTCGGCTTGCGCGGCGCGAGCATGACCGAGGCCGTCGCCTTGATCAGGAACAGGCCCTGGACGTACTCGTACAACTCCGACACGAACGGCCAGCGCACCCGTCCATAGAGGTAGTTCTGCATCATCAGGTTCACCACGATGTAGGTCGCGGTGTAGGCGATCGCCTCGTCGACGTTGGCGACGACGATCTTCATGTCGAACAGGATGTAGAGCAGCGGCGCGATCATGAAGACCAGTCGCGGCAGCGGGAACAGCCAGAACGTCATGCTGGACATGTAGCAGAGCCGCTGCAGCGGCTTCAGTCCGCCCTTGAACAGCGGGTTCTTCAGGATCATGATCTGCATCATGCCCTGGCACCAGCGCGAGCGCTGGCCGATGAAGTCCGACAGCGTCTCGGCCTGGAGGCCGGCGATCAGCGGCTTGTCGACGTAGATGCTGGTCCAGCCGCGGGAATGCAGCTCGAAGGCGGTCTCGCAATCCTCCGTGATGGTGATGCCGGAGAACCCGCCCGCCTCCTCGAGCGCCGCGCGCCGCAGCAGGGCCGCCGAGCCGCAGAAGAACGAGCCGTTCCACTTGTCGAGCCCGCACTGGCCCACCGCGTAGAACATCTCGTTCTCCGACGGCATCCGGTCGAAGGTCTTGAGGTTGCGCTCGATCGGGTCGGGATTGAGGAAGGCGTGCGGCGTCTGGACCAGGAACAGCTTCGGGTCGGCGCCGAAATGGCCGATCGTGTCGCGCAGGAACGAGCGGAACGGCACGTGGTCGGCGTCGAGCACCACGACGATCTTGCCGACCGAGTGGCGCAGGCCGTTGTTCAGGTTGCCGGCCTTGGCGTGCTGGTTGCGCGCGCGGGTGAGGTAGGAGACGCCGAGATCGGCGCACAGGGCCTGCAGCACCGTGCGGCGCGCCCGCGCCTCCTCCGCCTTGTGCGGGTCGGAATCGGCGCATTTCTGGTCCGTCCCGCCGTCGTCGAGGAGCCAGACGGTCAGCTTGCCCGCCGGATAGTCGAGGGACTTCGCCGCCGCCAGCGTCGTCGCCAGGATGTGCCGGTCCTCGTTGTAGCTCGGCACGAAGACGTCGACCGTGGGCAGGTCGTCGTCCTCCTCCTGCGGCGCCGGTCCGCGCCGGATCGGGTCGGCGTTGATCACCAGGCTGATCGCCAGGATGTAGAAGCAGTACAATTCGGCGCCGAGCAGGATCGTGCCGGCGACGAAGCCGAGGGGATCGCTGACCGGCGGCAGCGTGCTCGACACGCGCCAGTACATGTAGCGCAGCACGACGAGGCTGCCGATGGCGAGGAAGGTCAGGCGGCCGGTCCGGCCCTTCGCCAGCGGCCAGAGCAGCAGCATCAGGACGATCGCACCGAGGCTCATCTCCAGCTGGACGGCCGGCCCGAGGGGCTGGGCCAGCAGCAGCAGGATCAGGGCGGCGCTGGCGAGCCACGCGGCGCGCGCGAGGAGAGGGGGCATCCGGCCGCTCCGGGAGGGGTGGGAGGTCGTGGGTTGAGGGCGTGGGGGAGAGGGCTGGCGCGGCGACCGCGGCCGGCGTTCAGAACGCGATCCGGCCGTCGACGCTGGTGTAGTAGCCGCCCTTGCGGACCCGGTCGTAGGAATAGCCGGCCCCGAAGGAGAACTTCATCGGTCCGACCGCGAAGCCGGTCACGTGACCGCCCGCGCGCCAGCCGTTGAAGAAGTTGTCGCCGAGCAGCGTCCCTTCCGGGCCGATGAACACCCCGGGCGCGACGGCGAAGCCGGCGCGGAAGCGGGCGTAGTAGGCGTTGAACAGCGTCGAGTAGGAGGCATTGACGGCGACGAGCGTGTTCTCCGTCGGGTTGGCGTAGAAGTCCGCCGCGACCTTGACGCCGAGGCCGGTTCCAACGACCGGATTGCCCGGATCGAGGATCGACAGCTCGTTGCTGCGCACGTTCATGCCGATGTAGCCGGCGAGCGCCGCCTGCTGCCAGATCCACTCGTAGCCGAGCAGGACCGTGCCCTCCTGCTGGACCCCGGTGACCGTCTGGCGGACCGCAGCGCCCGGATAGGAGTAGGTCCCGGCGACGCCCTGGAGGCGCACGCGCAGGCCGCTCTGCAGGAGGGTGTCGACCGGCGCGATGGTGGCCGTGAGCGAGCCGAAGGCGGAGTTGTTCGTGGTCACGGTCGAGCCGGCATCGACGGCGACGATCCACTCGTCGCGGTCGACCTCGCGCTCCACGCCCGTGTACCAGTCGGCCGCGACGCTGGCCGTCGGCTCCAGAGCGAGCAATCCCAACAAGACCGAAGATTTCGGCAACCAGTCCAACACCGCTGACCCCCAGAAAGCCGCGCGTTTTCGCGTGTGTTATGAGGAAGAATTTCATATTTATTGGTTAATATCGAGTTAACTACGCAGCGATACCGCCGTCGACCTGCTCGATGTCGGCCTCAGCGAGCCGTCGCATTGGTCCGTCGACGCGCTCCTCCCGACTGCTCGCGACACGTCCGGCGGTTGTGCTGGACAGCGCGTGACCGGCAATCTCGCGGCTCAACGCGTAGACCCTCGCGGTCTCTGAGGTGCCGAGCGTCGCGACGCGGAAGGCCAGCCAGCGTCCGGCAGTCCGCTCGGTGCCAGGGCGGGTCGCCACGATCACGTCGCGGATACTGCCCCGCTCCACCGCGACGGCATCGAGGGCGCCTTCGAGGGCAGGCCGGTCCGCAGGCCGGAGATGGGCGAGGACGTCGCCGAGCGCGCAGGCGCGCTCGGGCACCGAGCCCGCGGCCGCGCCGTCGCCGTCGGTCCAGACGACCTGGCCCGTCGACCGGTCGATCTCCCAGCACGTCGAGCCGGACAGGGTGCGGATGGCCCGGATGCGATCCTGGCTGCGGGCGAGCGCGATGCGCTTTTCCCGGAGCAGGCGCTCGTAGCCCTGGCTCCGGTCGATCGCGGCGCGCAGGGCATCGGTCAGTCGGAGGAGATCGCGCGTCACCGGCCGCCCCATCGGACGATGCACCTCCTCCTGCCGACAGAGCGCCTCGGCATCGGCGATCGCCCGGGTGAGCCGCCCGCCCAGGACCCATCCGGCAGCTCCCGCGAGCCCTGCAGCGGCCGTCAGCAGGAGGAGCGGGAGCCCGGCGGCCTCGGCTTCCGCCTCGGGCGAGCGAACCGCCACCAGCCACCCGGGCCCTCCGCGCTCCAGATCGCCGACGGCAGCCGTGAATTCCGGGCCGCCGGGCTCCGGGCCGGACCGGTGCAGGGCGCGGCCGGTGCCGTTGAGGACCGTGACGGAAAGATTGCGCCCGGCCTCGGGAAGGATCCGTCGGGCCGCGGCGACCACGGTGTCGGCCCATTCTGGCGTGAGCTGGACGGCGACGACGCCCAGGCTCGACCGCGCTCCCACGGGGGCTGACACGATGATGTTGCGAGGAAGCCTAACGCCGGCCCGGCTTCCCTCGGCCGCATCCCCGACGATGCCCCCGACGAGAGCCTTAGTGAACCACGGGCTTCCGGAGAGGTCGGAACCAACGATTTGCCCACGGGCGGTGGCCCGGACGCGTCCCGCCCGGTCGGCGACGAGGATGTCGGCATAGTCCGGGTGGAGTTGCTGCCACTTGGCCAGCAGGAGGTCGATCGCTGCCGGATCGGTAACTTGGACGGACAAGCTCTCGGCGACGATGCTCACGTCCTGGCTCACGGCGAGCAGTGCGCTCTCGAGCCGCTCGGCCAGAACAATCGCGCTCTGCTGTGAGGTGAGCCCTCGTCCTCGCGACCCATCGGGTGCCGCGCCGGTGAGGACGGCGATGCCGCCCAGCCCGGATGCGCAGACGAGCAGAAGCGTGAGCAGGCTGCGCACCGACGTGAAAAGGCAAGGGCCCATCGATACTCTGGATTGGTTGGGATCGGGTGAGAGGTTCAACGCCGGAACTTGTTAGGGCTCCAACTCAGCAGAACATGGTTAACAATGAGTTAACGCTAGTATTTACGACAATGTAATGCATGTTTTTTGCAATGCGGAATATTCGGCTGGACAAAGAACATCAAAACGATCAAATTTTAGTCGAAAATAGTAAACGAGGCAGAGGGCGAATGATGAAGGTTCGATTAGAGAGCGGAAAAGGATGAAATTTTTGCCTAGTGCGGGTGGCGGGGCGTCCCACTGGGGCCTCTTATTGCCTCCTCAACCGGATCAACGGCGAAGCCACCGGACGGGAGCAGGGTCAGGCCGCGGGCACTGCGATCATGCCCAAGCACGGGGTTTTCGTTGCGCTGTTACTGAGGGCTCAACCGTAGCACGCGCGCCACACCGCGGCGGCCCTGTCCCCGACTGCGCTCGGGTGAACCACTCCGGGTTTTTCGGAGGCTGTTTGTCTTGGGTCAGGCGAAGGCTCGGTCACCGCCGTTGGCGGGATAGCGCGTTTCGGCCTCGGCAGTTCGAAGCCGAGTGCGTCCTTCCGGTCGATGCGGCCACGCGCGGCCGCGGCCGCGCGGCGATCCGAGAGGGTCTCGCACAACTGCAGCACGGTGACGAGCGCCAGCCGTCAGGGCGCCCCGGCCGGACGGCCGCGGGAGGAGAACGACGCCGTGGACTGCGCGTTGGTGAACACGGTGCCAAGCTCATCCCGCAGCCGCAGGCCGGCATTGCCCGAGGGAACGCGGCTCGGGCCACGGCGGTCTGGCCGGGAACCTCGGCGGGCGAGCTTGGCTGAAGCGACAGGACGAGCCTTCCGCGAGCATCGGACGGTGCTGCCACATCAACGAGCCAACCAGACGGAAGGATTCGCCAGAAGTATCAGAGGCTGTTTGACCAATCGGCAGCATCGTATCCCACCCACAACCTCATCCAGAGATGTTAGTCGATTGAAAATCGACTGACCTCGAAGGAGGCCTCCAGGGATCGCGGAGAGTCCTGGAGCCCTCCGTCGAGGCCCGCTGCGTGGGCACCTCAGGGTGAGGGCGTGGGTGGGACAGACATCTGAAGATGTCAAAATCGCCCGAACCGACCGAATTCAGGCCAGAGCAAGCTCCGCGGCCCGCCGCGGGGATTGCAGCACCGTCTCGGCCTCGCGGCGCGACAGGCTCTCGACCAGGGCGGCCCAGCGCATGCCGACCTCGTGGCCGAGGGTGAGCCGGCCGGCCTCGTCGTAGCGGCGCCAGCCGCATCGCGGCGCGCCGTCCGCCCCGACCTCGTCGTAGGTCTCGTAGCGCGCGACCAGGCGGTCGTCGCGGTCGTATTCCTGGTGGAACCAGCACATCCCGAACACCCGGCCGCCGCGGCCGAGCATGCCGGCGCTCTCAAGCCGGTGCTCGCCCGGGATGCGGAAGATGGTCTCGAAGGCGGGAGGCGCGCAGCGCATAGGGGCATCTCCGTCGCGGATCTGTCGAGGGAGCGGCGCCGGCACGGACGGGGCGCCGAAACGGTATCGCGAAGTCGGGCCCGGCGGCGCCGGGCGAGGCGGCTCCGGGAGCGCCCCCGGAGATCGCGCGTTAATTATTCCTAAACAATTTGTGCGCTGCAACCATCCGGGCGTCAAGCCCGGATGATTCGGTTCGCAGCCGCGCGAATCACTGACCTTTCGCGGCGATCGCCTCGGCCCAGGCCACCGAGCGGCGGGCCATCGGGATGTGCTGGCGCTCGAACATGCGGCCATTGATCTGGATCGCGCCGCGCTTGGCGTTCTCGGGGCGCTCGTAGACCTCGATCACCATGCGGGCCACCGCGACCTCCTCCTCGGTCGGCGCGAAGGCGGCGTTGGCGAGCGGGACCTGGTTCGGATGGATCAGGGTCTTGCCGTCGAAGCCGAGGATGCGGGCCTGCTCGCATTCCTGGCGGCAGCCGTCAGTGTCCGAGAAGTTGTTGTAGACGCCGTCGAGGATCGTCAGGCCCTCGGCGCGGGCGCCGGCGAGCGCCGTCATCAGCCAGGGCATCATCGGGGCCCGGCCGGGCACGATCTGCGTCCAGGTGTCCTTGGCGAGGTCGTTGGTGCCGAGCACGAAGCAGGTGAGCCGGGTGCCGGGATTGCGCCGGGCCGCGGCGATCGCCTGGATGTTGAGGATCGAGGCCGGTGTCTCGATCATCGCCCAGATCTTGATCTCCGGCGGCGCGTCGAGGGCCTCCAGCCGGTCGGCGATGTTCTCGAGCACCGCCGGGGAGGAGACCTTCGGCATCAGGATCGCGTCGGGCTTCGCCTCGATCGCGGCGCGCAGGTCGGCCTCGCCCCAGGGAGTCTGGGGGGCGTTGACCCGGATGATCAGCTCGCGCTCGCCGTAGCCGCCCTGGCGCACCGCGGCGCAGACCTGCTCGCGCGCCATCTCCTTGGCGTCGGGCGCCACCGCGTCCTCGAGGTCGAGGATCAGGGCGTCGGCCGCCAGGGTGCGGGCCTTTTCCAGCGCGCGCGGGTTGGAGCCCGGCATGTAGAGCACGCTGCGGCGGAGGCGGAGGTCGATCATCGAAGGCGTTCCCTTGCGGTCGCCTCCTGCTTACGGCAGCGCGCGATTGCGTTGCAACATAGTCGGCGGCCGGCCCGCGGATGATGGGTGTCCCGCCCGGATCGTCCCCGGCCCTGAACCGGGGACGGGCGCTCCGTCCAGTCTACTCGGCGGCGATGCGGCGGGGCCGCAGATCGAGGGAGGCGTGGCCGAGCGTCTCGGCCACCGCCGTCAGGGTTCGCGAGAGGGCCTCGAAGCCGGGGCGCGGCGCGAGCTTGCGCTCGTCCATGTAGAGGGCGCGGTTGATCTCGATCTGCAGGGCGTGGCGGCCGAGCGCGGGCTCGCCGTAATGCTCGGTGATGAAGGCGCCCGCATAGGGCTTGTTGCGCACCACCCGCAGGCCGTGGCTGCGGAAGGCCGCCTCGGCGCAATCGACGAGGTCCGGCGCGCAGGACGTGCCGAAGCGGTCGCCGAGCACCACGTCGACCGCGGGTCCCTCGTCGCGGGCGAGGCTGGTCGAGGGCATCGAGTGACAGTCGATCAGGACGGCGTGGCCGAAGGTCCGGGCGGTGCGCGCCACCAGCTCCTTCAGGGTGCGGTGATAGGGCTTGTACAGTTCCTCGATCCGCGCCATCGCCTCCTCGACCGGCAGGCGGGTGCGGTAGATCTCCTGGCCGTCCGCCACCACCCGCGGCACCGTGCCGAGGCCGCCGGCCACCCGCATCGAGCGCACGTTGACGAAGGGCGGCAGCCGCCCGTCGAACATCCGCGGGTCGAGCTCGTACGGCTCGCGGTTCACGTCGAGATAGGCCCGCGGGAAGGCGGCCTGCATCAGCGGCGCGCCCAAACCCACGACGGGCGCGTAGAGCCGGTCGACGAAGGCGTCCTCCGAGCGGCGGAGCGCCACCGCGTCGAGCCGCGAGGCGGCCACGAAGGAAGCCGGATAGACCGCTCCCGAATGGCCGGTGTTGTAGACGAACGGCAGGGTCTGCCGCTCCGGCTCGTCCACCCGGAAGGGCGGCGTGAACAGGCTGGCGGGAGAGACCCGGCTCATCCGGCCGTCCGGAGGAGCAGGGTGGGGACGGGACGCGATCGCACCTTCATCCGGCTAATCTGGCGCCCCTTCCTCTGCCTGTCCACTGCGGCGAGGGGGGCGACGCAGCGTCAGAATTCCGCCGGGGGAAACCGGCCCGGACGGCCCGGCGTCAACACTCTGTTTACCACGCGGCCGCTTTATGGAATGAACGCACCGAATCGGTATCCGGGACTTTCGTTCATGAAGATCCTCCTCGCGGAAGACGACAACGACATGCGTCGCTTCCTCGCCAAGGCGCTCCAGAACGCGGGCTACGACGTGGCCTCGTTCGACAACGGGCTCTCGGCCTACAACCGCCTGCGCGAGGAGCCGTTCGAGCTCCTCCTCACCGACATCGTGATGCCCGAGATGGACGGCATCGAGCTGGCGCGCCGCGCCACCGAGCTCGACCCCGACATCAAGGTGATGTTCATCACCGGCTTCGCCGCGGTGGCGCTCAACCCGGATTCGAAGGCCCCGAAGGACGCCAAGGTCCTGTCGAAGCCGTTCCACCTGCGCGAGCTGGTGACCGAGGTCGAGAAGCTCATGGCGGCCTGAGGCCGCCCCCAGGTCGAAAAGCCGATGGCGGCCTGAGGCCGCCCCGGGTCGAGACGCTGCCGGCGGCTCGACGCCGCCGCTGGCGCGGCTGTCCGCGGGCCCCTATATCGGGGTCCTCCCCAGCAGCGCGCGAGCGGACGGATGCAGCCGGTCACGATCTACACCACCAGCTGGTGCCCCTATTGCGCGGCGGCGAAGTCGCTGCTGCAGGAGAAGGGCGCCGCCTTCACCGAGATCGACGTCGAGGCCAAGGCGGGCGCCCGGCGCGAGATGATCGACAAGGCCGGCGGCCGCACCAGCGTGCCGCAGATCTTCGTCGGCCCGACCCATGTCGGCGGCTGCGACGACCTCTACGCCCTCGACCGCTCCGGCAAGCTCGACCCGCTCCTCGCCGGCTGAGGCGCCCGACGACGTCTCGCCCCTGGCGGGGCGGCGGCGTTCCAGCGTAAGCTTTCCGGCGTCTTCCGGAGTCGAACCCATGACCGCTCCCCGCTTCGTCGCCGCCTGCGTGCAGATGCGCTCCGGCCGCGACCCCGCGCAGAACCGCGACGCGGCGGTGGCGGGCATCCGCGAGGCGGCGGAACGCGGGGCG
Source organism: Methylobacterium sp. 174MFSha1.1 (assembly GCF_900116815.1). Taxonomy (NCBI): domain Bacteria; kingdom Pseudomonadati; phylum Pseudomonadota; class Alphaproteobacteria; order Hyphomicrobiales; family Methylobacteriaceae; genus Methylobacterium; species Methylobacterium sp. 174MFSha1.1. The sequence goes on along the minus strand of NZ_FPCB01000026.1, from coordinate 51,630 downwards.
CACTACGTCCAGACGCCGGAGATGACCTCGCTCCTCGAGCGCGACCGGCCGAGCCTGTTTCAGAAGATCCGCGCGCCGGAGGACGACGCGACCCTCGGGGCGTTGCGCGACGTCGCCCGCGAGCGGGGAATCGTGGTCCATGTCGGCTCGCTGGCGGTGAAGAACGGCGACAAGGTCGCCAACCGCGCCTTCGTGATCGATCGCGAGGGCGCGATCACGGCCGCCTACGACAAGCTCCACCTCTACGACGTCGACCTGCCGAACGGCGAGAGCTACCGCGAATCGGCGACCTATACCGGCGGAGACCGGGCCGTCGTCGCCGACCTGCCCTGGGGCCGGCTCGGCGTCGCGATCTGCTACGACGTGCGCTTCCCCGCTCTCTACCGCGCTCTGGCCGAGGCCGGGGCCGAGATCCTGTCGGCGCCCGCCGCCTTCACCCGCCAGACCGGCGAGGCGCATTGGCACGTGCTCCAGCGCGCCCGGGCGATCGAGACCGGCTCGTTCATGATCTCGGCCGCGCAGGGCGGCCGGCACGAGGACGGGCGCGAGACCTACGGCCACTCGCTCATCGTCGACCCCTGGGGCCGGGTGCTCGCCGAGGCCGACAGCAGCGAGCCCGGGGTGATCCTGGCCGAGATCGACATGGCCCTCGTCGCCGATGCCCGCGCCCGCATCCCGGCCCTGCGCCACGCGAAGCCCGTGGTGGTCGAGGCCGCCCGGGCCTGACGAAGGGCTACGGCCGCGCGGCATTCCCTTGGTGTCGGATTTCCGCCACAAGGGGCGCTTCGCGCGTCGCAGCCCCTCGCAACCGCGCGCCCGCCCCCCGATATCCCGGTCATGATCCGCTACGCCCTGTCCTGCGATTCCGGCCACAGCTTCGAGAGCTGGTTCCCGTCGAGCGAGTCCTACGACGAGCAGGCACGGGCCGGCTTCGTGACCTGCCCGTTCTGCGACAGCCCGAAGGTGGCCAAGCAGATCATGGCGCCGTCCCTCGGCCGCGCAGCGAACCTGCCGGCTCCCGTCGAGGCGCCGAGCGCGCCCGCGGTCCCGGCCCCTGCCGAGGCGCCGGTCAACCTGGTCGCCGAGCCCGAGCGGCAGCTGCGCGCGATGATCCGCGCCCTGCACGAGCACGTCGCCCGCACCGCTGACCATGTCGGCGAGAATTTTGCGACCGAAGCCCGCCGGATGCATTACGGCGAGACCGAGCAGCGGGCGATCTACGGCGAGGCGAGCCTCACCGAGGCGCGCTCGTTGCTGGAGGAGGGGATCGCGGTGCAGCCCCTGCCGTCGCTGCCCGACGATCGGAACTGAGGGCGCACGCGTCTCGCCTCACTCTCAGTTGCTTCACCCCTTTCCCGGACGACTGGAGCGTCAGCGGAAGGAGATCCGGGATTCAGGAGAGAAGTGCCGCGAAGCGGCTCCTTGACTGCACCGTTGCAGACACACGGACGCTTCGCGACTTTTTGTGCTGGATCCCGGATCTCCTTCCACTTCGTTCCAGTCGTCCGGGAAAGGGAGAAGAGATCGATGAGGCAACTTCTTTCTCTCTGATTGCGAATCAGCTCGCCAGAAAAAGCACCGAGCGGTCGGACGCCTCCAGCACCGTCTCGGCCAGCGGCCCGAAAGCCGCGCCGTCGCCGGCGCGGCGCGTGAGGCCCATCACGATCAGGTCGTGATTCCCTGCCCGGGCCCGGCGCAGGATCTCCCGTTCCGGCGCCCGCGTGGCGCGCACCTCCGTCCGCACCCGCAGGCCCGCCTGCTCGGCGAGGTCGAGCACGTCGCGCAAGGCCGCCGAATCGCCCTGGCCCAAGCCGGTGGTCAACCCGGTGAGGCGGCGGCGCGGGCCGGCGGCCTGCGACAGAAACAGCACCGTCAGCGGTGCGCCCGCGCCGCGGGCGAGCGTCACGGCGACCTCGGCGCCGCGTCTCGCGGCCCGGGTCCCGTCGATCACCGCCAGGATCGAGAGGGCGGCGCGCTCCGGGTCCTCGCGATGCGCCCCTCGCGCCGCCGCGATGGCGAGAGGCCCGTCGAACCGCTCGGCTGCGCCGGCCACTGCATCGGCGAGGCCGCCCTCGGGCGCCACGGTCGGGTCGATGCCGACGATCAGGAGGTCGTAGCCCTTGGCCGCCTCCTCGGCGACGGCCTCCGCCGCCGGCGCGTCGCGGACGAGCTCGGTCACCTCGACCGCCCCGGCCTCCTCGTCGCGCGCTCCTTCAGCGGCCTCCGACACGGTGCCGGACAGGACGGCGCCCTCCGTCCCGGGCCCGAGCCGCACCACCGTCACCGGCATGCCGCGCGAGCCGGCGACGAGGCCGGCGATCCGGGCGGCGAAGCGCCCCTTCGCGCCGTCGTCGGCGGCGACGAGCAGGCGTTCGAGATTGGCGACGAAGCCGCGCTCCTCCGCCGCCTCGCGCTCCAGCCGCTCCTTCTCCTCGCCCTTCAGCGGCAGGCGGTGGAGCGCCCAGCGGAGGGTCGGCGGCATCGCCAGGGTGGTGATCAGCGCCATCGCGACGATCATGGTGAACAGGTCCTGGCTCAGCGCCCCCATGCCGAGCCCGATCGAGGCGACGATCACCTCGGTCGAGCCGCGGGCATTCATGCCGCAGGCGAGCGCCAGGGATTCCGACCGCCTCAAGCCGCCGAGCAGCCCGCCCGCGAAGGCGCCGGCGAACTTGCCGAGGCTCGCGATGGCGATGAGCCCGAGGGTGAGGAGCAGGAGGCGCGGGTCGCGCAGGATGGTGAGGTCGGCGCTGAGCCCCGCGAGCCCGAAGAAGATCGGCGCGAACAGGGCGGTGACGACGCCGCGCAGCTGCTCGTCGATGCGCTTCGTCAGGATCGGCGACTGGCCGACGAGGAGGCCGGCCACGAAGGCGCCGAGCACCGTGTGCACGCCGATGGCCTGCGTGATCAGCGCCAGCACGCCCATCAGCACCAGGATCGCGGTGATGACCGCGGCCTCGCTCTGCAGCGAGTCGTTCGCCCAGCGGATCAGCAGGAAGACGAGGCGGCGCCCGACCGTGAGGCTGAGCCCGAGGAACACCAGGGTGCCGGCGAGGCTGCGCCCGACCTCCCACGGATCGATGGTACCGGCCTGCGCCAGGCTGAAGATCACCGCGATGATCACCCAGCCGATCGTGTCGTCGATGATCGCCGAGGCGACGATGACCTGGCCGACGTTGCGGCGCAGGAAATCCATCTCGCGCACCACCATGGCGACGATCTTGACCGACGAGATCGCCAGCGCCGTGCCGAGGAAGAGCGCTGTGACGAGGCGCAGCTCCGGATGCGGCAGCATCGCCTCGGGCAGGAACCAGCCGAGGAGGAAGCCGCAGCCGAACGGCACCGCGACGCCGGTGACCGAGACGCTGAGCGCCGCGCGCCGGACCTTGCGCACCAGGGCGAGGTCGGTCTCCATGCCGGTCATCAGCAGGAGCAGCAGGATGCCGAGCTGGGCGATGCCGTCGAGGAGCGCCTTCTGGTCGCGGCCCGGCGGAAACAGCCAGTGTTGCGCGTCCGGTGAGAGCGCCCCGAGGAAGGATGGCCCGAGCAGGATGCCGGCGAGCAGTTGCCCCATCACCGCCGGCTGACCGACGCGCAGCATCGCCTCTCCGAGCAGGCGCCCGACGGTGAGGAGCAGCACGATCTGGACGACCAGCACGACCTCCGACGGGCCGCCGCCCGAGCCGATCCCGGCGGCCTGCGCGGCGCCGGCGGCGAGGATCGCCAAGACTGGAATCAAGACCGGGAGGGCCGGGACGAGGAGCGCCGGCCTCACGCGGTGGGCCCGCCGGACGGGGCCGGAGGGGAGGGCGGAGGGGCGCTGGTCTCTCGCACGCGGGTCTCTCGGTCCTCTCGCTTCGAGCGAGCGTCAACCGGGGGGCGCTTGGCCGGTTCCGGGCGGCGCGCCGTCATGCGCCGATCGGTGCGATCGCGTGCCGGGCCGCCGGGCTGCCACGTCGTCGCTGGATGCGCGAGGGATTGCCCCGTTTTATGGTCCTTGCTCACTTTGCGTGGATGGCGGTGGATCGCCTCGGGCCGATGATGGCCTGATCCGCCCTGCCCATCGTGGGAGACGTGAACAGTCCCTTCGCCATCTCCGAATGCCGCGTCGCGCATCTCGTCGAACGACACGACGATCGCCTCGTCGTCCCGGTGCGACTGGACGCAGCCACGGGCTGCCGCCCAGAGTGCAGCCATGCGAGCCGGTTCAGGTCGCGCTCAACCAATCCAATGGTTGCTCAAGGTGGGTCATGGGTCGGACGGAACGATCGACCGCGGCCACAGATTTGCAGGTCGAACAGATCTCAGCGCATCGCCTCGCGCTGCGCCAGCGTCGTCGGCGCGCCCGACTTCTGGATCAGTCCGTCGATCTGGTCGCGCTGGCGGCGGAACTCGGCCAGGAGGCGGCCGTCGAGCTCGCGGCCGCGGGGCACGCGGATCTTCATCGGGTCGACGAAGTGGCCGTTGATGATCACCTCGTAGTGCAGGTGGGCGCCGGTCGAGAGACCGGTGGAGCCGACATAGCCGATGATCTGGCCCTGGCGCGCCTTGGCGCCGGCGCTGACGCCGCGGCCGAACCGGGACATGTGGTTGTAGGTGGTGACGTAGCCGTTGGCGTGCTGGATCTCGACCCGGCGGCCGTAGCCCGAGTCCCACTCCGCCTTGATCACCGTGCCGTTGCCGGCCGCGAAGATCGGGGTGCCGATGCGGATCGACCAGTCGACGCCGGTATGGAGCTTGGCGTAGCCGAGCACCGGGTGGCGGCGATAGCCGAAGCCGGAGCTCATGTTGCCGTCGGCGACCGGCTTGCGCAGCAGGAACTTCTTCAGCGAGCGGCCGGCCTCGTCGAGATAGTCGACGCTGCCGTCGTCGGGCGACTGGAAGCGGTAGATGCGCCGCGATTCGCCGCCGAGGTTGAGCGCCGCGAACAGGATGTCGGGCCGCTCGGCCGAGCCGCCGGATTCCTCGTCGTAGGTGTAGAACAGCTCGATGCCGTCGCCGGTGGCGACGCGGCGCTGGAAATCGACGTCGTAGCCGAAGATCCGCACCAGGTCCTCGACGGTCGAGCGCGGCAGGTCGTAGCGCGCCGCGGTCTCGTAGAGGCTGGCATAGAGGCGCGCGCCGGTGCCCTCGTCGTCGTCGTCGGCCTCCGGTTTCGCGGCCGGCTTCTGGGCGACGCCCTCCGGCACCGGCGGGGCCACCGACACGAAGGCGCCGCGGTCGTTCATCGCGGCGATCGCCTCGACGCCGGACTCGCCGTACAGGATCACCCGGGTGAGCTGGCGCGGGTCGCCGGCCCGTGGCCCGGGGCCGACCTGGAGCCGCATCTGCTGGCCCTCGCCGACCGCGCCGGAGCGGACCCGGGTGCCGAGCGCCGCCAGGATCGGGCGGATCTGCTCGTCGAGGCCGCCATTGGCCCGGAGCACGCCCTCCAGAGTCTCGCCGCGCTTGATCGCGACGTCGCGCTCCTCGACCAGCGGCGCGTCGCGCTCGCGCTCCATCTTGGCGAGATCGGTGACGTTCTCGCGCATCACCCGGACCTCGATCGACTTGAACGGGCCGGACGAACCGCCGAAATCGCCGGTCCCGTCGAGGCCCGGCAGGGCGGCCATGCTGCGCAGCGTGCGCGAGAGCATCAGCTGCGGGGCGATGGGGAGCGCGGCGCGCCGGCCGGCCTCGGCCGCGAGCCGCCGCTCCTCCTCGATCTGCGCCGCGACGTCCTCGTCGGAGAGGGCCGGGGCGCCTGCCGGCACCGCGAGGTCGCCGAGATCGCGCTTGACCACCGATACCTCGGCATCCGGCGTCTCGGCGGGCGGTTGCGCCTCCGGGGTACGGTCGGTGCCCGGATCGGTGAAGAACCGCATCGGGTCGAAGGAGGGGATGTCGGTCGCCGCCATCCCGGCGGTGGCCGAGAGCGCGGTGGCGATCCGCACGAACGGCCGGACCTTGATGATCTCGCGCTCGCCCGCCCTCAGGGTCACCGGGGCCTTGAAGCTCTGCTTGGCGAGCGCCACCATCGGGTTGCGCACCAGCCGGTCGCCCTTGCGGACGAGGTTGGTGCCGCCCTCGCTGGCAACCGGGCGGGGCGCCACCGTGACGGCCTGGGGCAATTCGGCGAAGGTGACCTCGCCCTGCAGCGAGACCCAAATCGCCGAGCCGATCAGCCCGGCGCCGGTCATGCCGGTGAGGACGCAGGCGGTGAGCCAGCGCAGGTTGACGTCGCGCCGGTCGGAGCGCGGCGAGGCGGCGCCCGACAGGTCGAGCGGCGGCTCCCGGCCCGGATCGGCCGACCGGCCGCGGGGCGCCTGCTGGGATCCGACCGGGTCGAGCCGCGCGCGCTTCACCGTCTCTCCTTCGCTCATCCGTTCCGAAAACCGACGCGGCACGGCCACGACGGCGAGGAGGACGCTTCGCTCCACGGCATCGCGACCATGCGTGGGCCACGCAGGGAAATCAACGGCGGGCGGGAGGCGCATCCCCAGCCGGCCGCGCGGTCCGCGCGCCGGATCCTCAAGGCTGTCTCTCCGGCGCCAGCATGTCAGGATTGAGGCGTCGGCTTCCCTCGGCGCGGCGCTCGATTTGCCGCATGGCCGGCGCCGGCGCCCGGACCACTTTCGGGCCGGGGCACGAAGCGTCGATCCCCGCGCCGTTTCCCGCGCCGCGGCGGTTCCCACGGCGGCCTCTCTTGCACTACGGTTCCCCACGCTACGGTTCGCCGCCCCTTTCCGGGAGTTCTCCATGATGCGTCGTCACGCCGGCCTCGCCGCCGCCCTGCTGCTCCTCTCCTCGCACGCCGCCTTCGCGCATCCGGGCCACGGCGAGGCCGCCGGGCTCGCGCAGGGCTTCGCTCATCCGTTGAGCGGCGCGGACCACCTCCTCGCCATGGTGGCGGTCGGCCTGCTGGCGGCGGCGCGGGGCGGGCGGGCGCTCTGGGCGGTGCCGCTGGCCTTCCTCGGGATGATGGCGGTCGGGGGATCGCTCGGCGCCGCCGGGATCGCGCTGCCCTTCGTCGAGGTCGGGATCGGCCTGTCGGTGGTGGCGTTCGGCCTCGCGGCCGCGCTCAGTGCCGGCCTGCCGCTCGCCGCGGCGCTCGGCCTCGTCGGGGCCTTCGCGGTGTTCCACGGCTACGCCCACGGTGCCGAGATGCCCGAGACCGCCTCCGGCCTGACCTACGGCCTCGGCTTCCTGACGGCCAGCGCGCTGCTCCACCTCGCCGGCATCGGGCTCGGCCTCGCCGCCGGTCGCGTGACGCAGGGACGCGCGCTGCCCTTCGCCGGGGCCGCCGTGGCGGTGGCGGGCGTGGCGGTGCTGGCCGGAAGCCTCTGAGACCGTAACGACCGGGGCCGCGCGGCTCCGGTCACCCCGGATTGACCGCCGTCGCGAGCCAGCAGGCGGCGCCGAGATGCACCGGCCCCTGTGCCGGCATCGCCTCCCGCAGGGCCGTCAGGGCCCGCTCGCGCGTGAGCGGATCCGCGATCTCCCGCAGGAGCCCGGCGATGGGCCCGACGGTGGCGGAAAAGCGCGCGGCTTCCGCCGCATCGGCGCCGATCTCCAGCGAACGGTCGACGGGCGCGACCGCAGGCGCCGCGAAGCCGGCTTGCCCGAGGAGGGCGACCAGCGCCCCGCCGTCGGCGAAACGGAACGGACCCGGGCCGCCCGGGGGCGAGGGCGGCGGCTCGGGCACCACGCTCAGCACTGCGTCGCGCGGCACGCTCACCCACGGATTCTCGGCGAGCGCGCGCCAGCACAGGACGGTGAGCCGTCCCCCCGGCCGCAGGGCCCGCCGGATGTTGGCGAAGGCCGCGCGCGAGTCCTCGAAGAACATCACCCCGAAGCGCGACAGCGCGAGATCGTGCTCCGGCGCGAAGGGATGGGTCTGGGCATCGGCCTCGATCCAGGCGATCGGCGCGCCGGTGGCCGGCCGGGCGCGGGCCCGGGCCAGCATCGGCCGGGACACGTCCACCGCCGTCACCGCACCGCCGGACCCGGCGCGCGCGGCGGCCATGAGGGCGGTCTCGCCGCAGCCGCAGCCGATATCGAGCACCCGCTCGCCGGGCCGCGGGCCGGCCCCCTCGATGAGGGCGTTGGTCAGCGGCGCGAAGACCCGGTCGAGCTCCGCCTGCATGTCGGCCCAGCGCGTGCCGACGTCGCCGTTCCAGTACTCGGTCTGGGTGATCGGCTCCGGCATCGGCGCACGCCCTCGTCCCGTGGTCCCACCCCGACGCTACAGCCGGCGCGAGACCGAGGGCAAGGGGGCCTCAGGTGGGGGCCTCAGGTGGTCTTGCGCGGCCGTCCCCGCCGCGCGGGCGGCGCCCCGGCCGGGGCGCCGGCGTCGTCATCGGCCCCGCGCAGGCGGCGCCGGCCGAGGCCGCTGTTCTTGGCCAGTTCCGAGCGCTGCGAGGCGTAGTTGGACGCGACCATCGGGTAGTCGCGCGGCAATCCCCATTTCTCGCGATACTGGTCCGGCGTGAGGCCGCGGCCGGCGAGGTGGCGCTTGAGCGTCTTGTAGGGCTTGCCGTCCTCAAGGGAGATGATGTGGTCCGCCGTTACCGTCCGGCGGATCGGGATCGGCGGCTCCGGTTTCGGCGGCTCGGGCGCGGGCGGCGCCATCAGCTGGGTCAAGGTCGAGTGGACGGCGCCGATCATCGGCGGCAACTCGTTCGGCGGCACCGCATTGTTGGACACGTAAGCCGTGATGATCGCGGCGCAAAGATCGACGACGCGGTCACCAGAGCCATTCTCCTCGACATTCATCGCCCAACCCCGTCTGCATTCGTGATGAAGAATGCATGATGATGATCGAACGTCAAACAGACTGCGCGTCGACAGCGGTTAATCCTGTGGGCGTAACCAGTGTTCCTCAATCACTTGGGAGGAGGTCGAACAAACTATGTTTATGAGACGGGCTACGCTCTTCGATGTAGGCGAACGCTGCGGCGGGGCCGTCGCGCGCCCACCGGATGCGGCGCAGGGGCCGGCGCGCAGCATCGCGGCCAGTTCGAGAGCCGATGAGGGATAAGTCTTGAGGAGGATCCGCCCGGCGGCGGATGAATGGTCGGAGTGGCAGGATTTGAACCTGCGACCCCCACGTCCCGAACGTGGTGCGCTACCAGACTGCGCTACACTCCGACGCGCCCGAAGGCACGGGTATCGTACAAACCAAACATCTTGTGCAGATGCCTGATGGTCTCGGGAAGACTCAGCCTCGTGAGAGGGCTGGTCGGAGTGGCAGGATTTGAACCTGCGACCCCCACGTCCCGAACGTGGTGCGCTACCAGACTGCGCTACACTCCGAACGGCCGGCCGTGGCCGACGACCGGGCTTATAGCGAGGGCATCCGGGGGCCGCAAGGCCGTTCATGCGTGATGGCCGAGTTTCTTGAGCCGGCATGGTCCGGGCCGCGGCGGCGGGCGTACGGAGGGGATGGGCCTTGCGCGATTTGCTCCCGCCCCCCATTGTCCCATCGTCAGGGGAAGTCGACACCGGCGGGGTGGCGTATGGCGAGCCGGGTGGCGGCGTGAGCGAGGACGATCAGGCCGGGGTGCCGGAGCCGGGAGCCAGCCACTCCGCGGAGGCGCCGTCCTTGGCGCACCTGAAATCCGCGACGATCCGCGAGCCCGGTCTCGACGACCGCGGCAGCGTGTTCTTCGCGGCGATCGAGATGACCCGGATGCCGATGATCCTGACCGATCCGCGGCAGCCCGACAACCCGATCGTGTTCGCCAACCGGGCGTTCCAGGATCTCACCGGCTACACGCAGGCCGAGCTGATCGGCCGCAACTGCCGCTTCCTGCAGGGGCCCGAGACCAGCCGCGAGACCGTGGCCGAGCTGCGCCAGGCCGTGGAGGAGCGCCGGGCGATCGCGACCGAGATCCTCAACTACAAGCGCGACGGGTCGCCGTTCTGGAACGGCATCTTCATCGGCCCGGTCTTCGACGCGGCCGGGGAGATCGTCTATTTCTTCGCCTCGCAGCTCGACGTGACCCGGCGGCGCGTGTCGGAGCAGGCGTTTCGCCAGGCGCAGAAGATGGAGGCGATCGGCCAGCTCACCGCCGGCCTCGCCCACGACTTCAACAACCTGCTCCAGGTCGTCTCCGGCAACCTCGAACTGGCGCGCAATGCCGTGACGAGCGAGCGGGCCCAGCGCCAGCTCGCCAACGCCGCCGGCGCGGCGGAGCGGGGCGCGAAGCTGACGAAGCAGCTCCTGTCCTTCGCCCGCAAGGCGCGGCTGGAGCCGCGCTCGCTCAACCTCAACGCCCTCGTCCTCGCCTTCGCGGAAGTGGCGGAGAGCACGCTCGGCAGCACCGTCTCGGTGCGCCTCGACCTGACGCCGCGGCTGCCGGCGGTCACGATCGACCGCACCAACCTCGAAATGGCGCTGCTCAACGTGCTCATCAACGCCCGCGACGCGATGCCGGCGGGCGGCACGGTGACGATCTCGACGGCGTCCGTGCACCTCAACGGCAACGGCCGTGCCCGCGGCCTGCCGCCCGGCGACTACGTGGCGCTCCGGGTCCGCGACGAGGGCGAGGGCATGCCGCCCCACGTCGCCGAGCGGGCGACCGAGCCGTTCTTCTCGACCAAGGGCCCCGGCAAGGGCACCGGCCTCGGCCTCGCGATGGCGCACGGCTTCGTGCAGCAGTCGCGCGGACGGCTGGAGATCGAGAGCCGCCCGAGCGGCGGTACCACCATCACGATGCTGTTTCCGGCCGGTCCCGGCGCGGCAGCCGCGGAGGAGCCCGTCGAACGCAAGGCGGTGCTGCGGCGCGGCGACGAGACCGTGCTGGTGGTCGAGGACAGCGACGACGTGCGGGCGCTCGCCCGCGAATACCTCGAGAGCCTCGGCTACCAGGTTCTCGCCGCCCGCGACGGCGAGGAGGCACTGGACATCCTGGAGCGCGAGACGCGGATCGACCTGCTGTTCTCCGACATCGTGATGCCGGGCGGCGTCAACGGCCTGATCCTGGCCGACCGGGCCCAGAGGATGCGGCCGGACCTGCCGGTGCTGCTGACCACCGGCTACAACGAGGACCTGGTGGCGGAGGGCCCCGCGACCCCGACCATGGACGTGCTCGGCAAGCCCTACCGCAAGGCCGAGCTCGCCGACCGGATCCGCGCCGCCCTCGACCGCGGCGCCAGGCCGATGCCGGCCCCGGGCGAGCCGCATCACGGCTGAGCCATCACTGGGCACGGATCCCGCGGAAACGACGATGTCGTCACTTCGCTGACATGGGTGATGCGCCAGAACGGCCGCGCTCATCTCCGCGAGGATCCTATGCCGCGCCGTTCCCTGCTCGCCCTCACGCTCCTCCTGTCGGGCGCGCCCGCCGCCCTGGCGCAAGCGCAGGCCCCGCAGACCTTCCCGGCGACGCTCGCCGGCCACGCCGTCCTGCCGGCGGAGAGCTATCTGCCGACGCCGGAGGACGCACCGAAGGACCTCGCCACGCCGGGCAAGTTCACAACCGGCCGGCGGGTCGAGGCGGTGGGCACCGTCGAGGTGCAGTCGATGGGCCGCGCCACCAGCCTCAAGCTGCCGCTCAAGGGCCAGCCGCTCCAGGGCCATTCCGGCATCAAGCATAGGCCGGACGGCACCTACTGGGTGCTGACCGACAACGGCTTCGGCGCCAAGGCGAATTCGCCCGACGCGATGCTCTATCTCAACCACTACCGGATCGACTTCGAGAAGGGCGGCGTCGAGCGGCTGGAGACGGTCTTCCTGCGCGATCCGGACAGGAAGGTGCCGTTCCGCATCGCCAACGAGGCGACCGAGAGCCGCTACCTCACCGGCAGCGACTTCGACCCCGAGAGCTTCCAGTTCGTCGGCGACCGGATCTGGATCGGCGACGAGTTCGGCCCGTTCCTGATCAAGGCCGACCGCAGCGGCAAGGTCGAGGCGGTGGTCGAGACCCTGGCCTCGGGCAAGCCCGTCCGCTCCCCCGACAACCCGGCGGTGACGACCCCGGCGATGCCCGGCGGCGCGGTCGCCTTCAACGCCCGCCGCTCCAAGGGATTCGAGGGCATGGCCGCCTCGCCCGACGGCAGCCGGCTCTACGCCCTGCTCGAAGGCCCGCTCTGGGACGCCGAGGCGAAGGCGTTCGAGACGCGCGACGGCCGTGAGGTGCTGCGGATCCTCGAATTCGACACCAAGGCCGAGACCTGGACCGGCCGCTCGTGGCTCTACCCGATGGAGCAGGCCGGTCACGCTATCGGCGACTTCAACCTGATCGACGCCACCACGGGTCTCATCATCGAGCGCGACGACGGCGAGGGCACCGCCGACCGGGCCTGCCCGGCGGGCCAGAAGGGGCCGGACTGCTTCTCGGTCCCGGCCAAGTTCAAGCGCGTCTTCAAGATCGAGATGACCGATGCCAACCAGGGCGGCCCGGTGCGCAAGATCGGCTCCATCGACCTGATGCGCATCGCCGACCCGGCGAAGAAGGCGCGCAAGCCGCTGACCGACGGCGCGCTCGCTTTACCCTTCTTCACGATCGAGAACGTCGACAAGGTCGACGACACCCACATCATCGTCGGCAACGACAACAACCTGCCGTTCTCGGCGAGCCGCGACCCGCACAAGGTGGACGACAACGAGTTCGTGCTTCTGGAGGTGGGAGAGTTTTTGAAGGCGAAGTGACCGGCGGCGCCCCACATCCTGGCAGGGATGCGGGGACGCTCAGCGAATGCTGGCTTCAGCGCCGTTTTATTGACTTCGGTTACGATACCTGCTGCGTCATCCCGGGGCTCGCCACAGGCGAGAACCCGGGATGACGATGGAGGGCGTGAGACTCGCCGGGAAAACCGAACCGGCCTCAAGGTTTCGCCTTGTTGGCCTCGCGAAACAGCTGCCATTCCTCGACCACGCGGCCGTCGGGCAGGTGGCAGTAGCCGGCCTCGCCCTGTGGACCCTTGCGGATCTCCAGGCGCCCGCCGACGGAGGTGCAGTAGGCCGAGGCGGGGTTGCCCAAGGCCCAGGCCTGTGACGCGCCTGCGAAGGCGAGCAAAGCGGCGGCAGCAAGCAACGACTTCACGGCTCTTCTCCCGATTCGCACCTGGCGGAAGAATAGGCCCGCGCGATGAACCGGCGGTGACGCGACGTCGCCCCGCCGGTTCGAATGCGTCAGTGACCGCCGCCCAGATACGCCGCCCGCACCTGCGGGTCGTTGCGCAGCTGCGCCGCCGGGCCCTGGAAGCGGATGCGGCCATTCTCGAGCACGTAGGCGTGGTCGGCCACCCCGAGCGCCGCCATGGCGAACTGCTCGACGAGCAGCATCGTCACCTGCTCCTCCTTCAGCCGGCGGATGATGCGGAACACCTCCTCCACCAGCTTCGGGGCGAGGCCCATCGACGGCTCGTCGAGGAGCAGGATCTCCGGGCGCAGCATCAGGGCCCGGCCCATGGCGAGCATCTGCTGCTCGCCGCCCGACAGGGTGCCGGCGAGCTGCGTCCGGCGCTCCTTCAGCCGCGGGAACAGGGTGTAGGCCCGCTCCCGGTCGGCGTTGACGTCGCCCTTCGGCCGCGAGCCGGTGAGGCGCGGGAAGGCGCCGAGGGTCAGGTTGTCCTCGACCGAGAGGGTCGGGAAGACGCGCCGTCCCTCGGGGGAGTGGGCGAGGCCGGTGCGGGCGACGTCGTGGCTGTCGAGGCCGCCGATCTCGCGCCCGTTGAGCTTGATCGAGCCGGCGCGCGGTCGGATCATGCCCGAGAGCGCCCGCATGGTGGTGGTCTTGCCGGCCCCGTTGGAGCCGATCAGGGTGACGACCTGGCCCTTCGGCACCGTGAAGGTGAGGCCGTGCAGGACCTCGATCTGGCCGTAGCCGGCCGACAGGCCGCTGACATCGAGCATCTCTCTACTCCGCGGCGTCGGCAACCGGGCTGCCGAGATAGGCTTCGATGACCTTGGGGTCGGACTGGACCTCGCGGGCGCCGCCCTCCGCGATCTTGTGGCCGAAATCGAGCACGCTGACGCGGTCGCACAGGCCCATCACCACGTCCATGTGGTGCTCGATCAGGATCACCGTGATGCCGGCGTCGCGGATCTTGCGGATGATGAGCGTGAGTTCGGCGATGTCGGGGGCGGTGAGGCCGGCCGCCGGCTCGTCGAGGAGGAGCAGCACCGGATCGAGCGCCAGCGCCCGGCCGATCTCGAGGAGGCGCTGCTTGCCGTAAGGCAAGTTGCGCGCCTCGACCTGGGCGAGGGACCCGAGGCCGACGAAATCGAGGATCGCCATGGCGCGCGCTCGCGCCTCCCGCTCCTCGCGCCGGCGCCGCGGCGTGCCGAGAATGGCGTCGAACAGCGTGCCCTGGAAGCTGTGGTGCAGCCCCACCAGCACGTTCTCCAGGGCCGTCATCTCGCGGAAGAGCTGGACGTTCTGGAAGGTGCGGGCGACGCCCGCGAGCGCGATCTCGGAGGGCGTGCGGCCGTCGAGGCGCTTCACGGCGTCCGTGCCGATGGCGAGCGAGACGCCGCCGGCGGTCGGCTTGTAGATGCCGGTGAGCACGTTCATCATCGTGCTCTTGCCCGAGCCGTTCGGGCCGATCAGCCCGTGGATCGTGCCCGGCCGCACCGCGAGGTCGACCTCGTTGAGGGCCTTGAGGCCGCCGAACTGCATCACCGCCCGCTCGACCTTGAGCAGCGGGTCGGCGCCGGAGCGGCCGCCCTGGCGGATCAGCGCCTCGCCGGAAGCCGACAGCTCCTGCGTCGCGCCCGTATGGGCCGGGCGCAGGAAGGGCAGCTTTTCGCGTAAGAAGCCGACGATGCCCTCGGGCAGGTAGTAGACCACGAACAGGATCATCAGGCCGAAGACGGTGAGGCGGAAATCCGTCACCGACTCCATCGCCAGGGTCGCCGGAAAGAAGAGAAGGCAGAGCACGCCTGGGATCAGCAGGGTCATGCGGTCATCCCGCTTGCGCAGGAAGGCGAGGCCGACCACGACGACGGCGATGGCGGCGATGATCCCGGCCATGATCCGCACCAGGCCGATATCGGCCAGGATGTTCGGCATCATCACGATGATGGCGGCGCCGATCAGCGGTCCGGAGCGCGACTTGCGCCCGCCCATGGTGACGGCGAGCAGGAACAGGACCGTCAGTTCGAAGCCGTAGGAATTCGGCGCGACGTAGCGCTCGGACCAGGCGAACAGCGCGCCGGCGAGGCCCGCGAGCGCGGCCGAGATCACGAAGGCGTAGACCTTGTAGCGGTAGACGCTGACGCCCATGCAGTCGCAGGCGATCGGCGAATCGCGCAGGGCCTCGAAGGCGCGGCCGAAGGGCGAGCGCACCACCCGGTTGACCACCAGGATCGTGAGCAGGAGGCAGGCGCAGACGAGATAGTAGAATTCGAGCTTGCGCCCGGCCGCGCCCCACGGGGCCTGGAGGCCGATCAGCGAGAAGTCGAGGACCCGGGCCGGCGGCAGGGTGATGCCGAGGGGGCCGTTGGTCAGGTCCGTCATCTCGTTGATGAAGATCTGGATGATGGTGCCGAAGGCGAGTGTCACCATCGCCAGATAGGGCCCGCTGACCCGGAGCGCCGGGATCGCCAGCAGCAAGCCGAAACCCGCGGTGACGCCGATGCCGGCGAGGAGCCCGAACCACAGCCCGAGCTTGAGCTTGAGGAACAGCACGGCCGCCGCGTAGGCGCCGATGCCGAACAGGCCGGCATGGCCCAGCGACACCTGGCCGGTATAGCCGACCACGATGTCGAGGCCGAGGATCAGGATCGCGTAGATGGCGATCACGATCAGCAGGTGGATGTAGTACTGGCTGGTGACGACGTGCGGGAAGGCCGCCAGGAAGACGACGAGGCACACGGCCCCGAGGAGGCCGACGAAGCGGCCGAGCCCGGCTTGAGGGACCGGCGGGGCGGTTTGCCGGGCCAGCGCCGGCGCGGGGGCGGACTGCGCCATGATCGTGAGGAACCTTGGAAGAGGCGGGAGCGAAGGCCGCTCCCGCGATCCGGGAGCGGCGCGGCGAAGCAATCAGACCTTCTTGATCACGGCCTTGCCGAACAGGCCGACCGGGCGCACCGCCAGCACGGCGAGCAGCAGGATCAGGCCGGGCACGTCCTTGTAGCCGGTCGAGATGTAGAAGCCGGTCAGCGTCTCGGCGACGCCGAGGATCAGCCCGCCGACGATCACCCCGAGCCCCGATTCGAGGCCGCCGATGATCGCGACCGCGAAGGCCTTGAGCGCCAGCACCGAGCCCATCGTGGCGCCGGTGAGGGTGACGGGGGCGACGAGCACGCCGGCGAAGGCCGCCGTCATCGCGCTGATCGAGTAGGACAGGGTGATGACCTTGCGGGTGTTGATGCCCATCAGGCCGGCGGCGTCGATGTCGTTCGAGGTCGCGACCACCGCCTTGCCCCAGATCGAGCGGCGGTTGAACAGCTCGACCGCGAGCATCATCAGGAGCGCGCCGGCGACGATCATCAGCTCCATCGGCAGCACCCGGACGCCGCCGAAGGTCAGGGCTTCTTCCGGCAGCGGCGAGGGGAACTTGAGGTCGTCGCGGCCCCAGATGTTCTCGGCGACGTTCTTGAAGATGATGCCGAGCGCGATGGTGGCCATGATCCACCCGTACTCGGACTTGATCTTGACCGCCGGGCGCACGCCGAGCCGCTCGACGACGGCGCCGAGCGCGAAGCCGAAGACCAGGACCAGGGGCAGCATCAGCCAGTAGCCGGTGAACGGCACCAGGGTGAGGCCGAACAGGGCGCCCAGCATCAGCGCCTCGCCCTGGCCGAAATTCAGGGTCTTCGAGGTCGCGAAGGTGAGCTGGTAGCCGAACGCGATCGCGGCGTAGATCATGCCGACGGCGATGCCGCTCGCCACGAGCTGAAGGAAGATCTGCATGGAAGGAAGGCTCGTCTCGACGGGCGGGCCCCGCGCGTGATGCGCGGGGCTATAAGATGCGGCCTCAGTTCGAGGCCTTCTCCTTGACGCGGACGACGCCGGCGTTCTTGGCGTCCTCGTCCTTGGCGTAGACGATCTTGCCGTCCTGGACCTTGCCGAACACCACCATGTTGCGGCTGATCGCGTTGTGGTCCTTCGCGGTGAACGGCTTGTCGTAGGTGGTGACCACGCCCTCGACCTTGGTGTTCAGGTTCTCGAGGGCGGAGCGCACCTTCGCGCCGTCGGTCGAGCCGGCCTGCTTGATCGCGGCGGCGAGCAGGTAGACCGAATCGTACCCCTGGGCGCCCGCCACCGGGGTCGGGATCTTGTTGACCTTGAAGGTGGCGTAGTAGCCGTCGAGGAAGGACTTGCGCTTCGGCAGCGTCTTATCCTCGATGAAGGTCTGGGGCATGATCACGCCGTTGCCGTTCGCGCCGGCGATGTCGATGAAGCTCTGCATCGAGGCCGGCCACGAGGTGATCATCGGCACCTTCCAGCCGAGCTTGGCCATGCCGTTGGCGATCTGGGCCAGCTCAGGGCCGATGCCGTAGGCGAGGATCACGTCCGCGCCCGCGGCCTGCGACTTCAACAGCTGGGGCGTCATGTCGACGTCCTTGATGTTGAATTTTTCCACCGCGACCGGCTTCACACCCTTGGCCTTGAGGTATTTTTCCAGGTCCTCGCGGCCGAGCTGGCCGTAATTGGTCGAATCGGCCAGGATCGCGATCTTCTTGAAGCCTTGCGCGACCGCCTCGTCGGCCATCATGCCGGCCTGCAGCACGTCGTAGGCCGAGGTGCGGAAGACGTAGTTGTTGTCGTAGTCCGGCGGGTTGAACTGGTTGGTGATGATCGTGCCGGTGGCGACGTTGTTGATCACCGGGATCTCGGCCTCCTGGTAGAAGCGCTGGGCGGCGAGCGCCACGCCGGTGTTGATGAAGCCGAGGGTGGCGACCACCTTCTCCTTGTTGATCAGCTCCTGGGCGACCTGGGCGCCGACCTCGTTCTTGGCCTCGTCGTCGCGCTCCACGAGCTGGATCTGGCGCCCTAGCACGCCACCGCTCTTGTTGATCTCGTCGGCGGCCAGCCGCACGCCGTCGCGCATCGACACGCCCATCGACGAGGAGCCGCCGGTATAGGGACCGGTCACCCCGATCTTGATCGGGTCGGCCGCCAGGGCCGGGGCCGCGAAGGCGGTCGCGCAGGCGAGGGCCGCCGCGAGCGCGGTCAGGGATGAGCGCATCTGGATTCCTCCGGGGACCGTTTCTTGCCGTCCCGACCTTGGCGGCCGTGGATCGGGGTGCCGGATAGAACCGGGATTGGCAGCGCTTGTCGAGCGCGTCTTTCGATCTAGAAAGGCGCTGCGCCGGACCGGTGGCGACGCTTCGGGCACGGCCGAAGCATCGCCCCCGGCGGCTCGGCATCATCGGCGTGTCGAACGGAGACGACGCCCGATGATCACCTGCTTCATCCGCTACCAGATCGAGCCGACGCGCATCGACGCATTCGAGCATTACGCGCGCGGCTGGAACGCCACGATTCCCCGGTGCGGCGCCGATCTGATCGGCTATTTCGCGCCGCACGAGGGCTCGGCCACCACGGCCTACGGTCTCTACAGCTTGCCCGATCTGGCAGCCTACGAGCGTTACCGTGCGCGTCTGCGCGACGATCCGCTCGGCCGCGAGACCTTCCGCTTCGCCCAGGCGGAGAGGTTCATCCGCCGCGAAGACCGCCTCTTCCTGCGCAAGGTGACCGGGCTGGGGGAGTGAGCGCCGGGCAGGGGCGCCCGCGCCGCCTCAATCCTTCGCCGGCTCGTCCTTGCCGGGCACCTGCGTGATGCCGCCGATCACCCGCACCGGGCGGTTGCCGTCGGGCGGGGTCTTCCAGCCGCCGTCCTTGGCCTCCGGGGACTTGGGCGGCGCCACCTCCGCCGCCTTGGCGGGCGGGGCCACCTTGGCGGGCGGAGCCTTGGATTCGGTCTTCGGCGCCAGGGGCGGGACGAGGGCCGCGGGGGTCTCCGTCTCGGCCGGCTTGGTGCGGGCGGCCGTGCGCCGCGGCGCCTCGGGCTTCGCACCCTCGGGCGCGGCCTCGCGGCGGGGGGCGGCGCCGGTGCGGGCGGCCGGGCTGTCGGGATTCATGCCGAGCGGGTTCGGCCCGGCGGTGCGGGGAGCCGGCGCGGCGCGGGCGGGCGCCTCATAGGACGGTGCGCCCGGCGGGGGGACGGGTTGCGGCAGCGGGCGCGCGGCGACGCGGCGCTCCTCCGGGCGCTCGCCCACCGGCGGCAGCGGCTCGCCGCGGGAGAGCGGCACGGGGGCGTAAGCCCCGCCGTCCCGGGCCCCGCCGTCGCGCCAGCCGCCGTCGCGGGGCGTGCGCTCGCGGAACGCCTCCTCGCGCGGCCAGGATGGGCGGGCTTCGGTCTCGGTCCAACCGTAGCCGGGGCGGCGGCCGCCGGGGATGGAGCCGGGGGGGATCAGCGGCGCCTCCAGGCGCTCGCGGTCGAGGATGCGGCCGGTGCGGGCATCGACGACGAGCTGCACCCGGTTGCCCCAGGGGCTGTCGGCCTCGACGCGGTAGGTCTCGCCGTCGAAGCGCGGATGGCTCATGCCGGTGAAGCCGGCCCGGCCGAGGCGGAAGACCACCGCCCGCGGCGGCAGGATCGCGTCGTCCTCGTCCTCGATCACGACGCGGTAGCCCTGCGCCCGCGCCGGGGCGACGGCTCCCGCCAGCAGCGTGGCGGCGAGCGCAGCCACGAGGGCCGCGCCCGTCACGGACCGCGGTCCCGTCTTCGACGGCTGTGCAGTCATCGTCCCGCATTCCCTTGTTTCCGGGGTCGTGCCGGGTGTGCACCCCGCATTCCCCTCGTGCTCGGACAAGTTTCTGTTAACCCCGGGATTGAGGCGGGATTGCGGGAGCGCAGCCGTCGGCCTCTCACGAAACCCGCGCCGCGGCCTCCGCCTTCTCCCCCGCCGCCGCCCGGCAATCGGCCACCGTCGCCCGGGCGGTCTCGATGGCGATCGACACCGCCGCCATCGTGCGCGAATCGAGCTCCCGCCGGCGGATGTCGCGCACGACCTCGATGGCGAGCTTGTCGATCTCGACCGACAGGGCGGCGATGGCATCCGGGTCGCGCAGGGAGCGGGCCTGGTCGGTGATCTCGAGCAGCCGGTCGGTCACCTCGTCGATGCGCTCGCGGCGCAGGCTCGCCAGGCGCTGGCGCAGCCAGGCCACCGCCGAGGCGAGGCCGCCGGCGAGCGCCGCCAGGAGGTAGAGCGTATCGCCGTAGCGCTCGACGAAGCCGTGCTGCTCGCGCTCGAAATAGTCGATCGCGCCGGGATGGATCGGGATGCGGGCGCTCGTCGCCGCCACCGTGGTGTCGTAGGCCGGGGCCTGGACGTATTCCGCCGCGTCGGTCTGCTCGGCGGCGGCGGTGCGCATCTCGAACAGGTGCTGGGTCACGTCCGCGGCGACCGCGCGGCTGAGCGAGGTGCGCGCCATCAGCCGGTAGGAGGCGCCCACCGTCTTCACGTCCTCCGCCGGCAGCTTCGGCCGGCCGCCGAACAGGCCGGCCGGCACCGTCACCGCCTGGAGGCGGGGGAAGCGCTCGATCACCGCGTCGCTGTCCTGCACGTCGACGAGGTCGACCTTGCCGGTTCGGCCGATGCCCCGCACCGATTCGACGAGCTGGCGCGCCTTCGGGGCCGAGGCCGCGATGATGCTGACGAAGGCGTCGATGCGCTTGTCGCGGATCGCGGTGGCCGCTTCCGTCCCGTCGATGGCGACGAGGCGCACCGTATTGCCCGAGACCGCCACTGATGCCGGCACGCCGTCCGGCCCCTCCAGCGTCAGGGCGTAGTAGGCGAGGATGTTCTTGAGCAGCCAGAAATCGGCGCTGCGATGGGCCGCGATGCCGAGGCGGCGCCCCGCGAGCTTCGGGAAGCTCGTGATGCCGGATCCCTCCGGCGAGACGATCAGCATCGCCTGGTCGCGCAGGATCGCGAGCGTCAGGCCGTTCTTCGGCAGCAGCACGTCCGGCCGCACCACCGCGAGGTCGGCCTGCCCGTCCTGGAGCGCCGCCGCACTCTCGCGCACGTCGTCAAAGGACAGGATCTTGAGCCGGATGTTGGCGCTGTCCGCCTTCAGCGCGTCGGCATAGGCCCGGATCAGGGCCGGCTCGGTCCCGTCGCGCGGCGCGACCGCGATGGTGAGCGTCGTCGCCTGGCTGAAGTAGAGAGCGGCCGCGATCGCCGCCGCGAGGGCGACGACGATCACGGCCGCGAAGGTCTCGCGGCGCAGGACCCAGTCCGGGAGGGTGGGCATGGGATCTCCGCCGGGAGCGATCAGAACACCGAGATCAGCACGATCCCGCCGACCATCAGGGCGGCGCCGATGAGGCGCGGCGGGCCGGCCTTGACCTGGCGCATGCCGAGCCAGCCGAAATGGTCGAGCGCCACCGAGGTCAGGAGGTTCGCCGTGATGAGAAGCCCGTTGAGGGCGCCGGCCCCGACCTTGTCGACGAAGAGCAGGCCCGCGAACACCGCCACCGCCCCGGTGATGCCGGCGAGCGGCATCCACCAGCGCACGCCGGCGAGGTCCTCCCGGGTCGGCAGCGGGGTCGGCTTGAGCAGGGTCATCAGCGCGAAGGCGAAGACGACGGGCACGAACGACACGGTCGCGGCGAGCCACGGATTGACCAGCGCCCCGCGCAGCTGGGCGTTCCACACCACGCCGATCGCCATCAGCGCGCCGGCGACGAGGATGAATGGATAGAGCAGCTTGCCGCCGACGCCGTGGCTCTCCTCGTCGTCCTTCTTACCGGCGGTGCGGGCGATGAACACCACGCCGGCCGCCATCATGAGGCCGCCGAGCCAGGGCAGCGGCTTGAAGCCGGAGGCCTGGAGCCCGAACAGCCCGAACGCGTCGAGGGCGAGCGAGGTGAGGATGTTGGCCGTCAGCGTCAGGCCGTTGAACGGCCCGGCCCCGACCTTGTCGATGAAGGCGAGGCCGCCGAACACCGCGACCGCCCCGGCCAGGCCCCCCAGCGGGGCGTACCAGGGCATCTTCCCCAAGGTCTCGAGTGTCGGCAGCGGCGTCGGCATCACCAGGAACAGGGTGACGAAGACGAAGACGATCGGCAGGAACGACACCGTGGCGGCGAGCCACGGATTGACCATCCGGCCGCGCAGCTGCGCGTTCATCGCGTTGCCGAGCGCCTGCAGCGCACCGGCGACCAGGATGAAGGGATAGAGGAGCGCGGCGATCGACACCGGGAAACCTTCCTGTGAGAGGGAAATCAGACGAGGAGGAGGCCGGCGAGCGCCAGCGCGAGGGCCGGCGGCATCACCAGGGCGCCGAGCTTGAGGAAGCTCCAGAAGCTCACGTCCTGGCCCTCGCGGCGGATCGCCGTGAGCCACAGGATGGTGGCGAGCGAGCCGGTGACCGAGAGGTTGGGCCCGAGATCGACGCCGATCAGCACCGCGCCCGCCACCTTCTCGGGCACGTGCGCGGCCTGCACCGCGGCGCCGGCGATCAGGCCGGCCGGCAGGTTGTTGACGAGGTTGCAGGCGAAGGCGATCAGCGCGCCTGCGCCCCAGGCGGTCTCGGCCGGCGCGGCGGTGGCGGCCCGCTGCAGCTCGGCGGCGATCATCGCGAGCACGCCGGTCTTCTCCAGCGCCTCGACCAGCACGAACAGGCCGGCGACCAGCGGCAGCACGCTCCAGGACACGTCCTTGACTACCTCGACCGCGCCGCTGCCGCGCTTGAGCGCGAGCACGATGAGGGTGGTGGCCAGCCCCGCGACGAAGGTCGGCAGGCCGAGATCGCGCCCCAGGGCTGAGGCGCCGATGAGCACCGCGCCCGTCGCCACGATGCCGAGGCCCGCCACGATGCCGGTGCGGGACAGGGACGCGGTCTCGACCTCGGTGGCGACCTGCTGCCGGCGCAGGGTGCCGTTCTGGGTCAGGCGCAGGACGAGGTAGGTCGCCAGAATCGCCAGCGCCGACGGCAGGGCGAACAGGCTGAGCCAGCGCGTCAGCGGCGGCATGTGTTCGGCGAAGACCACGAGGTTCGCCGGGTTCGAGATCGGCAGCACGAACGAGGCGGCGTTGGCGATGAAGGCGCAGATGAACAGGTAGGGCAGGGGGTTCTCGACCTTGGCGGCGCGGGTCGCGGCGTAGACCGCCGGCGTCAGCACTACCGCGCAGGCGTCGTTCGAGAGGAAGACCGTGACCACCGTGCCGACGAGGTAGACCAGGGTGAACAGCCGCGTCGCCGAGCCCTTGGCGGTGCGCACCGCGATGCCGGCGAGCCAGTCGAACAGGCCTTCCTTCCGGGCGACCTCGGACATCAGCATCATGCCGACGAGGAAGAGGTAGACGTCGGTGCCCTTGAGCACGCCCTCCCAGGCGGTGCCGGCCGGGAGCAGGCCGAGCAGCACCAGGGCGAGCGCCCCCGTCACCGCCCAGATCGCTTCCGGCCAGGAGAACGGGCGCACGATCACGCCGAGCGTGGCGAGGGCGGCGATCGCCCAGGTCGCGAGGTTGGGGCTGAGCGTCAGCGCGGCCATGGGCTGAGGAGTCCTGTCGTCAGTGTCGAGGGAGAAAATCGCTGGGTCTGGTGAGCCAGGCCGAAGGACCTGACATCCTCCGGGTCATTCCGGGGCCGCGCAGCGGAGCCCGGAATCCAGAACCGCCGGAGATGCAGGACGAAGCGAAGCGCGTGCCGCCTTATCCTGAACGACCTGAGTGTCTGGATTCCGGGCTCCGCTGCGCGGCCCCGGAATGACCAGGAGGGTAAGAGATCCGCCGGGGCACCTATCGTCTCCGACCGTCGACGGGCCAGCCCTCACCACTGCCGCCCGTTGCGGTTCGGCCCGAGCTGGGTCCCGAGCAGACCCCGCCCCGGCCAGGCCCCGAGCGCGTCCGCGTCGCTGCCGATGCCGCGGGAGGTCGGCAGCCCGTTCGGGTCGGTCGCCGGCTCGATCGCGTCGGTATCCTCGGACTCCCGGCCCGTCGCCCGCACCGTGACGGCGCGGGCACCCGCCGGCCAGGTCACCTCGGCCGCGTGGCAGCGCGCCCCGTCCTCCCGCGCCATCGCCTGCCACGGGCCCCCGTCGATGCGGAACTCGACGCGCTCCGCCGGTCCGAGCACCAGGGCGTGCACGGTGAAGCGCTCGCCGACCGCGTGGCCGGCGTCGAAGGCGAGGCGCCGGTCGGCGGGAGAGGTAATCAGCACGAACGGCCAGGGCTGAGCCAGTTCCTTGAAGCGCCAGCTCACCACGCCGCGATCGAGGGCCGCCACCGCGTAGCCGACCGGGCCCTCCTCGATCTGGCCGGTCGAGCGGGTGGCCGCGTAGACCGTGCGGCCATCATTGGCGAGTTCGTTGTAATGGGTATGGCCCATCTCGACGAGGCGCACCGGCCCGCGATGGATGAGGTCGGCGACCCGCGCCGCCTCGCCCTCGCCCTTCAGGTCGGCGGGGTAGCTGTGCATGAACAGCACGCAGTCCTTGTCCGCCCGCTCCAGCTCGGTCGCGAGCCAGGCGACCTGGTCGGGCCCGAGGCGGAAATCCGGCCCGCCGCCGCCCGGCCCGCACATGTCGAGGAACAGGCAGCGCACGCCCCGGACGTCGACCGCGTAGGGCAGCCGGGGGACGTTCAGCCCGGTATAGAAGGCGTCGAGGCTGCCGCCCTCCCTATCGTGGTCGCCGGTGATGACGTGGACCGGCAGGGACAACCGGTCGAGGCCCGCCCGCACCAGGGCGTATTGCTCGGGGAGGCCGTTATCGGCGTTGTCCCCGGGGACGAAGACGAAGTCGAGCCCGTCGACCTCGCCGAGCTGCGCGACGATCGCCCGGAAGTCGCGGGCGTTGTCCGCCTCCGCCGCGGTCAGGTGAAGATCGCCGATATGCGCGAAGGCGAGCGGGGCGGTCATCGGCCCGTCCTCAGGCGGTCGCCAGGGCCGGGCGGCCGGTCGGGTCCGAGGGCGTGCCGGCCTGGGCCGGCTCGAAGCCGCGGGTCTCGGGCATCATCGTCAGGTAGAGGGCGAAGCCCAAGCCCGCGATGCCGGCGAGCGTCAGGAACGCCGCCGAATACCCGGCCGACACGATGATGAGGCCGGCGAGCGTCGCGCTCAACGAGGCGCCGAGGCCTTGCGCGGTCGCCACCGCGCCCTGGCTGACATTGAACCGGCCGGTGCCCCGGGTCAGGTCGGCGACCACGATCGGGAACAGCGCGCCGTAGATGCCGGCACCGATGCCGTCGAGGAGCTGCACCGCCACGAGGTAGAACGGGTTGTTGGAGAAGGTGTAGAGCACGCCGCGCAAGGCCAGCACGCCGAAGGCGGCGAGGAAGATCGGCTTCCTGCCGATCGCATCGGCCTTGTGGCCGACGAACATCGCCACCGGCACCATCACGCATTGCGCCGCCACGATGCAGATCGCGATGAGCGAGGTGGCGTTCTCCTTGCCGGACAGATGGGTGAGGAGCTGTCCGACCGAGGTCAGCATCGCGGCGTTGGAGAGGTGGAAGATCGCCGCGAGCAGCGCGAACAGCATCAGGTACTTGTTCTGCAGGAGCGCCGTGAGGCCCGAGGGCTGCTCGCAGGACTGCTCCTCGGCGCAGTCGAGGCCGCGGGCGAGATCGTTGTCGATCGCCTCGTCCGGCACCATCAGCATCGCGCCGATCGACAGGGCGGCGAGCACGCCCATCAGCCAGAACACGACGATCGGCCCGAACATGTAGGCCAGCCCCCCGGCGAGCGCCGCCGAGACCGCGTTGCCGGCATGGTTGAAGCCTTCGTTGCGGCCGATGCGCTTGGCGAACAGCTTCGGGCCGACCACCCCCAGCGTGATGGCGGCGAGCGCCGGCGGGAAGATCGCCCCGGCGATGCCGGCGAGCGACTGCGTCGCGGCGACGGCGTAGAAGTTCGAGATGAAGGGGAGCGCCAGGCAGCTCAGGGTGACGGCGAGCGCCGCCGCGATCACGATGACGCGCTTGTGCCGCGAGCGGTCGATGAGGGCGCCGGCGGGGGTCTGGGCGATCAGCCCGGCGATGCCGGCGATCGTCATGATCATGCCGGTGGTCGCCTCGTTCCAGCCCTGGTCCGGTCCGCGCACGGCGATGAGGTAGATCGCGAGGTAGGGGCCGAGGCCGTCGCGCACGTCCGCCAGGGTGAAGTTGAGCGCATCGAGTCCGCGCAGGGCCCGCTTCGAGGGCTGCCGATCAGAGGCACCGGACGCAGAGACAGGGGCGGAGGTTGCGGTGCTCACCGTGATGTCTCCTTGAGGAAGGACCGGCCGATCCGGAGCCGAGAACCGGCGAGATCGCGAAAAGTTGCTACTCAAGAGGGATTAGTCTGCCGCGTGGCGCCGTGGCGCCACGCGGGTCGGCGACGCGTCGAGGCTCAGAACCGGCGGGGCGGCGGCGGCGGCGGCGCGCCACCGGGGGGTGGGGGAGCGGCGCCGGGGCCGGGCGGCGGGGGCGGCGCGTCGGGACCGCCGGGCGGGCCGGCCTCGCCGCGCGGTCCGGGCGGACGCGGCGGGCGCCCGCCGACCTCGACCAAATTGTCCGGGCTCGTCCCGAGGGCGCGCACCTCCACCACCGTGCCGAGCGGGCTCTTCGCCACCGCCCCGCGCAGGCTGACGCTCTGCCCGGCCCGCAGGGTCGCGCTCAGGCGCGCCGCCTCGTGCGGCGGCAGCCGCAGGGTGGTGCCGTCGTCGAGGAGCGCGCCGTTCACCTCGCCCCGGCGCCCGTGCAGCAGGGCCGCGATCCGGCCGCTCATCACCGTCTCGTCGGCGGCGGGCTCCGGCGGCCCGAGGGTGGTGAGGGTGGCCCCCGTCGTCTCGTTGCGGAGCGAGGCGCCGTCGACGAGGGGCAGCGCCCGGGCGCGCATGCCGCGCACCGACACCGGGTCGCCCGGCCGGACCGTGAACACCACTGCCCCGGACATCCGCGGCGGCAGCTTCACCTCGGTGCCGTCGGTGAGGATCAGGCCGTCGACATCGCCCCGGGGAGTGAGGGTGTACTGCTTCACCGTCCCTTTCGTCTCCGGCAGGGTGCCGGGATCCCAGATCGAGGTATCCTGCGCCGCGGCCGGCACGGATGCGAGGATCGCGGCCGCGAACCCCGCCGCCAGAAAGCGGCGCGGGTGGCGGTGCTTGGCCATCGTCATGGATGTCGCTCGTCTGCGCCGGCGTCCGGCCGGCTCAGGGGCTCCCTGACAACTCCCGTGCCAAACGCCAAACCCTTGCAGAGTCTCGGGAACCCGGCGTCAGACGAGGGTCCGGCCGTCGGAATTCGCGACATCCGCCGTCGGGTTTTCCGACACCTCCGCGTCGCGCAGGCCGTAACGCTCCATCTTGGCGTAGAGGAGCTGGCGCTGGATGCCGAGGCTCTTGGCGGCGCGCGCCCGGTTGCCGCCGCTCGCGCGCAGGGCCCGGCGGATCATCGCCGCCTCGAGCCGCGCCACCGCGCCCGGCAGGTCGCCGCCGAGCCAGGCCGGCAGGGCCGCGTCCGAATCCGGCGCCTCCCCGGGGAGAGCCAGGTCCGAAAGGCCTAGGTCGTTCGCGTCGATCACCGCGCCGCGGGCCAGCATCGCCGCCCGCTCGATCACGTTGCGCAACTCGCGCACGTTGCCGGGCCAGGGGTGGCGCATCAGCGCGGCGGCGGCCTCCGCCCCGAGGCTTTTCGGCCCGGCAGCGCTCGCGCACAGGAAATGCTCGGCGAGCGCCAGGATGTCGGCGAGGCGCTCGCGCAGGGGCGGCAGGGTGATCGGCACGACGTTGAGGCGGTAGAACAGGTCCTGGCGAAAGCCGCCCTCCGCCACGAGGCGCGGCAGGTCGCGGTGGGTCGCCGCCACAACCCGGACGTTCACCGGCGCGGGCCGGCCGCCGACCGGCGTCACCACCCGCTCCTGGAGCGCCCGCAGGATCTTGGCCTGCATCGACGGGGGCATGTCGCCGATCTCGTCGAGGAAGAGCGTGCCGCCCTCGGCCTCCCGGAAGGCACCGGGCCGGTCCTGGATCGCGCCCGTGAAGGCGCCGCGCAGGTGGCCGAACAGCTCGCTCTCGAGGAGGTCGGCGGGGATCGCCGCGCAGTTCACCGGCACGAACGGGCGGTTGCGCCGCCGGCCGTGGGCGTGGAGGGTGCGGGCCGCGACCTCCTTGCCGGTGCCGGTCTCGCCCTGGAGCAGCACCGTCGCGTCGCTGTCGGCGGCGAGGCCTACGGCCTTCTGGACCCGCCGCATCGCCTCGCTGGAACCGATCAGGGACGAGCACGCTGCCGGGGCCCGGGCGTCCGCCGCCCCAGAGGCCGAGAGGGCCAGCATGCCGCCGATGAGCCCGGCGAGTTCGGCCCGGCCGACCGGCTTCGTCAGGTGGTCGTAGGCGCCGAGCCGCATCGCCTCGATGGTGTTCTCGGCGCTGGCATAGGCCGTCAGCACGGCGACCGGCGGCTGACGCGGCCCGGCGCGCAGGCGCTGGAGCACCGCCATCCCGTCGACGTCGCCGGGCATGCGCAGGTCGAGGAGCACGGCGGCGATCCCCGGATCCTCCGCCAGCCGCGCCAGCGCCTCGGCGCCCGACGCCGCGAGGACCGGGCGGTGGCCGAGATCGCTCACCGTCTCGGCCAGCCCCTCGCGCAAGGCCGGGTCGTCGTCGACGATCAGGATGCAGGCGTGGGGACGGTCCATGGCAGATCGAGCTCGAAGGTCGCGCCGGGACCCGGTGCGTCAGGAGGTGGGGCACCGAGCCGCGCCTGTCCACCATGGGCGCGGGCGATCTCGCGCACGATCGCGAGGCCGAGGCCGGTCCCGTCCGGTCGGCCGGTGACGAAGGGATCGAACAGGCGGGCCTTGAGGGCATCGGGGACGCCCGGCCCCTGATCCGTCACGCGGATCCGCAGCCGGTCGCCCTCCCGTCCGGCCGAGAGCCGCACCACGCTCCCCGCCGGGCTGTGCTGGACCGCGTTGAGCACGAGGTTGTCGAGGGCGCGACGGATCTGGCCGGCATCGAGGAGCGGGCGCTCGGGCGTCACCTCCGCCACCGCGATCGCCGCTCCTTGCGCCCGGGCCACGTCCTCGTGGAGATGGGCGCACTCGCCAAGAGTGCGGCCGAGATCGGTGGGGGCGAGCACCGGGCGCCGCGGCTGGGTCAGGCTCAGGAGGTCGCGCAGCAGCCGGTCCAGGCGGGCGACCTGATCGAGCACGAGGTCGAGGGCGGCGCGGCTCCGGGCCGGATCGGCGCTCGCCAGCGCGTTCTCGGCCTTGAGCCGGATCGCCGCCAGGGGGTTGCGGATCTCGTGGGCGATGCCGGCCGCGAGCTGGCCGAGGGCGGCGAGCCGCTCGGCCTCCGCGGCGCGGTGGCGGGCGGCGGCGAGGCGGGTGCCGGCGGCGTTCAGCGCCTCGACCAGCCGGTCGAGCTCGCGCAGGCCGGTCGGGGCCAGATGGGGCAGGTCGCCGTCGGGCGGAATACCGTCGGAGTCGGCGTCGCGCCCGAGCTGGCTCTCCAGCCGGGCGATGCGCCGGCCGAGCAGCAGCAGGAGCCGCCCGAGGAGCAGGGCCGAGCCGAGGACGGTGGCGGCGAGGAAGCCGAAGCCGGCGAGGAGCTGGCCGTAGGCCCGGCCCTGGTCGGTGTAGACCCGCGCCATGGTCCAGGCGGTCGCCCCCTGGATCGGACCGCGCAGGGGACAGCCCTGCACCACCAGGGTCTGGGTGCGGGAGGCGCGCCGCGTCGCCACCGGCCGCTCGGCGCTGAAGGATTCGGCGTTGACGCGGCGGATCGTGTCGATCTCGGCCGCGGGCAGGTCGGTCTTCGGGCCGGTGCCCTCGTAGGTCGGGAATGCGTAGGCCGCCGAGCCGGCCGACGCGGTCCAGATCCCACCCTCGATCCCCGGATGGCTGGCGAGCGCCGTCACCACCACGTCGGTGAGCTGGCGCTTCAGGGCGTCGTCGACCTCCGTGACGCTGCCGGTCCAGCCGGCACCGAAGAACGCGTACCGGTCGCCGATCTCGCGGCAGGCGCGGGCGACCTGGAGCTCCGCCTGGGCGACCTGCACGGCGGCGGACTGGGTGTAGAACTCGACGAGCAGGTAGGCGGTGGCCGCCGCCGAGGCGAGGAGGAGGATCCAGAGCGCGAGGAGGTGGGCGCGGAGGGAGCGGAGGCGGGGGGACATGGGACGGCGGGGCGGGCGGCTCTCGCGGAGACGATTCGGTGTGGACAGGACCGGGAGAGGAGCTCCCGGGTGCGCACGCTCTTCTCTCTCACACGGCCCCGGCCGCGCAAACCGCCCGGCGCGGCGCAGGATCCCGGTCCTCCGCCCCGGAGCGGACGGCCCTGATCACGGGCGATCCCGGATCCGGTCGAGTCTCGCCGCGACGCCTATGACGTCGCGGCCTTCGCACGGCTCGGCATCTCGTCGGCGACGACGAGGGCACGCGTGATCGCAACGGTGTGCCGCCCCTGGTGGCGCGCCGCGTCGAGATCTTCCGCCCGCGGCGTCCCCTTCCGGCCGCCGACGATCGTCGAGGCGCCGTAGGGCGAGCCTGCCTCCAGCATGGCCTCGTCGGTGTAGCCCGTCGGCAGGATCACCATGCCGAGATGCGCCATGGGAGCGTAGAGGGCCAGCGTCACCACCTCCGAGCCGCCATGCGGCCAGGATGCGGCCGCGAACGCGCCCCCGACCTTGCCCGACAGGGCGCCACGCTTCCATTGCGGGCCGAGGCGGTCGAGAAAGTTCTTCAGCTCGGTTGCCGGAGCCCCGAAATAGGAGGGGGTGCCGAACAGGATCGCATCGGCCCATTCCGCATCCTCGTGCGTCGGCTCCGGGTAGAGGGCGTTCTGGCGCTCGGCCTCCTCGCGCCACCCCTCGACCTTGGCCATGTCTTCGTCCGCGGCGACCTCGCGCGCGCGCCGCAAGCGCACCTCGGCCCCCACCGCACGCGCGGCCTCCGCCGCGGCCACCGCGAGCGCCTCGACGGAGCCGGTGCGCGAGTAGAAGACGACCAGCATGCGAACCTGCGGCTCGACCATTGTCCTGCCTGCCCGTGTCACGAAGAGAGAAGTGCGTCGGACAACAGGATCGCGGCCATGCGGCTCCCGCGCTCTTTGCGCGCACGGGCGGCTTGCCCGGAGCCGGGCCTCGCCGGCCGGCATCGGGGCGCGGGCGACCAGCTGCTCGGCCTTCCGCTTCGCCTGCGTAGCAGGGCTTTTTTATCCAGGCCTAGCCCCTCCGCGGAGCCAGCGTGAAGGGCCGCAGCGCCTTCGAGACGATGCAGGTACCGTGGTGGCCCCGAATGCGACCGGTCACCCCGCGCCATGGGTTCGTCGCAATGACGACAGGACCGCCGGCTCACGTACCGCAGATTGTAGCAGAGTTTCGCCCCACCGAGGGCCTAAGCCCGCATGGCGCGCCCTACGGGACTCGAACCCGTGTTTTCGCCGTGAAAGGGCGACGTCCTAGACCGCTAGACGAAGGGCGCCGGTGCGGGGCGAGGGGAGCTATAGTGGGGTTCTGTCGGCAGGGCAACCGGATTGATGCACTTGACGGGGCGCGAGGGCTCGGTCTTGTCGGCGCTAGGTTGGGCCTTGAACGCGGGCGGGACGACGGATGACGACGAGGCAGGCGCCGCGCGGGGGCGGTTGGAAGGGCAGCCAGGGCAAGGGCGGGCCGGGTAGAGGCGGCTTCGGCAAGGGCGGCTTCGGCAAGGGCGGGCCCGGTCGCCGGTTCGGCGACGAAGCGCGGGACGAGCGCGAGGATCTGACGGTGCTGTACGGCTGGCACCCGGTCTCCGAGGCTTTGCGCAACCCGAAGCGGGAGTTCCGCCGGCTGCTCGCCACCGAGAACGGGGCGTTGCGTCTCGCGGAAGAGGTGGGCGAGCTGCGCATCACCCCCGAGATCGTCAAGCCCGGCGCCATCACGGGGCTGCTCGGGCCGGACGCGGTGCATCAGGGCCTCTATCTCGAGGCCGAGCCCCTGGCGGGACCGGCCTTCGACGCGCTGCCCGACGATGCGGTGCTGCTCGCCCTCGACCAGATCACCGACCCGCACAATGTCGGCGCCATCGTGCGCACGGCGGCGGCCTTCGGCGTCACCGCCATCGTCACCACCGCCCGGCACTCGCCGACGGTCACCGGGGTGCTCGCCAAATCCGCCTCGGGCGGGCTCGAGCACGTGCCGTTCGTGGTGGTGCGCAACCTCGCCGAGGCCCTGATCGAGCTCGGCGAGCGCGGCTTCACCCGGGTCGGGCTCGATTCCGACGCGCCCGAGACCCTCGATGCGGTGGGCCCGAAGACGCCGCTGGTGGTGGTGCTCGGGGCCGAGGGCAAGGGCCTGCGCCAGCGCACCCGCGAGTGCTGCGACGTGATGGCTCGGATCCCGTTCCGGGGCGCGATCCAGAGCCTCAACGTCTCGAACGCCGCCGCGATCACCCTCTACGCCCTGATGCCCCGCGCCTGAGAGTCCAGAGGCGCGGGACGTTCCCGGGCGTCAGCGCCAGAACGGTCGGACGTCGATCAAGGCCTCGTGCGCCGTCGCAGCCTCGGCGAGCAGGTGCTGGTTACGCGCCTCGGTGTCGGCGGTGGCGAGGCCGGCGGCGAAGACCGCGCCCTCCGGCGCGCCACGGGCGAGCTCGGCCGCCAGGGTGTGGGCGGTGGCGATGTCGTTGAGGTCGCCGAGATGGTCCTGGAGGTCGGCCAGGGCTTCCACGAAGGCGGCGTGGCGCTTCGAGGCCTTCTTGCCGGTGTAGAGCGCCGCGAAGAACTCCGCGCCGTAGCGCAACTTCTTGGCGGCGATCCGCACCCTGTGGCGCTCCTCGGGGTCGAGGTCGGCGAGGTGGCGACCGCGCTTCTTCACCTGGCGGCGGCGGCGCTCCAGCTCCTCGGTGGCGAAGGCCTTGGCCGGGCCGTCGCGGCGGGCCGCGTGCGGGTTGTCGGGGCCGAGCCAGGGGCCGGCCTCTATCCAGGCGACCAGGTCGAGGAGGCAGTCGCGCCACGCGCGGCTCTCCAGCACCGCCCGCACCGCGTCGTGCGCCGCCGCGCGCTCGGTCTCGAGGTGGCGCTCCAGGATCAGGAGACCGCTCTCGTCCGGGCGCCGCTCGCGCTCCCGCGGCAGGGTCTTGCCGAGATAGACGTCGAGGTTGCGGGCGTGCCCGAACGGCTCGCTCAGGCGCTTCAGCTCCGCCTTGATGGCTGGGACCCGCCGGTCCTCGATCACGCCGCCGAACAGCGAGAAGGCCGAGCGCAGGCGGCGCAACGACACCCGCAGCTGGTGCAAGGCCTCGACGTCGCGACGGGCGAGCAGCACGGTCTCGTTGAGGCGGGTCTGGCGCAGGCAGGCGAGGGCCACGGCCTGGAACGCCTGGGCGGCATTCATCTCGGGATCGAGCGGCACCGGCTCGGCTTTCACGGCGCGGCCGAGCCGGCCCCCGATCAGGAAGTCGCCGCGCTCGGACTTGCTCAGCACGCCGAGGCGCAGGGGCACGTCGGCGCCGAGCGAGCGGGCGAGGTCGAACAGGGCCGCGGGCGCGCCGCCGGTCAGCTCGAACTCGATCTCGCTCACCGGGGAGACCCGGTCGTCCGGCCCCCAGACCCGGCCGCGGTCGAGGGCGACTTCGATGCGGCTGCCGGCCGGTCCGGTCTCGGCCAGGCAGCGCGCGCTGCGGGTCACCGTGGCGGTGTAGAGGGGGCTGAGCTCCGTCGCGCCGTCGAGGATCTTCGCGATCGGGGTGCCGGCGAAGGACGCGGGCTCAGGATTCGGCCCGGCGACGGCGCTCTCCCATTCCGGCCGGTCGAACAGGCCGACCGCGCCGTTGCCCCGGGCCTTCACGGTCTGGATGTGGCGGTCGCC
Source organism: Methylobacterium sp. 174MFSha1.1 (assembly GCF_900116815.1). Taxonomy (NCBI): domain Bacteria; kingdom Pseudomonadati; phylum Pseudomonadota; class Alphaproteobacteria; order Hyphomicrobiales; family Methylobacteriaceae; genus Methylobacterium; species Methylobacterium sp. 174MFSha1.1. The sequence goes on along the minus strand of NZ_FPCB01000026.1, from coordinate 17,912 downwards.
GTCCTGGCGCACCCGGAGGGTGTAGCCGGCCTCGCGCAGGCGGCCGTCCGGGGTGTCGAAATAGGTCGAGCTCAGCTCGGTCTCGGTCCAGTCTCCGGCGAGCAGGGGATGCTCCCGCAGGCGCGCGATGTCGGAGGCTTCGACATCCAGCTTCAGCTCGGTCTCGCGCGGTTCGCTCATCACGGCGGTCCTGGTCTCCCGTTCGGGCTCCCACCGGGTGGGAGTGCAGCGGAAATCATGGACGAGGCCGAAAAGTTTCGCAAAGGCCGCGGCGAACCGCCCGTTATCCGTGGGTCAGCTGCGCGAAAGCGCGCCCGGGCGGGGGGCGTCAGCGCTTGCGCAGGTGGGCGAGGAGCTTCTCGGCCCCGGTTTCCGGCGGTCCGTCGTTCATCACCACGAGGTCGGCGGTGACCGGGGCCGAGCGCGAGAGCCGTGCCCCGAGATCGCCGTCCTCCGGCCTGCCGCGGGCGGCGAGGCGAGCGGCCAGCACCTCCGGCGGCGCCGTGACCTCGACCACGGTGACGCCGGGCAGGCGCCTTCGCGCCTCGGCCACCACCCGGCGCGAGACGTTGCAGACCACCACGTGCCCGGCGTGGGCGAGCGACGCGGTCGTCGCCGGGAGCGCGTAGCCGAGGTCGTGGGCGCGCCAGGACAGGGCGAAGCGGCCCGCCGCCTCGCCGGCACGAAACTCCGCCTCGCCGATCGGCTCGTTGTCCTCGTGCTCCGAGGGCGGGCGGGTCACGAGGCGGCGCGGGAAGACGTAGCGGGGCTCGCCCGCCAAGGCCTCGCGGGCGAGGCGCAGGAGGGTGTCCTTGCCGGCCCCGCTCGGGCCGACGACGAGGACGAAGCCACCGGTGCCCATCACGCCACCCGCCGTCCCTGGCGCCACACCTGCCGCACCACCGGCACGCCCTCGGCGAGGCGCACCCGCACGAGGTCGGCGCGCAGGGTCGTGGCGATGCGGCCGCGATCGTCGAGGCCAGTGGCCCGGGCCGGGTTGGCGGTCACCGTGGCGACCGCCTCCGGCAGGGTGATCGAATCGACCCGCTCCGGCAGGCTGAACGCCGCCATCATCAGGCTCGCCGGGACGTAGTCGGAGGAGAGCACGTCGAGCAGGCCCTCCCGGGCGAGGTCCTCCGCCGCGACATTGCCGGAATGCGAGCCGCCGCGGATCAGGTTCGGGGCGCCCATCATCACGGTGATGCCGGCCTCGCGGGCGGCGCGCGCCGCCTCCATCGTCGTCGGGAACTCTGCGAGCCGCACGCCCTCTCCCTTCGCCATGTCGACGTCGGCGAGCGTGGTGTCGTCGTGGCTGGCGAGCGCGATGCCCTGCTGGCGGGCGAGCGCGACGAGGGCCGGGCGGTTGATCGCGTTGAAGGCCTCGCCGTCGCGGATCTTCATCGCGGTGTTGGCCTGGATCTCGACGATCGAGCGGCCGCCGCGGGTCGCGTAGGTGTAGTACTTCTCGATGTCGCGGAACTGGCGCTGGCCCGGCGTGTGGTCCATCAGCGAGATCAGCCCGACGGGGTAGCGCGCGGTGAAGTCCCTGACGGTCTCCATCAGGTCGGCGGAAGGGATCTCGCAGCGCAGATGCGTCAGGTGCTCGGCGCGAAACAGGTCGGCGCCCTTGGCGGTGGCGATGGCGCCGGCGAGCTGCATCAGCTCGGGGCCGAGGCCGCTGCCGTCCGGGTCGCTGCCGGCGCGCAGCGAATCGAACACCGTGGTGATGCCCGAGGCCGCGATCTGCGCGTCGTAGGCGAGCACGGCGCCGAGCGGGTGCCAGCGCACCTTCGGGCGGGGGGCGTAGTGGCTCTCGAGATGGTCGGTGTGCAGCTCGACGAGGCCCGGGATCAGGTGGTCGCCGTGAAGGTCGAGGCCGCGCTCGGGGGCGCGGCCCTCGCCGATCTCGGCGATGCGGCCATCGGCGATGGCGAGCCAGCCGCGCTGGACCCGGTCGGGCAGCACCAGGGTGGCGTTCTCGAGGATCCGGTCTTCCATGGAAATCCCCTCCTTTGTTAAGCCGCGCGCTTCTGCGCGAAGGCGGTGACGTCGACCACCCGGGTCGCCACTGCCTCGCGCACGTCGGTGTCGTGGAAGATGCCGAGCAACGCCGCGCCGGCGGCCTGGCGGGCGCGGATCAGCTCCACCACCACGGCGCGGTTCTGCGCATCGAGGGAGGCGGTCGGCTCGTCGAGGAGCAGGACCGGCCGCTCGGCGATCAGCCCGCGGGCGATGTTGACCCGCTGCTGCTCTCCCCCTGAGAAGGTCGCGGGCGGCAGGTCCCACAGGCGCTCGGGCAGGTTGAGGCGCGAGAGCAGCTCCTCGGCACGGGCGAGCGCGCGGTCGGCGGGGAGGCCGCCCTCGCGGCCGGCGGAGGCCACCACCTCGCGGGCGCCGACCCGCGGGATCACCCGCAGGAATTGCGACACGTAGGAGATCGTGCGGCGGCGCAAGGCCAGCACCTCGCGGGGCGAGGCGGAGGCGACGTCGATCGTCGTCCCGCCGTCGCGCACCAGGATCTCGCCGCGGTCGCAGCGATAGTTGCCGTAGGCCATCTTCAGGAGCGAGGACTTGCCCGCGCCGGACGGCCCGCCGAGCACCACGCACTCGCCCGGATGGACGGCGAGGTCGGCGCCCGCCATCACCGGCAGCTGCACGCCGCCGCGCAGGTGCAGGGTAAAGGCCTTGGCCACGTCGCGGAATTCGAGAGCGGGCGTCATGCGGCGAGCACCGAGGAAACGAGGAGCTGGGTGTAGGGCTCGGCGGGATCGTCGAGCACCTGGTCGGTGAGGCCGGTCTCGATCACCCGGCCGGCGCGCATCACCATCACCCGGTGCGACAGCAGCCGGGCCACCGCGAGGTCGTGGGTGACGATGATCACCGCGAGGCCGAGCTCGGCGACGAGGCCGCGGATCAGGTCGAGGAGGCGGGCCTGCACCGAGACGTCGAGCCCCGAGGTCGGCTCGTCCATCAGCACCAGGCACGGGCCGGTGACGAGGTTGCGGGCGATCTGGAGCCGCTGGCGCATGCCGCCGGAGAACCGCGTCGGCGGGTCGTCGACCCGGTCGGCGGCGATCTCGACCTTGGCGAGCCAGTCGAGCGCCGTACCGCGGATGTTGCCGTAGTGGCGCGCCCCCGCGCCCATCAGCCGCTCGCCGACATTGCCGCCGGCCGAGACCGCCATGCGCAAACCCTGCCGCCCCTGCCGCGCGTCCTGGCGCACGAAGCCCCAGTCGGTCCGCATCAGGGCCCGGCGCTCGGCCTCGCTCAAGGCGGCGAGGTCGCGCATGACCCCGTCGCGCATCCGGTAGCCAACGCTGCCGGCATCGGGCTGAAGCTCGGTGGCGATGAGCGAGAGCAGCGTCGACTTGCCGGAGCCCGACTCGCCGACGATCGCCAGCACCTCACCGGGATCGAGATCGAAGGACACGTCGGCGCACCCCAGGCGGGCACCGTAACGCTTGGTCAGGCCGCGGGCCTGGAGCAGGGCGTCGCTCATGCGGTCTCCTCCGCGTCGCGGGTGAAGGGGGGATCGAGCCGGAAGCTGTAGCCGTATCGCTCGAAGCCGAAGCTCTCGTAGAAGCGGTGGGCCGGCTTGGCGTCGACGTTCGAGGACAAGGCGAGCTTGTAGCAGCCCTTCTCCGCCGCGAGCCGGCCGGCCTCCCGCATCATCCGCCGGCCGAGGCCGGTGCCGCGCTCGGCCTCCGCCACCACCACGCTCTCGACGAGGGCGGAGGGCATGCCCCAATGGGCGATGTTGTCGAGGATCACGAGGCAGAAGGTGCCGACGATCCGGCCGTCAATTTCCGCCACGTAGAGCCCGTAATCGGGATAGGCGTCGAGCCGCGCGAGCAGGGCCTCGGCCTGGGGCAGGGGGGCGACCCGGCCGTGATTCAGCTCGCCGTAGAGGCCGAGCACGGCCGGCAGGTCGGGCTTTTCCGCCCGGCGGACGACGAAGTCGGTCATCACGAGGTCAGGCACGCGCCGCCTCCTCGACGCCGCCGGTGCCGGTATGCCCGTCGGCGCGCCGCTCCTCGCAATGGTCGGTGTCCGAGCAGACGAACATCCGCCCGCCGGCATCGTCGAGCAGCACCTCGTCGAGATAGACGCCCTCGGCGCCGCAGAGCGCGCAAGGCTTGTCGAAACGCTGGACCCGGAACGGATGGTCCTCGAAGTCGAGGCTGCGCACTGTCGTGTAGGGCGGCACGGCGTAGATCCGCTTCTCGCGGCCGGCGCCGAACAACTGGAGGGCCGGACTGTCGTCCATCTTCGGGTTGTCGAATTTCGGGGTCGGCGAGGGGTCCATGACGTAGCGGCCCGCGACCTCGACCGGATAGGCGTAGGTGGTGGCGATGTGGCCGTGGCGGGCGATGTCCTCGTAGAGCTTGACGTGCATCAGCCCGTACTCGGACAGGGCATGGAGCTGGCGCGTCTCGGTCTCCCGCGGCTCGAGGAAGCGCAGGGGCTCGGGGATCGGCACCTGGTAGACGAGGACCTGGCCCTCATGCAGCGGCGCCTCCGGGATGCGGTGGCGGGTCTGGATCACCGTGGCCTCCCGGGTGCGGGTGGTGACGGCGACGCTGGCCGTGCGGGCGAAGAAGGCGCGGATCGAGACCGCGTTGGTGGTGTCGTCCGAGCCCTGGTCGATGACCTTGAGCACGTCGGCGCGCCCGAGGATCGCGGCGGTGACCTGCACGCCGCCGGTGCCCCAGCCGTAGGGCATCGGCATCTCGCGGGAGGCGAAGGGCACCTGGTAGCCGGGGATCGCGATCGCCTTGAGGATCGCCCGGCGGATCATCCGCTTGGTGCCCTCGTCGAGATAGGCGAAGTTGTAGCCGGTCTCAGAGCCTGTTTGAGGGCCTTTGGCGGTCGTCATTCCGCGGCCTCCTTCATCTCGGTCTCGGAATCGGGCGCCGCGCGTTTCGCGGCGTGCTCGGCGCGCAGGCGCCGCACCAGTTCCAGCTCGGCCTGGAAGTCGACGTAGTGGGGCAGCTTCAGGTGCTCGACGAAGCCGGTCGCCTGGAGCGCGTCGCAATGCGCCAGCACGAATTCCTGGTCCTGGGCCGGGGCGCCGACCGGCTCGCCGAGTTCTTCCGCCCGGAGCGCCCGGTCGACCAGGGCCATCGCCATCGCCTTGCGCTCGCTCTGGCCGAAGGCGAGGCCGTAGCCGCGGGTGAACTGGGGCGGCACTTCGGCGCTGCCATGGAACTGGTTGACCATCTGGCACTCGGTCAGCGCCACCTCGCCCAGCGGCACCGGAAAGCCCAGCTCCTCCGGCACGAACTCGACCGCCACCGTCCCGACCCGGATCTCGCCGACGAAGGGGTGCGTGCGGCCGTAGCCACGCTGCGTCGAGTAGCCGAGCGCCAGGACGAAGCCCTCGTCGCCCCGCGCCAGCGCCTGGAGGCGGAGCGCCCTTTCGGCCGGGAAGTCGAGCGGCTCGCGGGTGAGGTCGCCCGGCGGGGTGCCGTCGTCGGGGGCGGAAGGCTCGATCAGGCCGTCCTGGCGGAGTAGATCGGTGACCCGCGGCGCGTGGGCGGCATCCGCCAGCGGCTCGGCCTCCTCGGCTGCCGGCGTCTCGCCCTCGGCGGCGAGCGTGAAATCGATCAGCCGGTGGGTGTAGTCGAAGGTGGGGCCGAGCACCTGGCCCCCGGGCAGGTCCTTGTAGGTGGCGGAGATCCGGCGGCGCAGCGTCATGGCGCCGGTCTCGACCGGCTCGGAGGCGCCGAAGCGGGGCAGGGTGGTACGGTAGGCCCGCACCAGGAACACCGCCTCGATCAGGTCGCCGCGCGCCTGCTTGAGCGCGAGCGCCGCGAGGTCGGGATCGTGCAGCGAGCCCTCGGTCATGACCCGGTCGACGAGGAGCGCCATCTGCTCGCGGATCTGCGCCACCGACAGTTCGGGAACGCGCGCGTCGCCCCGGCGGGTCTCGGCGAGGAGCCGGTGCGCGTTGGCGATGGCGGCCTCGCCGCCCTTCACGGCCACGTACATGGCGGTTAGCCTCCGGTGACGCGGGTGGAGCGCGGCAGGGCCGCGAGCCGGCCGGGCGCGACAAGGATCAGGTCGACCCCTTGCGGGAAGCCGGCGTGGTTGCGGGCGAGCCGGTCGCCCATGTCCGCCGGCAGCGGCGCGGCGAAGAGCGTCGCGCTGCCCTTGATGCCCGGCCCGTCGAGGCGCCAGCCCGCGCGGTCCGAGAGGTCGGAGACCGCCAGCACCAGGGTGGCGGAGCGGTCCGGATAGGCCGGCGTGCCCTGCGCGAAGACGCTGAAATCGGGGCAGGCGGCGGGGTCGGAGACCAGCGCGAAGGCGGCGTCGAGCGGGTCCGTGGCGATGCGTGCGCCGGTATGGAAGCGCAGGAACTCCGCCACGGCCGGGTTTTTCGCGAGCGCCGCGTCGAGCCAGAGCGGCGCGTCGGCGTCAGCGAGCGCCAGGGCGATGGAGGCGAGTTCAGGCGTCAGCGGGCCTGAGGGTGCCAGCTCCGTCGCGAGGGGCTGGATCGTGCCGGGGCGCGCGAGGGCGTCCATCACGGCGCGGAAGACGCCCTGGGCGTCGTGGACGGGATCGGCAAAGCCGCGGGCGAGCATCAGTCTTCGCCCCATCAATCCTCTCCTCGGGCCATGGTGAAGAAGTTCACCCGCGTCGCCGCGATCCGGCGCGCTTCCGCCGAGCGCTCCTCGGCCCGGCGGGTCGCGACGGGGGCAAGCGCCGCCTCGACCGCCGCGCGCCGCTCCCGGACCTGCCACAGCGCGTCGAGGGTCGCGGCGAGCCGCGCCTTCGCCCGGTCGCGGCCGAGATGGTAGGCGAAGCCGGTCTCGCCGGTCCCCAGGCGGACCGCCGCCCGGGTCACCGTCGCCTCGCCGAGGTTGAACGGCTGCCCGTCGCCGCCGATGCGGCCGCGGGTCATCACCAGCCCGGTCTCCGGCGGGCGCAGATCCTCCGGCGCGTCCACGGCGCCGAGCGCGGAGAGCGCGTCGCGCAGCTCCTCCGCGCGGGCCTCGCCGCAGAGCGCCATCACGGCGCGGCGGCCGGCGAGATCGGGCGTTTCATCGGGAGATGGGGTATGGTCGGGCATCGGGTCCGCCTGCTGGCTTCCGTGCTGTCGTGTGGCCTTGCGGTTGTCTAATGGTATAGATAACCGACAACCGAGGAGCAAATGAAACTTGGATGACGGTATGAGCGCAGGGAGCGACGGTCCGGTGACGGATGGGCAAGTGACCGACGGCGGAGTGACGATCCTGGCGCGGGGCGAGGGCCTGGCGGCGTGGCGCCAGATCGCGGACGGGCTCACCGCCGACATCGAGGCCGGCCACCTCGGCCCCGGCAGCCAATTGCCGACGGAGGCGGCGCTCGCGGCACGCTTCGGCGTCAACCGCCACACCGTGCGCCGGGCGCTGGCGGCGCTCGCCGAGCGCGGGCTGGTGCGGGCGACGCAGGGCCGCGGCACCTTCGTGGAGACGCCGCGCCTCGCCTATCCGATCGGCCGCCGCACCCGCTTCTCGGAGATCGTCAGCAAGGCCGGCCGCGAGGCCTGGGGCGACCTGATCGCGGCCGACAGCGTGCCGGCCGATCCCGGCACCGCGGAGGCCTTGGGGCTGGCCCCCGGCTCGGCCATGCTCGCATTGCTGACCATCCACCGCGCCGACGGCACGCCGCTCTCGACCGCCCGCACCTGCCTGCCGCTGCCGCGCTTCGACGGTTTCGCGGCGGCCTACGCGGCGCTCGGCTCGCTCACCCGCGCCTACGCGGAGTTCGGCATCGCCGACTACACCCGCCTGTCCACCCGCATCACCGCCCGCCCGGCCGCCGCCGACGAGGCCGCCCGCCTCGACCTCGCGCCCGGCCGGGTCCTGATCGTGCTCTCGAGCGTCAACGTCGATGCGGCGGGCGTCCCGATCCAGGCGACGCAGAGCCTGTTCGCGGCGGACCGGGTGGAGCTGGTGGTGGAGGGGTAGGGGCTCACTGGTTCACCGTGAGCCTCCCCGACTCGCCCGACAATACTGACACCCTCCGTGTCGTCCCGGGGCTCGCCGAAGGCGAGAACCCGGGATCCATAACCACCGACGTGGGCGGGCGAGGCGGATCGTGCGCCGCTTCATCCTGCATCGTCGGCGTTTATGGATCCCGGGTTCTCGCCTTCGGCGAGCCCCGGGATGACACGGCGGGTGTGAAACCCGGGGGAGCCCATCGAACAGGCGCAGGGGGAGGGACTTCCTCGAACTTCCTGCCCTCGAGGCAGTTACCCCCGCGCCTCTCGCCGGAGCCCCCGATGCCCACCCGTCCGATCGTCGCCGCCCTGCTCCTCCTCGCCGTCGCGGTGCCGCTCGGCTGGCCCGCGCCCGCGCAGGCCGGGCCGGCGCAGGATTACCAGTACCAGCGCCGGCAGCTCGGCCGGGGCCAGGTTTGCCGGCCGCCGCTGAAATTCGCGGCTGGCGCCTGCGTGCGGCGCTGCCCGGCGGGCTACCAGGACAACGGCGGGTATTGCCGCCTGCGCAACATGGTGCGCTGACGGGCGCGGCCCTACTTCGTCGCCTTCACCAGCGGGCAGCCGCCCTCGGTGAGCGGCCGGAACGCCTCGTCGCCCGGCACGGTGGCGACGAGCTTGTAGAGGTCCCACTCGCCCGTCGATTCCTTCGGCGTCTTCACCTGCATCAGGTACATGTCGTGGACCATGCGGCCGTCCTCGCGGATCCGGCCGTTCGTCGCGAACATGTCGTTGACCGGCATCTCGCGCATCTTGGCGATCACGGTCTTGGCGTCGTCGGTGCTGGCCGCCTGCACGGCCTTGAGGTAGTGCAGCACCGAGGAATAGACGCCGGCCTGGTGCATCGTCGGCATCAGCCCGGCCTTCTCCTTGAAGCGGGTGCCGAAGGCGCGGGTCTCGGGCGTGCGGTCCCAGTAGAAGGCGGTGGTCAGGAGCAGGCCCTGCGCCACCTCGATCCCGAGGCTGTGGACGTCGTCGATGTTGATGAGGAGCGCCAGCAGGGTCTGGCCGCCCTGGACGATGCCGAATTCGTGCGCCTGCTTGATGGCGTTGACGGTGTCGCCGCCGGCATTGGCGAAGGCGACGAGCTTGGCGCCCGAAGCCTGCGCCTGGAGCAGGAACGACGAGAAGTCGGCGGTGGCGAAGGGCGCACGCACCGTGGAGACCACCTTGCCGCCGGAGCGCTTCACCTCCGCGATGGCGTCGCGCTCCAGCGCGTGGCCGAAGGCGTAGTCGGCGGTGACGAAGGCCCAGGTGTCGAGCCCCTTCTTCACCGCGGCGTTCCCGGAGACGTGCGACAGCGCGTAGGTGTCGTAGGTCCACTGGATGCCGGTGGGCGAGCATTGCGGCCCGGTGAGGTCCGAGGTGCCGCCGCCCGAGACGATCAGCAGCCTGCCCTTCTCTTTGGCGACCTGCTGCACCGCGAGCGCCACCGAGGAGGTCGGCACGTCGAGGATCACGTCGACGCCCTCGCGGTCGTACCATTGCCGGGCGATGTTGGAGCCGACATCGGGCTTGTTCTGGTGGTCGGCGAAGACGACCTCGATCGGCTTGCCGTCGAGGTTGCCGCCAAAATCCTTCACCGCCATCTCGGCGGCGATCACCGAGCCGCGGCCGGTGGAATCGGCGTAGACGCTCGACATGTCGTTGAGCACGGCGAGCTTGACCTTGCCGTCGCTGAGCCGCGGCTCGGCGGCGCGGACGGGGCCGGCGAGCGCCACCAGGGACGCGGCGGCGAGGAGCAGGGTGCGAAAGGGGGTGGCGGGCATCGCGGGCGTTCTCCCGGGCGCGCGTGCCGCTTCTCGGCGAGCGGATCGTGGCACCCGGGGCCATGAGAGAGTGTGGGGCGGCGGCGCGCAAGCCCCGGGACTTGATCGAACAGGCCTGCGCCCGCGAGCCTCTTCAGGCCTTGGCCGGCCCCGCCTCGGCGAGGGTGGCCCAGGCCGCCGCCTCGTCTTCGAGGTCGAACGTCTTGGTGTCCACCGGCAGCACCGTCCCGGACAGGTTGATCATCGCGCGGGCGAAGGCCGGCGCGCCGACCACCACGTATTTGCGGATATGCGCGACCGAGCGGGCCATCACCGAGGTGGCGTAGCCGTCGAACCGCGCGCCGAGATCCGAGCCCTCGTAGTTCGACATGATGAGCAGCATGTCGATCGTGCCATGCGTCTTCATGGCGTCGTCGGTGATCGCGGACATCCACTCGATGTCGGGCTTGGTGATCCGGTCCTTGACCTCGAAGGCGATGAGGTCGGGCCGCGGGGATTCGCGCCGGACGACCGACCCGTCGGGGCTTGCATTCATGACGACCTCGCGACGCCGCGCGCAAGAGACGATCGGGACGATGGCGGCGCGTGGCGGGAGAACGGCCTTCGCGCCGTTTCGATCCCGCGACCCGCGGTCCCGATCCGCGCGGATCGGCCGCTCGGGGACTCGGCGCGGGGCGGCCCGGCGCACCCGGCCGACCGCCTGGTCACCGGCGAGGCGCAGGCCGGGCCGCGCCGGGACCGCGCTCCTTGCGCCGCCTCAGGTCGGCGCGCCCGGCTCGGGGAGAGCGCGGGCGACGTGGCGCAGCTTGTCGGGGTTGCGGGTGATGTAGATCGCGGTGATCCGGCCCGCCTCGATCGCGAGCGCCGTGGTCTGGACGAGGCCGCCGCGCTCGCGGCTGACATAGCCCGGCAGCCCGTCGATCCAGAGGGGCGCGACCAGCGCGGCCCGGTTCGGTCCCCACTTGCGCCGGACCCCGGCGAAGAGGCGCAGCAGGCGCTCCAGCCCGGCGATCGGGTTGCGGAAGGCCAGGACCTTGCCGCCTCCGTCGGAGTGCAGCACCGCGTTCCGCGCCAGCAGGCCGCGCAGGGCCGCGACGTCGCCGCTCGCCGAGGCGTCGAAGAAGGCGCGGGCGATCCGCTCGCCCTCCTCCCGCGCCACGGGGAAGCGCGGCCGGGCCGCGCGCACGTGGCGGCGCGCCCGCACCGCGAGCTGGCGCACCGCGGCGGCCTCGCGGCCCAGCGCGTCCGCCACCGCGCCGAGCGGCAGGTCGAACACGTCGTGGAGCAGGAAGGCCGCGCGCTCGAGCGGCGACAGGCGCTCCAGCGCCAGCATCAGGGTCAGGGTGAGGTCGTCCTCGTCCACGCCCTCCGCCTCCGGCTCGACCAGCGGCTCGGGCAGCCAGGCGCCGACATAGGTCTCCCGCCGGGCGCGGGCCGACTTCATCTGGTCGAGGCAGAGTCGGGTCACGATGCGGGCAAGGAACGGGTAGGGCGCCGCGACCGCGCTCCGGTCGGCCGCGACCCAGCGCAGCCAGGCCTCCTGCACCACGTCCTCGGCCTCGCTGCGCGCGCCGAGCATGCGGTAGGCGATGCGCAGGAGCCGGGGCCGGTGGGCCTCGAAGGTGGCGGTCGCAGCGTCGGATCGCGACAGGGTGCGGGGGCGGCGCGATCCCGCGACGGCGGGATCCTCGCAGGGGGGCGAGGAGGCGGTCACGGCCGGTCCGGCACCGTCAGCGCGCGATCCTCCGTGTCGACGACGAAGACCGCGAGCAGCCTGGAGGCTTGCGTGGTGCTGGCATTGGCGCTGACGGCGTGATGGTCGCCCGGCTGCTCGACGAAGCTCTCGCCGGCCCGGTAGACCCGCTCCGGCCCGTCATTGACGCGGCTGCGGATCGCGCCCTCGATCACCGTCGCGGTGATGAAGGCCGAGGCGGCGTGCCGGTGGGCGGGGGAGGACCCGCCCGGCCCGTACTCGACGAGGACGCCGCGCAGGCTCTTGCCGGGCACGGTCGGCAGGGGATGGTCGAAGACCGTCGTGACGCGGGCCTCGCCCGCCCGCAACTCCGCCGCGGCGGCCGGGGCAGCGGCCCCGGCGGGAATGCCGGCCAGGGAACCGGCGAAGAGCCCGGCGAGAAGACGAATACCGATGAGCGTCCGGCGCATGGGATCCTCCGTCGGTCAGGCCGTCGCCAGCCAGGTCTCGAACCGCGTCGGCCCGAGCCGCGCAGCGGACGCGTCGGCGGGAACGAGGGATCCGCGCTCCAGCCTGGCACCGAAATAGCGCGCCGCCCGGTCGGCCGACACCGTCCGCCCGTCGCCGGCGGCGGCGATGCGGCGGGCGACGAAGTCGCGGAACGGCGCCCGGTCCGGCCCCGCGATCTCGACAATCCCGTTCGCGGGCGCCGCGACCGCCACCTCGGCGAGGGCGGCCGCGACGTCGGCCGCGGCGATCGGCTGGAAATCGGCATCGGGCACGACGAGCCGGTCGCCCGCGACCGCCGCCTCGGCGATCGTGGCGACGAACTCGTAGAACTGCGTCGCGCGGACGATCGTGTAGGGCAGGCCGGCGGCCGCGATCAGCCGCTCCTGCGCGAGCTTCGCCCGGAAGTACCCGTTCCCGTCGAGGCGGTCGATGCCGACGATCGAGAGGGCGACGTGGTGGCGGATGCCCGCCCGCCGTCCGGCCTCGAGCAGGTTGCGGCTCGACCGCTCGAAGAAGTCGAGCACGGATTCGGGCTCGAAGGACGGCGCGTTCGCCACGTCGACCACCACCGCGGCCCCGGCGAGCGCCTCCGCGAGGCCCTCCCCCGTGAGCGCGTTCACCCCCATGCTCGGCGAGGCGGCGACCGCCTCGTGCCCCAAGTCCCGGAGGTGCGCGGTCACCTGCCTGCCGATGAGCCCGCTTCCCCCGATCACCACGATCTTCATGACACCCGTCTCCTTGCGTGGAACGGGCGATCACCCGTTCGACGACAGGACGAGGCAGGGGGTCGGGATCGTGACACGCGGCCGAGAAAAATTCGGCCAGCCCCGGCCTTACGCCGGCAGCACCACCACCTTCGTCTTCACCGGAGTCTGGTTGTAGAGGTGGATCATGTCCTGGCTCAGCAGGCCGACGCAGCCGCTGGTGATGCCCGAGCCGATCGATTCCGGGTCGCTGCTGGCGTAGATCGTGTAGAGCGTGTAGGCGCCGTTCTGGTAGAGGTGCAGGGTGCGGGCGCCGAGCGGGTTGTCGAGGCCGCCCGGCATGCCGCGGGCGTATTTTGCCGCCTCCGGCTGGCGCCGGATCATCTCCTTGGGCGGGGTCCAGGTCGCCCACTCGCTCTTGCGCCCGACATAGGCGTCGCCGCTCCACCGGAACCCGTCGCGGCCGACATTGGCGCCGTAGCGGGTCGCGCGGCCGCCTTCCTCGATCCGGTAGACGTAGTAGTTGGCCGGATCGACCACGATCGTGCCGGGCGCCTCCTTCGAGGCGTATGGCACGGTCCGGCGGTAGTATTTCGGGTTGACCTTGCTGACGTCGACCGCCGGGATCGGAAACTTCTCCGTCGGCACCGGCCCGTAGAGGGCCGAGGCGTCGGCGAGGCTCATCCCGTCGGTGGTCGCGCAGCCGGCGAGACCGAGCCCGCCCAGGCATGCCGAGCCGAGCAGGAACGACCGGCGGTGCAAATGCGAGGGCGCACCATCCCGCTGCGCGCTGGCCCCGGCGCTTCCCGTCCTCACGATCATGGTTTTCGGACTTTCCGTATCCCGTTGCCCGACGAGGAGACGGTATTGCTGCCCGAAGGCCACCGACCGTCGTGATCGCCCGGCGGACCCTGCCGCCCCATGGCCACGCTGGCAAGGGGCGCTTCGGCCGGTCCGACGCGTCGCGGATGACGGTGACCCGGCCCGGAACGGGCTCCTCGGGCGTTGCCGCCCTCGCGGACAGCCCCATCTGTCGTCGGAGAGCAACACCGCGGGAGAATGTGCGATGCGCTTCGAACTCTACCGGGACGGCAAGGGCGAGTGGCGCTGGCGGCTGCGGGCCGAGAACGGCGAGGTGGTGGCCGATTCGGGCGAGGGCTACGTCCGCCGCGAGGATTGCGAGCACGGCATCGCCCTGGTGAAGGGCGCCGCCAACGCCCGGGTGGTCGACATGACGCTCAAGATGGCCTGACGGGGCCCGATCTCACGCGGCCTCGGAGCCGAGCTTCCGGATGTCGGCCCCGGCCGCGAGCGAGGCCGATGCGTCGAGGATCTCCAGGGCAACGAGGCGGCCATCGGCATCGAAATCGAGGATCAGGCCCGGCTTGACCTCTTCGCTCTCGGCGATCTGAGCATCGGCGAAGCGCACGTAGAGAGCGTCGGCTTCGTCGTCATATCGGAGTTTCACGTCACACGCCTCCGCCGGTCCAGGAACGTCGTCACGATGATGCAGCCATCGGGCGCCGGCTTGTATACCACGCAAAGGACGCGACCGCCGCATTCCGGTACCGCGGCGAAGGCCCGGAGGAGGGCCGGATCCCTCCCATCCGGCTCCACCTGGTCGGGCCGACGAACCGTTCGTTCGATCCATTCGGGGTCCAGACCCCGTTCCACCATCACGGTTTGGGCGTGGTGCGTGTACGTCACTCGCATCTGCCGTTCGTCTCTCGTCGGGACAGCCTCGGATGGACGGTAGCAAGGTCTCGTTAAGCATCGGCTTACGTTCGCGGCGCCGATCCGATGCCTGTCGCGCACGAGCCGCGCAACGCTTTTCCGCCCCCGCGCGTTTCCGCCGTCCATGCCTCCCCTCGGAGGCGCTCTCGCACGAGTAGGAACCGACGACGTGCTGAAGACCGTGATTCTGGCTGCCGGCCTGATCCTTGGCGGTGCCGCCGCCCTGCCGCAGGGCGCGACCGCCGCCCCGCTGAGCGAGACGGCTGCCGCTCCGGCCGCGACCTCCGCGCCGACCGCCTGGGCGCAGTACGGGTACTACGGCCGTCACCGCCACTGGGGCCCCCGCGGCTACGGCTACGGCTACCGCCGCCATTTCGGCCCGCGCTACGGCTTCGGCGGCCCGCGCCATTTCGGCCATCGCCACTGGGGCGGCCACCGCGGCTGGGGCCACGGCCCGCGCGGCTATTACCGCGGGTTCTGATCCGCTTCGACGGCCGGCCGCCCCATACGGGGCGGCCGTGCCGCAATCTCGCCGCATCTATGACCTTGGCTGTAAGGGCCTGGCCGTTCCGGCGGCCGGGCTTGGCTCATGGCGGGTCCGCTCGAGCGGCGGCCCCGCCCCACAACCAAGGGGAACCGGAATGCCGCACACCATCGCGGAGCGCCGCCGGCGCGTCGAAGCGCAGCTTCAGGACTACGAGCGGATCCTGGCGGAGATCCGCTCCTCGGCGGGCCTCGGCGCCAACAGCCGCGCCCTCCAGCTCCAGCACGCCCGTCTGATCTCGGACGCGCGCCTCGAACTGGCGTCGCTCGACGCCGAGCTCGCCAGCCTCTAACGGCAGCCCAATCCGGTCCCGCGGCGTCACGCGGGACCCTTCAGGGCGTCGCGCGCCGCGTCGTAGAACGCGACGATGTCCTCCGGGTAGATCTGCACGCCCGGCACCGCCAGTTCGGCCCGGGACCACCAGCGATGCTCGGCCAGCACCTCGACCTCGTGCGGCGTCCAGCCGTCGCGGCACAGGGGATCGCTCCCGGCCCGCACCGCGAAGAAGCGCTCCCGCGCCCGGACCGATTCGCCGTCGGGCATCTTCATCGCAAAGCTGCGCTCGCCGAGCAGCGGTGCAGTCGCCGGGCAGGGGAGTCCGGTCTCCTCGCGCAGCTCCCGGATTGCGGCTTCGGCAAAACTCTCGCCCGGCTCGACGCCGCCGCCCGGCGTCGCCCAGTATACCTCCCCGGCGAGTGCGCCGGTGCGGAAGGCGAAGCGGAACAGCAGCAGCCGGTCTTCGCCGTCGAGGACCAGGAGCCGGGCGGCGGGGCGTTCGCGCAAGGGCACCGTCGATCCCGTGTCACGCCCGTCCATCGCACGACCTCGGCAGGGAGAGCTGCCGCGCACCCTTAGCGGGTTTCGAGGGAAGCTGCACCACGGGCCGAGACACCCGTGTTGACACCTGAAAACGAATGAACGATCGTTTCAATCGAAGGGCCGCTCGACGGTCCACAAACGATCACGGGTGGAACCGCCGATGCTGCAGCGTGCGGACAGCTACGCCGACCTCGTGGCGCAATTCCGCTGGCGGATTCCAGCCCGCTACAACATCGGCACCGACGTCTGCGACCGGCACGCCCCGGGCAATCCCCTGGCGCTGATCCATCTCGACGCCGACGGCGCGGTCCGGCGATACGGCTTCGACGACCTGCGCCGTCTGTCGAACCGCTTCGCCAACGTGCTGGCGGCGCACGGCCTCGTACGCGGCGACCGGATCGGCGTGCTGCTGCCGCAATCGCCCGAGACGGCGGTCGCCCACATCACGGGCTTTCGCGCCGGGCTCATCACCATCCCGCTCTTCGTGCTGTTCGGCCCCGACGCGCTGGCCTACCGCCTCGGCAACAGCGGCGCGAAGGCGGTGGTGACCGACCGGGCCGGGGCCGCGCTGCTCGCCGGGATCCGCGATCGACTGCCAGCGCTCGAGCGGGTCTACTGCATCGACGGGCCGGCGGACGGGGCGCAGGATTTCCACGCGCTCGTGGCCCGGGCCTCCGACGCCTTCGTGCCGGTCGACACCGCCGCCGACGACCCGGCGGTCATCATCTACACCTCGGGCACCACCGGCGACCCGAAGGGGGCGCTCCACGCCCACCGGGTGCTCCTCGGCCACCTGCCGGGGGTCGAGATGCCCCAGCGCTTCCTGCCGCAACCCGGCGACCGGTTCTGGACTCCGGCGGACTGGGCCTGGATCGGCGGCCTCCTCGACGTGCTGCTGCCGGCCCTGCACCACGGCGTGCCGGTGGTCTCGCACCGGGCCAGGAAATTCGATCCCGAGGCGGCGTTCCGGCTGATGGCCGAGCACGAGGTGCGCAACGTCTTCCTGCCGCCCACCGCCATGAAGCTGATGCGCCAGGCCCGCACCACCCCCTATCCGGGCCTTGCCTTGCGCTCGGTCGGCAGCGGCGGCGAGAGCCTGGGGGCGGAGATGCTGGCCTGGGGCGAGGCGGTGCTCGGCGTGCCGGTCAACGAGTTCTACGGCCAGACCGAGTGCAACCTCGTCGTCTCCTCCTGCGCCGACCTGTTTCCCGCCCGCCCCGGCGCCATGGGCCGGCCGGTGCCGGGTCACGACGTGCGCATCGTCGACGGCGACGGGCAGGTGGTTCCGGACGGGGCCACCGGCCACATCGCGGTGCGCCGGCCTGACCCGGTGATGTTCCTCGGCTACTGGCAGAACCCGGAGGCGACGGCGCGCAAGTTCATCGGCGACTGGCTGATCACGGGGGATCTCGGCCGGCGCGACCCGGACGGCTTCCTGTGGTTCGTCGGCCGCGACGACGACGTGATCACCTCGGCCGGCTACCGGATCGGCCCCGGCGAGATCGAGGATTGCCTGCTGCGCCACCCTGCCGTCGCCATGTGCGGCGTCGTCGGCGTGCCGGACCCGGTGCGGACCGAGGCGGTGAAGGCCTTCATCGTGCTCAAAGACGGGGTCGCGGGCACGCCGGAGCTCGCCCGCGAGATCCAGGACTTCGTACGCACCCGGCTCGCCGCCCACGAATATCCGCGCCACGTCGCCTTCGTGGAGGAACTGCCGATGACCGCGACGGGGAAGATCATCCGGCGGGCGCTGCGGGAGCGGGGTGGGGCGTGACGATGATGTCGACGACAGATCGATCGATCGCCCGATATCAGACACACCTCGTCATGTATGGACGGCCCCCGTTTCGCAAGGGTTTGTGAGCATCGGTTTGAGCCAGTCGGTTCAGGAGCAGTCATGTATCCGGCCTCTGATGCCGTCGTGCCGCCGCGGTTGATGCGACGAGGACGACGGCGGGCCACCAAGGGGTGCGCACAAGCGTTCCTTGCGAAGAACCAGGCTCCCAACATCCCGACGCGCTGTGACGCGCGATGACGTGGCGGAGTGTCCTGGTCCCAGGTCCCTCATCCTGCTCTGGCCTTGGCCGTGCTTACAGCTCCTTGCTCACCGAAGGTCGCGTCCCGCCGCTCCTCAAGCGGCGGCGGGACGCGACCGGCC
>NZ_FPCB01000042.1:48299-51933 GCF_900116815.1 Methylobacterium sp. 174MFSha1.1 | reverse complement strand
AACGGAGGCTCACGACCGACCGGCGTTTCCGCCTGATCGTGTGAGCACCGAAACGTCAGACCAGCATCATCCTACTCACGATCCCACCCGAAGGCAGGATCCGCAGGGACGACGCCGTCCACGCTTCTCTTTCTCGTATGAACTTGTCAAAGAGCTGATCGGGCCGGAGCCAGATCTCGTACCCTTGGAGAACAGAAAGCAGCGCCGGGTTGCCCTGGCCCTTGCTTTAGTCTCTCTCGGGAAGTCCTGCGGGGCAGGCCGTTCGTCTCGGCGCCCCGTCGGTGAGCGGTCGTTTAAGGGTAGCCGGCTCGCCTGTCAACTCGCTCGAACCCGGAAGGATCCGAACGAGGCGACGGGGGAGGGCAGGGGGCTGCCCGGACCCCGCGGCCGGCGTGTACCCGATATGGGTATGCGCGTGCCGCGGACAAGCCCCTGCTGCCCTCACGCGGTGCGACCGAGGGGCGGGGCGGCGGCGAAGCGCAGGATCTCCTGGTGGATCCGGTCGAGCGGGACCACCTTGGCCACCGCGCCGCGCTCGATCGCCTCCTTGGGCATCCCGAACACGACGCAGCTCTCCTCGTCCTGGGCGATCGTCAGGGCGCCGGCGCGGCGCATCTCCAGGAGGCCGTTGGCGCCGTCGTCGCCCATGCCGGTCATCAGGATGCCCAGGGCGTTGGCGCCCGCGCCCTGCGCCGCCGAGCGGAACATCACGTCGACGGAGGGGCGGTGGCGCGAGACGAGCGGGCCGTCCTTGACCGCGACCGTGTAGGTCCCGCCGGTGCGCTGGACGAGCAGGTGCCGGCCGCCCGGCGCGATCAGGGCGCGGCCGGGCAGGACGGCATCCCCGTTCTCCGCCTCCTTGACGGTGATCGCGCACAGGCTGTCGAGCCGGCGGGCGAAGGCGGCGGTGAAGTGCTCGGGCATGTGCTGCACCACGACGATGCCCGGAGAGTCCGCCGGCAGGAGCTCCAGCACGTCGCGCAGGGCCTCGGTGCCGCCGGTCGAGGCGCCGATGCAGACGATCGGCTCCGTCCCGGTGACGCGGCGGGTCGGGACCGGCGGCGGCAGGACCGCGTCCGCCGACAGCTTGGCCTCGACGGTCCGACGCACGGCCTGCCGCGGGCGCAGGCGCGAGCGGGCGGCAGCCCGCACGGCGTCGCAGACCCGCACCGAGGATTCGACCAGGAACTGGCGCGTGTCGACCCGGGGCTTCGGGAGCACGTCGACGGCGCCGGCCTCCAGCACGTCGAAGAGCGTGCGCGAACCGGTCTCGGTCAGCGTCGAGCAGATGATCACCGGGATCGGCCGCTGCGCCATGATCTTGCGCAGGAAGGTGAGGCCGTCCATGCGCGGCATCTCGAGGTCGAGGATGATGACGTCGGGCACCTCCTCCTGGATGCGGCGCGCCGCCACGAACGGGTCCGCGGCGGTGCCGAGCACCGCGATGTCGGGTGCCGTGGCGAGGATCTGGCAGAGCGTCTGCCGGACGGAGGCCGAATCGTCCACGACGAGGACGCGGATCGGGGCGGTCGCGGGCATCACGAAAGATCCCTTCAGCGGCGGAAGACCGTGGACGTCACCTGGGTCAGGCCCGGGACGCCGGCGACGGACATCGATTCGGAATGGCCCACGACGAGGTAGCCGCCCGGGCGCAGGTGGCCGGCGAGCCGCTCCAGCACCGCCTTCTGCGTCGGCCGGTCGAAGTAGATCAGCACGTTGCGGCAGAAGACGACGTCGACGTCGCGGTCGACGGCATAGCGCTCGTCCATCAGGTTGAGGTGGCGGAAGCGCACCCGGCGGCGCAGCTCGGGGACGATCCGGCCGATCTGCCGGGCGGGGTCGCGGGCTGCCATGACGTAGCGGCGGCGGATCTCGGGCGGCACCGCGGCGAGCATCTCCTCGGAATAGATGCCGTCGGCGGCGGAGCGCAGCACCTCCGTCGAGACGTCGGTGCCGAGGATCGCGTAGTCGAAGCGGTGGCCCGCGGCGATCATGTCCTGCAGCACCATCGCCAGGGTGTAACCCTCCGCCCCCGTCGAGGCGGCGGAACTCCAGATCTTCAGGAGCGGGCGTTCGCCGCGATGGGCGGGCAGTGCGCAGAGCCGGGGCACCAGCTTCGACCGCAGCAGGTCGAAATGCGCCGGCTCGCGGAAGAAGTCGGTCTTGTTGGTCGTCACGCAATCGACGAGGTGCACGAACTCGTCCGCCAGCCGCCCCTCGTCGAAGAGGTGGCGGGCATAGGCGTCGAGGCTGTCGAGGTGGAGCGCCCGCACGCGCTTGCGCAGGCGCCCCTCCACCATCGTGCGCTTGGAGGCCGGCAGCTGGATGCCGACGCGCGCCTCGATGACCTCGGCGATCGACCGGAAGTGGCGCTCGCTCAGCTGCTGCGACGTGAGCGGGATGGCCGCAAGGGGGAGGGACACTTAGAGCACCCGTCCTCAGGCCGCCAAGGCGGGGCCGGCGAGCGCCGGCTCGTCGCCCGCCATCAGCCGCGCCAGGTCGAACACGACCACGAAGGCGTCGCCGCGCCGGCCGATGCCGGCGATGTAGCTGGAGCGCCAGCGCCCGCCGACCTCGGGGGCCGCCTCCATCTCGGCGCGGTCGAGTTCCGTCACCTCGAAGACCCGGTCGGCGACGAAGCCGACCCGCATCGTGCGCTCCTGCACCGGGATGTTGAGCAGGATGATCCGGGTCGCGGGCGTCGGCACCTCCGGCGGCAGGCCGAGCTTGGTCCGCAGGTCGACCACCGGGTAGCTCTGGCCGCGCACGTCGATCATGCCGACGAGGAAGGCGGGCGCCTGCGGCAGCGAGGCGGGCACGCGGTAATCCAGGATCTCCTGCACGTTCTCGATGTCGATCCCGAAGGTCTCGCGTCCGAGACCGAGGGTCAGATACTGCCACACACTCGACATCCTGGCGCTCCGCCTTGGCTGGCGGCCGGTCCCGCTTCGGGCGGGGCGCGGCCTCTGGTGATCATGGGATAGGGCGACGGGGCCCCCGCCCGGGGGGCTCGATGCACCTCACGAAGCGCCCGCCGGGGAGGGCGATCGGTGAGAGGCACGAGGTGGAGCCTGCGGGCCATCGCCGCCCGCAGGCTCCGTCACACTTACGCGACGCGGGTGAAGTCGGCGTCGCGCGGGTCGCCCTCACCCATGTCGAGGGAGAAGCCCCCGCCGACGGCCTTCGCCGCGCGGTTCGCCGCGATCCGCTTGGCCGGCGCCCGGACGGGCGATTTCACCACCGTGGAGGAAGCCGCCATCCGGGACGCCGCGGCGCGCAGTTGCGAGACGGCGCCGTCCACCGGCCGCGGCGCCTCCGGTGCCTTGGCCCCGTCGATGCGGAAATACGCGATCGTCGCCTGCAGCATCTCGGCCTGCGCCGCCAGCTCCTCCGACGTCGCCGACACCTGCTCCGACGCACTCGCGTTCTGCTGCGTCACCTTGTCGAGCTGTTGGATCGCCTGGTTGATCTGACCCGAACCCACGTCCTGCTCCCGGCACGCCGCCGAGATCTCTTCGACGAGAGTCGCCGTCCGCTTGATGTCCGGAACGAGCCGCCCCAGCATGTCGCCCGCGGCTTGCGCCGCCTTCACCGTGTCGATCGACAGCGTTCCGATCTCGGCCGCCGCCGCCTG
>NZ_FPCB01000042.1:0-44959 GCF_900116815.1 Methylobacterium sp. 174MFSha1.1 | reverse complement strand
TCGAGGGGGGCGTCGAAGTCGCCCTCGCCGAACGCCTTGACGCAGGCCATCGCCTTCTTCTTCACGGCGATGTGGCTGGTCACCAGGCCGTTGACGTCCCGTGCCATCGCGGCGAAGTCGCCCTTGAACCGATCGACGGGGATGAGCACGTCGATATCGCCCTTGTTGTGCTCCGCCGACATCCGGCCGATGCCCTCGCCGAGGGCGATGGCCGGACGCGTCGCCGTCTCGAGCAATTCGTTGACGGCGATCAGGATCGTCTTCGCGTCACCCGTCGCCGTCGCCAAATCGGCGCGCGCCGACAGGTCGCCGCCAGCCATCGCCTGCCCCAGCCGACGGATCTCCTCCAGGGCCACGCGCGTCTTGGAGGAACCCTTCATTCCGACGAAGAGAGACATGAGCGTTCTTTCACGAAAAAATGGGGCGGGTCGATGGGAGGGGGTGAAGGCGCGGGCTGACGGCCGCGCCGGGTGACGATCGTTCGACGATCCGGACGCCGCGGCGCCCGGATCGTCGGACTCACGCGCGCTTGAAGTCCTGGTCGCGGGTGTCCTCGACGTCGGTCATGTCGAAGGCGAAGCCGGTCCCGCGGGGAGCGCGGGCCGAAGACTTGGCGACCGAGCGGACCGTCGACCGGGCGGGCGACCTCACCGCCGACGAGGCGGCCATCCGGGAGGCCGTGGCGCGCAGCTGCGACACCGCCCCGTCGATCACGCGCGACCCCGCCGCAGCCTCGTTCCCGTCGATGCGGAAATAGGCGATCGCCCCCTGCAGCGTTTCGGCCTGCGCCGCCAGCTCCTCCGACGTCGCCGACACCTGCTCCGAAGCACTCGCGTTCTGCTGCGTCACCTTGTCGAGCTGCTGGATCGCCTGGTTGATCTGCCCAGACCCGACATCCTGCTCCCGGCACGCCGCCGAGATCTCCTCCACCAGGGCCGCCGTCCGCTTGATGTCCGGAACGAGCCGCCCCAGCATGTCGCCGGCCTGTTGCGCCGCCTTCACCGTGTCGATCGACAGGGTCCCGATCTCGGCCGCCGCCGCCTGGCTCCGCTCGGCGAGCTTGCGGACCTCGGAAGCCACCACCGCGTTTTTGTGTGACCACGTCCGTGCTCGCCGGCCCGCGCCGCCTCGACCGCGGCGTTGAGCGCGAGCAGATCGGTCTGACGGGCGATCTCCTGCACGATGGTGATCTTCTGGGCGATCGTCTGCATCGCCTCGACCGCGCGTCCGACCGCCACGCCGCTCGCCTCGGCATCCTTGGCCGACTGGCGGGCGATGGTCTCGGTCTGGCCGGCATTGTCGGCATTCTGCTTCACGTTGGCGGCCATCTCCTCCATCGAGGCCGAGGCCTCTTCGGTCGACGCCGCCTGCTCGGTCGAGCCCTGCGACAGCTGCTCGGCCGAGGCCGACAGTTCCTGCGAGCCCGCCGAGACGTTGCTCGCCGCGGTCACCACCTGGCCGACGACGTCGCGCAGCTTCGCGTTCATCGCCTGGATCGCCCGCAGGAGGTCCGTCACCTCGTCCCGCCCGGTCGGCACCACGTCCTTGGTCAGGTCGCCCGCCGCGACGCTCTGGGCCGCGGAGACCGCCTTCGACAGGCCGCGGGAGATTGAGACGGCCATCCACAACGCCATGGCGAGCCCGAGGACCACCGCGCCGGCGACGACGGCGACCAGGATCGAGCGGGTCGATTCGTAGGCCGATTGCGTGTCGCGCACGAAGCCCTGGGCCACGGACTCCTCGTAGGTGCGCAGCTTGGCCACGTCGTCGAGCAGCGCCCGGCGGGCATCGGTGAAGGGGCCGACGTAGTAGCGCAGGGCCTTGGCGTCGGTATTGGCGACGCCGAGAGCAGAGACTTTCTCGGCCGAGGGCTCCCAGGCTTTCACGGCGACGAGGAGGGCGCCAGCCGCGTCCGCGAAGCCGCCAGCCCGGCCCGCCTCGACCAGCTTGGTGACATCGCGCCCGAGGGCCTTCTGGTTCTCGCTGAAGTCCGTCGCCATCTTGGCCAGAAGGTCGTCGTCGGTGATCACGATCGAGCGGTAGATCTCGCCGCGCAAGCGGACCATCTTCAGCTCGAGGGCTGAGACCAGGCCGCGATCCTCGGTCGAGAGGCCGGGCCGCGCCTTGAGGTCCTCGATGCGCGCCATCACGGCCGCGTAGGCCGACATCTGCTCGGTCGTCGCGATCGTGTTGGCGGTGTTGTTGCCGTTCAGGAGCGCGAACTCCATCCCCTTGGTCACCGCCTCGACGAGCTTGCCCCAATCGTCACGCAGGGCCTGCACGCGAGCGCGCTCCTCCACGGGGGAGAGATCAGTGTAGTCCCGGAGGATGCCCTGGAACTTGGCGTCGTGCGCCTTGAAGTCCGAGAACAGCTTCTCGCGGGCCGGGGTCGTGGGCTCGAGCATCGCGCGCGCGAACATGCGGGCCGCGTCGTAGGACATCGCCTCCATGCGGAGCACACGCTGGACCTGGGTGAACGGGCGGGCCGCGAAGGCCTGCATCCGGTCGTTGGACTGACTGAGGCTCGAGACCGCGAGCGTCCCGGCTCCCCCGAGAAGCAGCAGGATCAGCCCGAAGGCGATCCCGAGCTTGGCCTTGATCGTGAACCGCATGTGACCGTCGCCCCTCGTTCTTGATCGCTGAAATGTCGAGCAGAGCATCGTCCGACGGGGTGGATGCCGGTCGTCGGAGGACATGCTGCGAAATCGAAGCCCTGGAGCCCCCTGCGCGAGCCGCGCGGGCGGAGGGCGCGCCGACCCGACCGCGCGGCCCTCGGATCGGCCGCTGGGCCGGCGATCCGCGCGGAGGTCGATCCCGCGCGGACCGAGGATGCCGCGCGTCAGGCGACGCGCGTGAAGTCGGCGTCGCGGTCGTCGCCCTCACCCATATCGAGGGCGAAGCCTCCGCCCGCGGACCGGGTGGCGGCGGTCTTGGCCGAGATCCTCGACGCCGGGCGGCCCGGGGCGACCCGCTTGGCGGTCCCCTGCGCGGGCGACTTCACCACCGCCGAGGGAGCCGCCATCCGGGAGGCCGTGGCGCGCAACTGCGACACCGCCCCGTCGATCACACGCGACCCCGCCGCAGCCTCGCTCCCGTCGATGCGGAAATACGCGATCGTCGCCTGCAGCGTTTCGGCCTGCGCCGCCAGCTCCTCCGACGTCGCCGACACCTGCTCCGACGCCGACGCGTTCTGCTGCGTCACCTTGTCGAGCTGCTGGATCGCCTGGTTGATCTGACCCGATCCCACGTCCTGCTCCCGGCACGCCGCCGAGATCTCCTCCACCAAAGCCGCCGTCCGCTTGATGTCCGGAACGAGCCGCCCCAGCATGTCGCCCGCGGCTTGCGCCGCCTTCACCGTGTCGATCGACAGGGTCCCGATCTCGGCCGCCGCAGCCTGAGAGCGCTCGGCGAGCTTCCTCACCTCGGAAGCCACTACCGCGAAGCCCCGCCCGTGCTCGCCGGCCCGCGCCGCCTCGACCGCGGCGTTGAGCGCGAGCAGATCGGTCTGGCGGGCGATCTCCTGCACGATGGTGATCTTCTGGGCGATCGTCTGCATCGCCTCGACGGCGCGGCCGACCGCCACGCCGCTCGCCTCGGCATCCTTGGCCGATTGGCGGGCGATGGTCTCGGTCTGGCCGGCATTGTCGGCGTTCTGCTTCACGTTGGCGGCCATCTCCTCCATCGAGGCCGAGGCCTCTTCGGTCGAGGCCGCCTGCTCGGTCGAACCCTGGGACAGCTGCTCGGCCGAGGCCGACAGTTCCTGCGAGCCCGCCGAGACGTTGTTCGCCGCCGCCGCCGCATCCGTCACCACGGCACGCAAGCGCGTCAGCATCGTCTGGAGGGCGAGGCCCATCCGGTCCTTCTCGGAGAGGGGCTTGGCCTCCACCGTGAGGTCGCCCTCCGCGATCGCGTCGGCGAGGCCGGCGGTCGCGTTCAGGTTGGCGGTCATGCGGTTCATCGCGGTGACGAGGTCGCCGATCTCGTCGCGGGAGGTCACCGTCACGGTCTGGCCGAGATCGCCCACGGCCACGGCGTCGGCGAGCGACACCGCGCGGCTCAAGCCGCGGGAGATCGTCACGGCCAGCCAGGTCGCGATCGCGAGGCCGGCGAGAAGCGCGCCCGCCAGCACGGCGAGCAGCATCGTCTGGCCCTCGTTCGCATCCGCCTTGGCGCGGGCCACCGCATCGGCCATGCGCCTGCCCTGGAATGCGACCAGGGCGTCGAAGGCATCGGTCGCGGCCGTGCTCGCGGTGGAGTAGTCGCCCGAGGCGAGGGAGGCGGCCTGGATGGTGCTCCCGGTCTCGACGGTCGCGAGGGCCTTCTGGAACGAGGCCGCCCAGGCAGTGTACTTCTGCCGGATCGCCTCGACCGGGAGGTTGCGGGCGGCGCCGACGCGGATGAGCTCGTCCATCGCGCGCGAGAGCTCCTCACGCACCTGCTTTGCCGCGGTCACGCTGTGCTCCAGCGCCTCGACGGTCGTGGCGCCGGTCGCCGACTGCATCTCGCCCCAGGCCCGCTCCACGCGGACCTGGAAGGCTGCCGCGGCACGGACGAACTCGTCGTCGCCCGCCTGGCCCGGCCGGCCCTTCACGATCGCGTCGAGCTCGGCCCGCAGGGCGGCCGTGGCGGGACGCCCGGTCGCGGCGATCTCCGACCAGGTCCGGGCGTTCGAGTTGAGCCGGGTCAGGTCCAGCGCCTTGGCGCCCAGCGCCCGCACGGTGTCGTACTTGCCCGACAGGATCTCGAAGAGCCGCCGGCCCTCGTCGGAGGTGATGTAGGTCTTGGCCTTCGCCATCGCGGCGAGCGTGTCGGCGGCGTTGTCCGCCGCGCGCTTGCTGAAATGGGCCATCTGGGCGTCATCCGAGCTGATCACGGCGGCGCGCGTGTTCGAGATGCCCCGGAGGGCATGGGCCTTGGCGTCGAGCACGTGCGTCTGGACCTCGGAGCGGCTGACGACGAACTTCATCGCCTCGTCGGCCGCCGTCAGCTTCTGGTAGCCGACGGCGCCGGCCGCGCCGGCGAGGACCAGGACCGACGCGAAGCCGCCGGCCAGTTTCGCCTTGATCGTAAAACGCATGAAACAACTCCGGCCCGAGGATTGTCCGACGACGCGAGCACCGGTTCGTCGGCGACAATGCGGCACAATGAAGATCTGGAGCAGCGCTCGACCGCACCGCGATCAGGCGCCGCCCCGGCTCAGTTCAGGATTCGCTCGACGTCGGGCAGGATGACGAAATCGTCCCCGCACTTGACGATCGACTTGATGAATTCGGGCCGCCACGAGGTGCCGACCTTCGGCACCTGCTGCGCCGTGCCGGTCTGGACCTCGGTCACCTCGAAGACCTTGTCGGCGACGAGGGCCACGATCACCGGATCGCCCGCGATGCCGACCTCGATCACCACGAAGCGGGTGTCCGGCGTCGCCGCTTCCGGCTTCATGCCGAAGCGCTCGCGGATGTCGGCCAGCGGCACGACGTTGCCGCGCACGTTGACCACCCGGTCGAGATGCGCCCGCGCCCCCGCCACCCGGGTCGCCGGGATCGGGTCGATGATCTCGCGCACCATGCCTGCATCGAGCGCGAAGGTCTCCGTCCCGATGCGCATCATCACCACCTGCAGGCCGTCCGCCTGCCGCGAGGATTCCGTCGTGCCGGTCATCATGCCACCTCCTGGAACTCGCGCGGCATCTCGGCCTGGCCGCCGGAGACGAGCCGTCCGACGTCGATGATGAGGGCGGCGGTGCCGTCGCCGAGGATCGTCGCCCCCGAGAAGGTCGTCACGTCGGCGTGCAGCTTCGACAGCGACTTGATCACCGTCTGGTGGTTGCCGATGATCTGGTCGGCAACGAGCCCGACCCGGGTCTCGCCGACCGACACGATGATGACCTTCTGGTACGGGTCGGGCTCGCCCTCCGCGCCGAACAGCGTCCGCAGGCGCAGGAACGGCACCAGCGCGCCGCGGATGTTCAGGAAGTCGCGCCCGCGGCTCGCCCGGTCGCCCTCGGGCAGCTCGACGCATTCCTCGACCGCCGCGAGCGGGACGACGTAGCGCCCCTCGCCGACCCGGATCAGCAGGCCCTCGATGATCGCGAGCGTCAGCGGCAGGCGCAGCGTGACCGTGGTGCCGGCCCCCGGCACGGTCGCGATGTCGATCGTGCCGCGCAGGCCCTCGATGGTCTTCTTGACCACGTCCATGCCGACGCCGCGGCCCGACAGGGCCGAGATCGTCGCGGCGGTCGAGAAGCCGGGGGCGAACAGGAACTGGTAGACCTGCTGGTCGCTCAACGGCGTGCCGGGGGCGACGAGCCCCTTCTCCTCGGCCTTGGCGCGGATGCGGGCCGCATCCAGCCCGGCGCCGTCGTCGCGCACGCTGACCCGCACCTGGGCGCCGGCATGCTCGGCCGAGAGGGTGATGCGGCCGGTGGCCCCCTTGGGGCTCTCGGCCCGCCGGGCCGGGTCCTCGATGCCGTGATCGATGGCGTTGCGGATCAGGTGGACCAGCGGATCGGCCAGGCGCTCGATCACGGTCTTGTCGAGCTCGGTGTCCTCGCCCTCGGTGACGAAGTCGACCGGCTTGCCGAGATCCCGCGACAGGTCGTGGACGAGGCGCCGGAAGCGGCCGAACAACGCCCCGATCGGCACCATGCGGATGCTCATCGTGGTGTCGCGGAGCCGGGCCGACAGGCGCTCGATCTCCTCGGCCACGGTCTTGATGCCGGCATCGGCGTGCAGGCCGGCGAGCTGGCTGAGCCGGGCCTGGGCGATCACGAGCTCGCCGACCCGGTCCATCAGCTCGTCGAGGCGCCCGGCCTCGACCCGGACGGTGCTGGTGCGCTCCTCGCTCCGGCGCGCGCCCGCACGCGGCTCGGGCGAGGGGACGGGAGGCGATGCCGGCGCCGGGTGCAGCCGGACCGGTTCCGCGGCCACCTGGGGGACGGGGAGCGGCGCGGCCTCCACGGCCGGGGCCGGCGGAGCCGGCGCCTCGTCTTCGGCGCCGAGCGGCGTCAGGGTGAGGGTCATCTCGTCCTGGACGAACAGGAACACGTCCTCGATCGCCTCCCGGGCCACCCCGGCCGGCAGGGTGACGTCCCAGCCGATCGACAGGGCCTCGGGATCGAGCGCCGCGAGGTCGGGCATCGCGTCGAGCCGCGGCACCACCGCCTGCGCGCCGAGGTCGCGCAGGTCGTCGAGGAGGGCGAGCGGGTTGGTGCCGTTGCGCAGGCCGTCCGGCGCGAAGGCGATCCCGACCTGCCAGCCGGCCGCCCCGGCGGGCGCCGCCTCGGGCTCGGGCTCAGGCGTCGGAGCCGCCCGGCCCGTCGCCCGCCCGACGAGGCCGCCGAGCTCGTCGAGGATGGCTTGGCCGAAGACCGGCTCGGCCCCGTCGGGATCCTCGATCAGGAGACGGATGTAGTCCTTGGCCGAGAGGGCGACGTTCACGAGGTCGAGGCTCGCCGGCACGCGGCCCTGGCGCACGAGGTCGAAGGCGGTCTCGAAGTCGTGGGTGAAGGCCGCCACCCGCTCGAAGCCGAACATCGCCCCCGAGCCCTTGATGGTGTGGAGCGCGCGGAACGCCGTGTCGATCAGAGCCCTGTCCTGCGGCTTCTCGCCGAGGTCGAGCAGCGTGGCCTCCAGGCAGGCGAGTAGCTCGTCGGCCTCCATGCGGAACACGTCGACCGGGTTGAGGGAAGTCATGTCGGCATCGACCCTTGGCTCGCGCGGACGCTGGTTCGTTCGCGCGGGATTCACGAAGACGAATGCGTCACGCCGCTCCGGCCCACGCCGTCGCTCGCGCTCCCCGCGCCCGCCCCGGTCGAGCGGGCGGCGAGAAGCGTGAGATCAGCGGTGGGTGCTGAGAACTACGGAATTTCGCAGTGATCAGATTGTGTCCAAAATCCGATAATTTTCGGTTAGCATTCGGACAATCGTCGAAACCTTACGGTAAAAATTGCCGGCTGACCCGGGGGACGCGACAGACGTCGTGGGGCGAGCCCGTGCGACAGACGGCATAAATCGCGCCCATGGGTCGACGGCTCGACTGTGCTTCGTCGCGCGATACGGCTCGAGCTTGATCTATGCCGATACAAGGTGAGCGTGCGATCTCCTCTCACCCTGCAATGTCGCGCAAGCGCGAGACCGCACGAGGAGGGGATCGCACACCTTCGCCTTATCCGAACGGAGCGGGCGGGATGTGTCGGCTCGCGTCAGAACAGATCGATGCCGTCGAGCTCGTCCGCCGCCGCGGGCGTGCCCGCAGCCCCGTCGGCCGGTCCGCGCGGCTCCTGCCCGAGCACCTGGTGGCGCAGGCGGTCCCGGACCTCGCCGAGGGTGCAGGCCGCGATCATCGCCTCGGCCCAGGAACGATCGGGCTCCCGTGCGTCGAAGCCCTGCCCGCCGACGTCCTGTGCCATGGTCCGCTCGGCCATCCGGTCGAGCTCGGCGGCGAGCGCCCGCAGCACCGTCCCGCCGTTCTGCAGGCGCTGCTTCGTCAGGTCCTGGAACTGCATGGCGATGATCGCGCCCGACACGTCGGCGGTGATCGTCTGCGTCGTCTCGGCGGTCTGCTGCAGCACGCCGGCGAAGCGCGTAGTCTGCGCGACCAGCGCCTGCATCACGGTGTGGACCCGGGCCTCCGCGCTGCGGCTCTCGTCCGAGACGTCGACGGTGGCGATGTCCTGCAGCAGGCCGTGGCTGTCGCGCAGGCCGGTGGCGATCGAGCCGATCTGGTCCTTGATCGTGCCCGAGAGCGTGTTGATCGACTGCGCCAGCTGGCGGACCTCGTCGGCCACCACCGCGAAGGCCCGCCCCGCCTCGCCGGCCCGCGCCGCCTCGATCTTGGCGTTGAGCGCGAGCAGGTTGGTCTGGCGGTTGATCGTCTCGATCCGCGCGACGCTGCCCTCGACCGCGTCGATCTCGGCGAGCACCCCGTCGAGGGCGCGGGCCGTCGCGCCGCCGTCGCGGGAGAGCCGGCCGACCTTGTCCATCAGTGCCGTGAGCGTCCCGCCGAGCCCGGTGGCGACCTCGGCGAGGGGGACGATGCGCCCGTCGATCTCGACGGCCTGGATCGAGGCGACGAGGCCCTGCACGATCCCGGCCTGGTCGCGGGTCGTGGCGGCGATGTTCTCGAAGCGGTGGGTCAGGCCCTGGACGCTGTCCTCCATGTGGGAGGAGGCGAGGCCGAGCTCGCCGACCAGCGCCTCCAGGGCCCGCCGCTGCAGGACCGACAGGCCGAGCCAGGATTGCAGCAGGTCGCAGGCCTGACGATCGGAGACTTGGGGACCGGAAACTTGCCGATCGCCGCCGGGCGCCGCCGCGGTGGGAGCCTCGACGCCTGTGCCGACCGCAGCGGGAGCGATGTCGACCGGAACTGGGGCCGGCACCTCGGCGCGGAGCCGCAGCCACCGTGGACGGGGGCGCTCCCGCGTCACCTGCGCCACCTCGGAAATCATCGTCCTGTCTCCGTAGGACCGTTCATTACGTCCGGGCCGGTCATCGCGAGCCCCGGGCTCCGGTGACGCTACGGGCCGCATGCTTGCGGAAGCGTTAGCGTTCTGTCCGTGACCGGACCAATCGATTCAAGGAAGTTTTACGGACCCACCGCATAGTCTTTCTTCGAGGCGCGGTTCGGACGCCTCGCAGGACCTCGGCGCCGTCATGTCAGATACCCTCGTCATCACCATGCCGGGCGACTGCACCTTGCGGGCGGTCCGCACGCTACACGGCGAGATCGCTGCCGCCCTCGCCGTGACCGCGAACCTGACCCTCGATTGCTCCGGCGTCGAGCGCGCCGACATCGCCTTCGTGCAGCTCGTCGTCGCGGCGGCCGGCACGGCGGAGCGGAAGGCCAAGCGCCTCGCCCTCGTCGACGCGCCCGACATCGTCGAGGGCGCCTTCGCGCGGGCCGGCCTGAGCGCGCAAGTCTCTTTCCTCCGCGCCGCCTGAGCGCCGCGCCGATCGTCACTTCCTTCCCGTACGCGTTCCCCGGAGTTCCCGTTCCATGGCTACCGTCCTCGCCGTCGACGATTCCCCGAGCATCCGGCAGATGATCAAGGTGGTCCTCGGTCCCGCCGGCCACACCATCATCGAGGCCGGGGACGGCGCCGAGGGCGTCGCCAAGGCGAAGTCCTCCGCGCTCAACCTCGTCATCACCGATCTCAACATGCCGGTGATGAACGGCCTCGACATGATCAAGACCCTGCGGACGCTGCCGGCCCTGACCGGCGTGCCGATCCTGTTCCTCAGCACGGAATCGGACGAGGGCATCAAGCAGCAGGCCAAGGCCGCCGGCGCCACGGGCTGGATCACCAAGCCGTTCAAGCCCGAGCAGCTGCTCGCCGTGGTGTCGAAGCTGACCCGGGCGTGATCTCGTCTGCGAGGGAGGGGGCGGTCGAGCCGCTCCCTTCGCGATGAAAGATCTGTTCGATACGCACCGAACGTCTTGAAACCCACAGGGTCATTCCGGGGCCGCGCAGCGGAGCCCGGAATCCAGGACCGCGGACAGTTCAGGCGATGGCGGAAAGCGTGCCGCTTCCTCCTGCAACACCTGCGCGTCTAGGCGTGCCTTCGGCACTCCGGGCTCCGCTGCGCGGCCCCGGAATGACGAGGAGGGTGGAGATACTGTCGCATTAGACCGACAGTCTTTTACCCTGTCGTTCGTTCAAGCCCCCCGACCCGCCGCGAGGTAAGCCCGCCATCCTCCGTGGCGCGACACATCCTCGGCCTCCCGCACGCCCTCCGGCTCGCACAGGAACCCCTTCGGCGCCGTGCCGTCGGAAAGCCGCAGGGTGCCGATGCCGAGGGGGGCGGGGATCGCCGCGACGAAGCGCCCGAAGGCCTCGGGCGTCAGCGCCCAGACCTCGGTGGCGATCGCGGTGCCCGTGCCCGCCGCCACCCGCACCAGGCCGGGACGCCGCGGGCCCGCGCCCGGCAGGGCGTAGAGCCGGTAGTCGGGCGCGGTCTCGACCGCCCGCAGGAGCCGGGCGCCGAGGGCGGCCAGCTCGCCGTTCAGCGGAAGACCCGAGAGGTGCGCGCCGACCACCACCAGCTCGATCTCGTCGCCCATGGCAAGCGGCGGCCTCGGCTCGGGCGCCGGCGGCAGGCGCGCGCCGGTCGCCCCCATCGGCGTGCCGCCGGCGCGGTGGAGGGCGTCGCCGAGGGAAATGAGGGTCGCGTCCCGGCCGGCCGGGGCGATCAGCGTCACGCCGGCCGGGCCCCCGTCGGCGCGGGGATGGCCCGGCACTGCCAGCGCGCAGAGATCGAGCAGGTTGACGAAGTTGGTGTAGGTGCCGAGCTCGGCATTGGGACCGACCGGGTCGGCGGCGAGGCCCGCAAGAGTCTGGGGGCGCGGGAAGGTCGGCACGCACAAGGCGTCGATTCCTTGCCAGACCGGCTCGGTGGCCCGGCGCAGCTCCGCCAGCCGGTAGCGGCCCGCGAAGGCGTCGGCGGCCGAGAAGGCGGTGGCGCGCTCGGTGATGGCGCGGGTAACCGGGTGCAGCGCCTCCGGCCGCTCGGTGATGAAGCCGCGGATCGCCTCCCAGCGCTCGGCCACCCACGGACCGTCGTAGAGGAGGGCGGCGGCGGCGAAGAACGGAGTCAGGTCGACCGGCTCCAGGGTCGCGCCCAGCGCCGCGAGATCCGCGAGGCTCGCGTCGAAGGCCGCCTCGGACAGGGTGTCGCCGAAGAAGCGCCGGCTCGTCCCATCCGGCACGCCGATCCGTTTCGCAACCGGCCCAGGCTGGCCGACCGGCAGGGCGCGCGAGAACGGATCGGCGGCGTCGAACCCCGCGAGCGCCGAGAAACCCTCGAAGGCGTCCGCGGCGGTCAGCGCGAAGACCGAGACGCAGTCGAGGGTGCGGCAGGCCGGCACGACGCCGCGCGTCGAGAGGGCGCCGAGGGTGGGCTTGAGCCCGACGATGTTGTTGAGCCCTGCCGGCACCCGGCCGGAGCCGGCGGTGTCGGTGCCGAGCGCCAGGGGCACGAGACCCGCCGCCACGGCGATCGCCGATCCCGACGACGAGCCGCCGGGCACGAGTGCCGGATCGAGGGCGTTGCGCGGCACGCCGTAGGGCGAGCGCACGCCGACGAGGCCGGTGGCGAACTGGTCCAGGTTAGTCTTGCCGATGACGAGCGCCCCGGCCTGCCGCAGCCGCGCCACCACGGCGGCGTCCTCCGCCGCGATCGTCCCGTAATCGGGGCAGGCGCAGGTGGTGAGGAGACCTGACACCGCGATGTTGTCCTTCACGGCGACCGGAATGCCGTGGAGAGGGCCCGCCGGCAGGTTCTCTGCTTCAGCCGCCACCTCGGCCTCGGGCCGGAGGGTGATGAAGACCGCCGGATCGGCGAGTGCCGCGATGCGCCGGTAGACCTCGCGCACGGCCCGAGCCGGCGTGAGCGAGCCGGAGGCGTAGGCCTCCCGGTACTGGGCGAGGGTGAGGGGGAAGTCGGTCACGCCGGCACCTCGTCGATCAGGCTGACATGGGCGGCGACGACCCGCCAGCCTTCCGGCAGCCGGGCCCAGGATTGCATCTGGCGCCCGACCTTGCCGGGATGCGCCTCGCGCCAGAACAGGGTCGAGGCGGTGGCGAAGTCGCGCCCGAAGGTGGTGATGACCGTCTCGCCGATGCGGCGCTCGACCCCGACCGGCGAGCGT
Source organism: Methylobacterium sp. 174MFSha1.1 (assembly GCF_900116815.1). Taxonomy (NCBI): domain Bacteria; kingdom Pseudomonadati; phylum Pseudomonadota; class Alphaproteobacteria; order Hyphomicrobiales; family Methylobacteriaceae; genus Methylobacterium; species Methylobacterium sp. 174MFSha1.1. The sequence goes on along the minus strand of NZ_FPCB01000042.1, from coordinate 32,314 downwards.
GCCCGCCGGAAGGCCCGGATCGCATCCATGCCGTAGAGATTTTCGCCGATGCCGTACCGGATGGTGCGGGGATTGTCCCAGAACAGGGCCTCAAGGGTCGGGACGTCGTTGGTGACGAGGGCGGTCTCGTAGGCAGCGAAGGCCGCCTCGACCTCGGCTTTGACGTCGGGGTGGTCGATGTCCATGGGGATGGTCCTTATCAGTGCCTGCTCCCGCAAGTGCGGTTCGTAGGCTGCTTCGTTACCAACCCCCCGTGTCATCCCGGGGCTCGCCGCAGGCGAGAACCCGGGATCCACAACCGCTGCGGGTGCCGAACGAGGTGGGACGCGTCCCGCTTCATCCTGAAGCCACAGAGGTTATAGATCCCGGGTTCCGCTCGCGCGGCCCCGGGATGACACCGAGGGTTTCAGATCAGCGACTTGGCCGGTGTCGGACGTGGCTCACCCCGCCACCGGCGCCGCTCCGACCCCCGCTGCCTCGATCGCCCCGGCGACCCGCAGCGCCAGGTCCTCCCGCCACGGCGCCGCGATGACCTGCACGGCCAGCGGCAATCCGCCCCCGACCCGCACCGGCACCGCCACGACCGGCAGGCCGATGAACGAGATCGGCTGGGTGAACACCCCGATATTCGGCCGCGCCGGTACCGTCACGCCGTCGAGCTCCATTGTCGTCTGGCCGAGGCGCAGCGCCCGGCAGGGCGTGCAGGGGGCGAGGATCACGTCGACCTCGTCGAAAAGGGCCAGCACCCGCGCGCGGTACCAGCTGCGGAAGCGCTGGGCGCGGTGGACCCAGGCGGCGGGGATCGTCGTGCCGGCGATGAGCCGGTCGCGCACCGCGGGGTCGTAGTCTCCGGGGCATTCGCGCAGGCGGTCGAGGTGGAGGCCCGCCGCCTCCGAGGCGGTGATGACGAAGGCCGCGGCGCGGGCGCGCGCCGCCTCGGGAATCTCGACGCCGCTCGTAGCGCCGACCGCCTCGGCCGCGCGCGCGACGGCCGCGAAGCAATCCTGCTCGCCGCCCCGGGCGAAGTAGCCGCCGGCGACCGCGATTCGAAGACCCGTCGTGCCCTGCGCCAGCGCCTCCGACACCGGCTCCACCGGCCGCGGCGTCTGCCAGGGATCGTCGGGATCGGCGCCCTGCATCGCGTCGTAGGCGAGCGCCAGATCGGCGACCGAGCGGGCGAGGGCCCCGAGATGATCGAAGCTCGCGACGAACGGGAAGGAGCCGGCCCGCGACAGCCGGCCGAAGGTGGGCTTGAGCCCGAAGGTGCCGCAGAAGGCCGAGGGTACCCGGATCGACCCGTTGGTGTCCGAGCCGAGGGCGAGGGGCACGAGCCCCGCCGCGACGGCCGCCCCCGACCCGCCCGACGAGCCACCGGACATCCGCTCGCGATCGTGCGGGTTGCGCGAGGGGCCGTCATGGGCGTTCTCGCCGGTGAAGTCGTAGGCGTATTCGCCCATGTTGAGGGCGCCGACCAGCACCGCGCCGGCCGCCTCCAGCCGCCGCACCAGGGCGCCGTCGCGGGCAGCGGGCGCGCGCTCGCGGTTGATCTTGGAGCCGGCGCGGGTCGCAAGACCCTCGACGTCGAACAGGTTCTTGACCGCGAAGGGCACGCCCGCGAGCGGGCCGGGCGCCTTGCCGGCGGTGATATGCGCGTCGAGCGCGGCCGCCCGGGCCCGGGCGCGCTCGGCCGTCACGTCGGTGAAGGCGTTGACACCCGGATCGAGGGCGGCGATCCGCGCGAGCGCGGCCTCGACCGCGGCTGTGGCGGTGAGCCGGCCCGCCGCCACGGCGGCGGCGATTGCGGCGGCGTTGTCGGGCGCGCTCATGCCAGGGGTCCGCTTGCTTGAAACACCGGCGCCGGCTCGACGGTGTCGTCGAGGGGGAAATCCAGCACGAGGCGCGCCGCCGCCGCCGTCGCCTTGACGCTGGCGATCACCGTCTCGCGCCACTCGGGCGCCATCGGAATGCCGACGAGGGGCATCATCGCGTCGACGATTGCGCCGGCTTGCGCGTCGTCGAGGGGGAGAGGAGGTGTCGTCATGGTCGAACCTCGGGGATCGGGTAGATTGGGGCGAAGGATCGCGGTTGGTCGTATGACCGATGGAATTGGCTTGATCGGTCGATCGAGAGGTCTCGACGTCATCCCGGGGCTCGCCGGAGGCGAGAACCCGGGATCCATAACCGCTGACGGTTCAGGAGGAAGCAGAACGCATCAAGCCATGGTCTGCACCGTCGGCGGTTATGGATCCCGGGTTCCGCTTCGCGGCCCCGGGATGACGCGGAGGGTGTGAGCGACGTCGAGACCGTCGACGAGCGTAGGGATGGGGCGAGCAAGCATGACGTCGCTCCTCACACCGGTGGATGCGGGATCGCGGCGAGCAGCGCGCGGGTGTACTCGGCCTGCGGCGCCTCCAGCACTTCAGCGGTCGGCCCCTCCTCGACGATGCGGCCGGCGCGCATCACGATCACCCGGTCGCACAGCATCCGCACCACCTGGAGGTCGTGGCTGACGAACAGGTAGCTCATGCCGAGCGCCTGCTTGAGGTCGGCCAGCAGGTTGAGCACCACCGCCTGGACCGAGACGTCGAGGGCCGCGGTCGGCTCGTCGAGGATCACGAGGTCCGGGGAGGGCGCGATGGCCCGCGCGATGCCGACCCGCGCCTTCTGGCCGCCGGAGAGCTGGTGCGGGAAGCGGTCCAGGAGATCGACCGGCAGGCCGACGAGGCGGGCCAGCTCCTCGCAGCGCGCCCGGATCGCGTCCGCCCCCGTCACGGTGCGAAAGCGCAGGAGCGGATCTGCGATGGCCCGCGCCGCGGTCCAGCGCGGGTTGAGGGACTCGGTCGGATCCTGAAACACCATCTGGATCTTCGGCCGCAAGGGATGGCGGGCGAAGCGGGCGGCCGGCACCCGGCCGATCTCCTCGCCGGCGAACACGATCGAGCCTTCCGTCGGGTCTGCGAGGCGCATCACCATCGTCGAGGTCGTGGACTTGCCGCAGCCCGATTCCCCGACGAGCCCGACGCTCTCGCCGCGGTCGACCGTGAAGCTGAGCGAGTCCACCGCCCGGAACGGCGCCTCCGCGGGTTTGCGCGCGAGCAGGGCCTTCGGCTTCGGGTATTCCCTCACCAGCCCCGAGACGGCGAGGAGCGGCGCGCCCGCGGCCTCCGCCCGCTTCAGCGGGGCGGCCGGCGCGCCCGCCGGCAGGAGGTCGCGAAGGGAGACGCCCGGGCGCGGCGTCGCCTGCATCAGCTTGCGAGTATAGGCGTGGGCGGGCGCGCGGAAGATCGTGTCCGCCGGCGCGGTCTCGACGACGCGGCCCTGCTCCATCACGGCGATCCGGTCGCAATAGGCCGCGGCGAGGCCGAGATCGTGGGTGATGAGAACGGTCGACATGCCGCGCTCCCGGGTCAGGGCGGTGACGAGGTCCATCACGGCCTTCTGGGTCGTCACGTCGAGGCCGGTGGTCGGCTCGTCGGCGATGAGGAGCTGCGGCCGGCACGCCAGCGCCAGCGCGATCACCACCCGCTGGCACATGCCGCCGGACAATTCGAACGGGTAGGCGTGGTAGCGCTCCTCAGACCGGGCGATCTTCACCTGCTCCAGCGCCGCGATGGCCTTCGCCTTGGCGTCGCCGGAGCCGGCCTCGGCGTGCTGGCGCAGCACGTCCTCGATTTGGAGCCCGACCTTGCGGATCGGGTTGAGGGCCGCGCGGGGGTTCTGGAAGATCATCGAGATCTCCCGCCCGCGCAGGTCGCGCATCTGGCGCTCCGTCGCGGCGCGCAGGTCGATGCCGGAGAAGTCGACCGCGCCGCCGGCGATGCGCCCGGCCCGGTCGAGGATGCGCATCACCGCGTAGGAGGTGACCGACTTGCCGGAGCCCGACTCGCCGACGATGCCGACGGTCTCGCCCTTGGCGACCGTGACGTCGACCTGGCGCACCGCCTGGACCGGCCCGCGGCGGGTAGCGAACTCGACCGTGAGGTCGCGGATGGCGAGGAGCGGGATCGCGGTCACGTGCGCCTCTGGGGGTCGACGATGTCGCGCAGGCCGTCGCCGATGAGGTTGAAGCAGAACACCGCGAGCATCAGCGCGAGGCCCGGGAACAGCGCGATCCACCACTCGCCCGAGACGATGAAGCTCGCGCCCTCGGCCACCATGATCCCCCATTCGGGAGTGGGTGGCCGCACGCCCAGCCCGATGAAGGACAGGCCGGCGGCGTTGAGGATGGCGTAGCCCATGGTGAGCGACATCTGCACCATCATGATCGGCAGGATGTTGGGCAGGATGCTCGTCAGGACGATGCGCAGGTCGGTGTTGCCGGTCAGCCGCGCCGCCAGCACGAAGCCGGCATTGCGCCTCTGCGCGGCCTCGGCGCGGGCGAGGCGGGCATAGAGCGGGAAGTTGATGATGGCGGTGGCCAGCACGATGTTGCCGACGGTGTTGCCGAGCGCCGCCACGATGCCCATCGCCAGGACGAAGAGCGGGAAGGCCATGATGGTATCGGCGAGCCGCCCGACGATCCGGTCGGTCCAGCCGCCGAAGAACCCGGCCATGATCCCGGCAAGCCCCCCGGCAACGAAGACCAGAGCCACCGAGAAGACCGCGATGGCGAGATCGAGCCGGGCGGCCACCACCACCCGCGAGAGGATGTCGCGCCCGAGCTGGTCGGTGCCGAAGGGGTGGGCCCAGGTCGGGGCCTGGAGCGCGGCGGAGGTGTCGGAGGCCAGTGGATCGTAGGGTACCAGCGAGGGGCCGACGACCGCGCAGGCGACGAGGCCCAGCAGCAGCGCGAAGGCGAAGCCGGTGACCGGGTTGCCGGAGACGACCGAGCCGGCATGGGCGAGCGTCGCGGACAGGCCGCTGCGGGACCGCTCGGGTACGAGGGCGGGGGAGCCGGTGGCGCTCATGGGTTAGCCCTCACGCGCGGGTCGATCAGCCCGTAGGCGAGGTCGATCAGGAGGTTGAGCACGGTATAGAGCAGGGCCATCGCCAGCACGAAGCCCTGGACGGGGGCGAAGTCGGAAGCGATCAGCGCCTCGACCGCGTAGGAGCCGACGCCCGGCCAGGCAAACACCTTCTCGACCAGCACGTTGGCCCCGAGCAGGAAGGAGAACACCATGCCGAGCGTCGTCACTACCGGTAGCAGGGCGTTGCGCAGCGCGTAGGTCACGACGACCCGGCGGCTCGACAGGCCGGCGGCCCGGGCAGTGCGCACGAACTCGGCGGCGAGCACGGCGAGCATCGCCGCCCGGGTGATGCGGGCGATGGGGGCCAGCGCGAAGATCGCCAGCGTCAGGCCGGGCAGGGCGATCTGGGCGAGCGCGGCCCGGAAGGTCTCGAGATCGCCGGTGAGCAGGCTGTCGAGGAGGAAGAAGCCGGTGCGCGTCGGCGGCGGCGAGGCGAAGGCGTCGAGGCGCCCGAGCGGTGCGGGGGCCCAGCCGAGGACGAAATAGAACGCGTAGACGAGGAGGAGCCCGGTGAAGAACACCGGCAGCGACACGCCCGCGGTCGCCACCACGCGGCAGGCGTGATCGACGAGGGAGCCTTGGCGCAACGCCGCCGCGACGCCGAGGGGGATCGCCACGAGGAGCGAGAGGACGAGGCCGAACAGGGTCAGCTCGGCGGAGGCCGGCAGCCGGCTGCCGAGATCGACCGTGACGGGCTGGCCGGTGGTGAGCGAGCGGCCGAGGTCGCCGCGGGCGAGGTCGGCGACGTAGCGGGCGAATTGCTCCGGCAGCGGCCGGTCGAGGCCGAGTTCGGTGCGGATCTGCGCGATCGCCTCCGGCGTCGCGGCGGGCCCGGCGAAATACGCTGCGGTGTCGCCGGGCAGGACCCGAGTGAGCAGGAACGACACCACGACGACGCCGGCAAGCGCCGGGAGCGTGGTGGCGAGGCGGTCGAGGAGCGTGCGCAGCATCGTCGTGTGGCTCTCCTTTCGTGTGGGGTCGCGGGTGTCAGGCTTGCCGGCCCGGGCTTTTCCGACCCGCTAGACGTTCCGCGGAAAGACGAGGCGCGGATTCTCCCTCCCCTCTCTGCGGGGGAGGGTGCCCCGCGGATGCGGGGCGGGAGAGGGGCAGCGCGACGTTGATCCAGTGGGCGCCTTTCATCGAGCGCGCGACCTCTCCGGAAGCGGCGTCCCCTCTCCCGCCCCACTCCGTGGGGCACCCTCCCCCGCAGAGGGGGGAGGGGAAACCTGCGCCTCTCCTTGGGCAGTTCAGCGGAAGAGGAAGGGTTCAGCGGTGCGTACAGCCGCCTCTCACGACGCCGTCCCCTTGGTCAGATACCGGAAGTCCGGCTCGCGGCACGGCTGGAACTGGTACCCGTTGATCGTGCGCTGCATCGCGACGTCGTGGGTCGGCTGGGCGATCGGCACCATCGGCACCTCGCGCTCGGCCAGCGACACGAAGTCGATGACGCTCTTCCGGTAGACCTCCGGATCCTCGGTGAAACGGGCCGTATCGATCAGCTTGTCGAGGGCCGGGTTCTGGTACGAGGCGATGTTGAAGATCGAGTTCGCCCCGTGCATGGTCCAGAACAGGTAGTAGTCGGGATAATCGAGCCAGCCGGCGAAGCGGTTGAGCACCATCGGGTTGGTCTTCTTGGAGATCTCCCCGCGGAAATTCGCGCCGGGGATCTTGCCGATCTCGACCGTGATGCCGATGCCGGCGAGCGCCTCCTTGATCAGGACCGCCATCGGCTCGGCGACGGTGGCGTTGCCGGCGTCGAACAGGAGCGTGGTCGTCAACCCGCCCGGCGCTGCCGCCTGCACGAGAGCCTTCGCCTTGGCCGGATCGGTCTTGTACGGGAAGGGTTGCGGCCAGGCGACGCGCGGCGTCTCCGGCCCGCCCGACATGTCGAGGCCTCGGCCGAACAGCGAGGCCTGCAGGATCTTCTCGTAGGGCAGTACCCAGGCCACCGCCTGGCGCAGGCGGACATCGGTGAACGGCCCGACGGCGCTGTTGAGATAGACCGACCAGACCCCGTTCGGGATCGGCACGCCGACGACCTTGATCTTGCCGGCGTCGATCAGATCCTTGAAGTCCTTCGGCGGCAGGCCGTACGAGATGTCGGCGTCGCCCTTCTCGATCAGCGCCCGGCGGGTCGAGGGCGAGGCGATGTCGCGGGCGATGACCCGGCGCAGCTGGGGCAGCTTGCCCGACGCCCAGGCGTCGTTGCGGGCATAGATCGTCTCGACGCCGGGCTTCCAGCTCTCGACCCGGTAGGCGCCCGAGCCCGCGACGTTGTTCTTCAGCCATTCCTTGGCCCAGGGATCGCCGCCGCCGTTGGCTTTCGCGAGTTCCGCATCGATCACGAAGGGGATCGTGACCGCCAGGTTCGACATCGTCATCTTGTCCTTGCGGACGAAGTCGATGCGGAACGTCTTGTCGTCGACGGCGACGAACTGCTCGGGCTTCTCCAGCGAGCCGGCATTCATCTGCGTGGTGGCGAAGCCACCGATCGACACCGCCCGGTCGAGGGACCACTTCACGTCCTTCGCGGTGACCGGCCGGCCGGAATGGAACTTGGCGTCGCGAAGCTTGAAGGTGCAGCTCATCCCGTCGGAGGCGACCTGCCAGCTCTCGGCGAGCTCGCCTTCCAGCTCGCCCATCTTGACGGCGTTGCCGCCGCCGCCCGGGATCGGCACCGGCTTGAAGCGCAGGAGCCGGTCGTAGCAGTTCAGTGCCACCCCGTTCACCGGCTGCGAGGCGCCGATGCCCTGCATGTCGAGGGAATTCGGCCCGTATTCCTGCACCAGGAGCAGGGTCTCGTTGCGGGTCGGGTTCTGCGCGCTCGCCTCGCGGCGTACCACGAACGGCGCGGCGAGTCCGGCGGCGAGGGCGGTGCGGCGGGTAATCATGCGGCGCGGGCCTTCATCGGGCGAGAGGGATCGGATGCTCGCGCCAGCGGGCATCCGCCGACAGGAGGCAAGGTTCGGACCGGCACTCAAAATTGCATGCAACTCAGGTAGAGTGCATGCATTGTGGCGATGTTGCACGCATGGAGTTTGTGCGCCGCCGCCGCATTTTCAGGCAGGCCTGCGGCCTTCCGATGCGGCAGGGTGACGACCGGTCTGGGCGGGGGCGGGATGGACGAGGCGGCAGGACGGACGCGGACCGAGCGGCTGGCGGCGGAGATCGCGGAGGCGATCGTCACCGGCGCGCTCGCGCCGGGCAGCCGCCTCGACGAGCAGGCGCTGGCCGACCAGTACGGCGTCTCCCGCACGCCGGTGCGCGAGGCCCTGCGCCAGCTAGGCACGTCGGGGCTCGTCGAGGTGCGGCCGCGCCGGGGGGCGGTGGTGGCGCAGGTGACGGCCGACCAGCTCGCCGAATTGTTCGTCGCCATGGCGGAGGTCGAGGCGACCTGCGCGCGCCTTGCCGCCCAGTCGATGAGCCCGCTCGAGCGCCGCCGCCTCGACGCGCTGCACGACGCCATGGGCGGCCTCGCCCGGGCGGGCGACTGGGCGGCTTATGCGCGGGCCAACACGGCCTTTCACGGCGCGATCTATGCCGGTGCGCACAATGCCGTGCTGTCCGACTTCGCCTCGAGCCTGCGCCGCCGCCTCCAGCCCTATCGCGAGGCGCAGTTCCGCCTGAGCGGCCGCCTCGCCCGCTCGCATGCGGAGCACGGGGCGGTGGTGGCGGCAATCCTGGCGGGCCAGGCGGCGGAGGCGCACGCGGCGATGCTGCGCCACGTCACGCTGGTGGAGAGTTCGGTGGAGGGGTTGCTGGCGGGGGAGGGCGGTGCGGTCGAGTCGGGATAACGCGGCGGCGCGCGGCAGTCGACGTGATGTCGTTGAACCTGTCCGACTGACTCTGGCGGTCTTGACAGCCACGAGGTCATTCCAGGGCTGTCCGGGGGACAGGAAGGGCTCGGATTTCTCCCTCCCCCCTCTGCGGGGGAGGGTGCCCCACGGAGTGGGGCGGGAGAGGGGACGCCGTTTCCGGAGCAGTCGCGCGCTCCATGAAGAGCGCCATCTGGAACAGCGTCGCGCTACCCCTCTCCCGCCCGGCTCCGCCGGGCACCCTCCCCCGCAGAGGGGGGAGGGGAAACCCGCGCCACTCATTTCCCCGGACAGCCCTGCGCGCGTCGGGAGAGGGGATTTCGTGCTTTACTGGTGGAGCGATAGATCAGGCACAGCCTCAATCATCCCTGCGCCCCACCCACCTTGTCCTGCGTCTTCGTCTCGAAATCCGCCGCGTCGTGCCGCTCGTGGAGCTGGTCGGCCGGATCGCCGGTGAGGCGGTTGACCTTGCGCCCGCGCTGCACCGCCGGGCGGGCGAGGAGCTGGTCGGCCCAGCGCAGGACGTTGCGGTAGCTCTGAACGTCCAGGAACTCGGCCGCCTCGTAGAGCCAGCCCTTCACCACGCCGCCATACCAGGGCCAGATCGCCATGTCGGCGATCGTATAGGCGTCGCCGGCGATGAATTCGTGCTCGGCGAGGCGCCGGTCGAGGACGTCGAGCTGGCGCTTCGACTCCATCGCGTAGCGGTTGATCGGGTACTCGAACTTCTGCGGCGCGTAGGCGTAGAAGTGGCCGAAGCCGCCGCCGAGGAACGGCGCCGAGCCCATCTGCCAGAACAGCCAGGACAGGGTCTCAGCCCGCGCCGCCGGCTCGGTCGGCAGGAAGGCGCCGAACTTTTCCGCGAGGTAGGTCAGGATGGCGCCCGATTCGAAGACCCGGATCGGCGTCGCGCCGCTGCGGTCGACGAGGGCGGGGATCTTCGAGTTCGGGTTGGCTTCGACGAAGCCGGAGCCGAACTGGTCGCCGTCGCCGATGCGGATCAGCCACGCATCGTACTCGGCGCCCGCGTGCCCGAGCGCCAGAAGCTCTTCCAGCAGGATCGTGACCTTCTGGCCGTTCGGCGTGCCCAGCGAGTAGAGCTGGAGCGGGTGCTTGCCGACGGGCAGGGGCTTGTCGTGCGTCGCGCCCGCGATCGGGCGGTTGATGCTGGCGAAGCGGCCGCCGCTCTCCTTGTCCCAGGTCCAGACCTTCGGCGGCACGTAATCGGCTCGATCGCTCATGGGGCGCTCTCCGGTGTTGCGAGGCAACAGATAGGCGCTCCGACCGCCCGGCGAGAAGGGCCCCGCTTGCAGAGCTGACGGGAAGCGGGCGCGAGCCCGCCCCCGCCGGGATCAGCCGCGCAGGGTCGCGAGCGCGTGGTAGGCCTGCCTGTAGCGCTCGTAGACCGGCCGGTATTGCGCGTGGGCCGCCTCGTTCGGCGCGATGCGGCGGGAGACGTGCACCATCGCGCCCGCCGCCTCCTCGATCGAGCCGTAATGGCCCGCCGCCTTCGCCGCCAGGATGGCGCTGCCGAGCGCCGGCGCCTCGCCCACCTCGGTCACGGTCAGCGGCTGGCCGCAGACGTCGGCGTGGATCTGCATCCAGAGGGCCGAGCGGGTGGCGCCGCCGCAGATCACGATCTCGTCCGGCCGGTAGCCGCCCGCGCGCATCGTCTCGAAGATGAGTTCCGTGCCGAAGGCCACGCCCTCCATCGCGGCGCGGAACAGGTGGGCGCGGCCATGCGCCAGGGTCAGCCCGGTGAAGGCGCCGCGCGAGGCCGCGTCGGTGTGCGGCGTGCGGTTGCCCTGGAAGTGGTCCTGCACCAGCACCCCGTCCGAGCCCGGCGGCAGGGCGGCGGCCTCGGCGTTGAGGGCGTCGTAGGACCAGTCGGTGCCGACGATCCGGCGCAGCCAGTTGACGATCGAGCCGGTCGAGGTCTGCCCGCCCTCGACCACGTGCAGGCCCGGGATCACCGCGTCGGCATAGGTGCCCCAGATGCCGCGTCCGTGGAACGGCTTGGCCGAGAGCCCGAGATGCAGGTGCGACGACCCGGTGATGAAGGCGAGCTTGCCCGGCGCGGTGACGTTCAGGCCGATCATCGCGATCTCGGCGTCGGACCCGCCCTGCGCGACGGGGAGCCCGACCGGGAGCCCGAAATGCGCCGCGGCCTCGGGCGTCAGGCCGCCCACCACCTCGCCGAGCGGCAGCACCTCCGCCGGCCATTTCTCCGCGAGCTCCGGGATCCCTAAGCGCTCGATCAGGCTGCGGGCGTAGCCGCCCTCCCGCGACCGGTAGTGCCAGCGGATCGCCGCGTTGGTGATCGAGGCGGCGCGCCGCCCCGTCATCCGCAGGTTCATGTAATCCTGGTACTCGCAGATCGTCGCCGCGCGGTCGAAGAGGTCGCGCTCGTGCCGGGCGAGCCACAGCGCCTTCGGGATCATCCACTCGGCGGAGACCGGTCCCGCCCCGGCGGAATTCAGGATCAGCGCGGGGTCGCCGGTGGCGAGCACCAGGGCGGCCTCCTCCGCGGCACGCACGTCCATCCAGATCAGCGCCGGGCGCACCGGGACCCCGTCGCGGTCGAGCGCCACGACGGAACAGTTGGTGGTGTCGGCGCAGATCGCCGAGACCTCCCGGGGATCGATGCCGGCCTTGGCGACCGCCTCGCGCACCGCGAGGCCCGCCGCGTTCCACCAGTCCTGCGGGTTCTGCTCGGCCCAAGACGGCCGCGGGAAGTGCGTGGGGTAGGCCTGCGCCGCGAAGGCGAGGGGCCGGCCGGCGAGGTCGAACACACCGGCCCGGATGCCCTCCGTGCCCCCGTCGAGACCGATGACGACGCTCATGAGGGCTCCTTGCGGGTCGGGGACCCGGGGGTGGGACGACGGGATACGGCGAGGGTGAGCGGGTGGAGGACCGCCCTAGACCGCTTCGGCGCTCAGGCGCGGACCGAGGGCCTGGTGGAGGATGCGGCCGAGCTGCTCGGCCGAATAGGGCTTGTGCAGCAGCTCGAACCCGTGCGCGTCCGATTGCGCGAGCACGTGGCTGTAGCCCGAGGCCAGCACCACGGGGACGTGCGGCGAGCGCTTCTGCATCTCCTGCGCCAGGGCGACGCCGCCCATGCCCGGCATCACCACGTCGGAGAACACCAGGTCGAACCGGCTGCCGTCGCGGCCGAGCTGCTCCAGCGCCTCCTCGGCATTGGCGGCCCAGATCGGCTGGTAGCCGAGATCCTCCAGGATCTGCGTCGCGAACTGGCCGACGCCGACATTGTCCTCGACGACGAGGATCCGCTGGCCGGTCCCGAGCGGGGCCAGCCCGAGATCCTGCGGCCGCTCGGCGGTCGACCTGTCCTCGGCGACGACCTCCGGCAGGTAGAGCGTGAACGTGGTCCCCTGTCCGAGCACGCTGCGCACGTCGACGTCGCCGCCCGATTGCTTGGCGAAGCCGAAGACCTGGCTCAACCCTAAGCCCGTGCCCTTGCCGACCTCCTTGGTGGTGAAGAACGGCTCGAAGATCCGGCCGAGCTGCTCGGCCGGGATGCCCGCGCCGGTATCGACCAGGGCCACGGCCGCGAAGGGGTTCTGGGATCCGGCATGGCCGCGGATCGCGGGCAGGGCCGCGCCGCAGGACACGCGCAGGGTCAGGGTGCCGGCGCCCTCCATCGCATCGCGGGCATTGACCGCCATGTTGACGAGCGCCGTCTCGAACTGGCTCACATCCGCCCGGATGAGGCAGGGCGCCCGCGGGACCTCGGTGACGACGCGCACCCGCGAGCCCGTGAGGGTGTCGAGCATGTCGGCGATCCCCCGGACCTTCTGGCCGACGTCGAAGACCTCCGGCTTGAGGGCCTGGCGGCGGGCGAAGGCCAGGAGCTGTCCCGTGAGCTTGGCGGCCCGCTCGACCGTGTCCGACACCGCGTCGAGGTAGCGCGCTTTGCGCGCCTCCGGCAGGTCGGGACGGCGCAGGAAGTCGACCGAGGAGCGGATGATGGTGAGCAGGTTGTTGAAGTCGTGCGCCACGCCGCCGGTGAGCTGACCCACCGCCTCGAGCTTCTGCGACTGGCGCAGGGCCTCCTGGGCCTGGGCCAGCTCGGCCTGGCTCCGCAACCGGTCGGTCACGTCCATCACGAACTGGTAGCAGCCGGTGCGCGCGCCGTTCGCGTCGCGCAAGGTGCGGAAGCTGATCTGGTAGCAGGGGCGGGCGCGGGCCGCATCGCCGTACTCCTCCACCAGGGTGATCTCCTCGCCGGCGAGGCCCCGGCCCCAGCCGGCCCGCACCTGGGCCTGGTGCTCGGGCTGGTCGGCCAGGAGAGCGAGCATGTTGTCGCCGACTTTCGGACGCACGCCGTAGATGCGCTCGAACTCGTCGGCATTGGCCTTGTTGATGGCGAGGATCGTGTAGTCGAGGGCGGCAGCCATCACCATGATGTCGGTTCGCTCGACGATGGTGGCGAACAGGTTGCGCTCGGCGGTACGCTCGGAGACCTGCTGTTCCAGGGTTTCGTTCAGCTCCTGCAGGCGGCGCTCGCCCTCGGCCAGGCGCTGCTCGGCCTCCTTGCGCCGGCTCAGGTCGGCGGTCACCACCAGCAGGTTCTTGAGGCGTCCATCCGCGTCGTCGAGGCGCTCGATGGTGCTGTTGGCCCAGATCGCCGTGCCGTCCGGGCGGCGGTAGCGCTTGTCGAGGGAGATGCTGCGTCCGGTCGCGATCGCCTCCGCGACCGCCGCCAGGCTCGGCGCGTGGTCCGCAGGGTCGGTGACGGCAGTGAGGTCGAGCCGCAAGACTTCCTCGGCCGGTCGTCCGAGGATGCGGCACAATTCGGTGTTCGCCCGCAGGAAGCGACCGTCGGCGCTCACCTCGGACAGGCCGACCGAGGCCCCGGCGAAGATCGCCGCCAGGTGCGCCTCGCTCTCGCTCAAAGCCGTCTCGGCGCGGCCGCGCTCGATCGCCGCCTTGACGCGCTCGCCGACCTCCCGGATCAGGTTCTCCTCGGCTTGGGTCCAGGCGCGCGGGGTCGCGTTCTGCACCGCCAGGAGGCCCACCCACCGTTCCTCCCGGAACAGGATGACGTCGACGAAGGCGGCGACCTGCCGGATCTTCAGGCCGGCGCGGGCCTCGTCGCTGAACCGGGGATCGGCGGGCACGTCCTCGACCGCCACGACCGCGCCGTCGCGGTAGGCGGCCAGGAGGTCCGGGCCGAACGCCGCGAGCGAGTGCTCCCCCACGATCGTCTCGACGCCGTTCGTGTAGTCCCGCTCGACCTTCATCAGGCTGCCGCCGATCTCGGCGTAGAAGACCCGGCTGGCACCGACGCGCTCGCCGAGACGCCGGGCCGCGACCTCGGCGATGTCCGTCGGCGAGCTCAGCGTCCGCAGCGTGTCGCTGAGGTCGAGGAGGAAGGATTGCCGCTCCTCGTTGTCGTGGAGCAGCGCCTCCTCCCGGTGCGCGCCGGGCGCCCGGCCGGTCGGCCCGGTGGCGGCGGTCTGGATGCAGGTGCCGGACAGTCCCTCGACCCGCCCGGCCGCGTCGCGGACCGGCACGCAGGAGAGGAAGAATCGCGCCGTCTCACGGCCGCCATCCCGGTCCAGGACGTGCACGGCGTCGTCGGAGCGGGCCGGGCGGCCGGACGCACCTGCCTGCGCGAGGGGCGCGAGGACGGCCTCGATTCCGGCCCAGACCTGGAGGTAGTCGCGCCCGAGCGCGGCGGGGTGCCGGTCCCCGAGGATCTCGGCATAGAGATCGTTGTAGAGGAGCGTCCGCTCGCTGCCCCAGACGAGGAACATCGGCTGGTGCGCGGCGAGCATCACGCCGACGAGCGTCGAGAGGCAGGGCGGCCAGGTCGCCGGATCGCCGAGCGGCGAGGCGCGCCAGTCGTGCCTGCCCATCAGCGCGCTCATCGCGCCGCCGTCGACGGGAAAGGCCGGGACGATCAGAATGGCGTCGGATCTGCCGTGCATGACGTCCTGTCCCTGCCTCACGGGGCGGCGGTGGCGCGCCCGGCCGACCCGTCGCACGAATGGCCAAGGAAGCAGGAGCGCCACCACTTCGACATTTTGGTGGTCACTCGGGACGCCTCGGGCATGAATCGGCCGATCCGGCTCGTCCGTCGCGGAAGGCGGTCGTCGCGTGCCGGTGCGGCAAGCGTGAGCGGTCTCACAGGGAACCGCGTCTGTCAAAGATTCATCGCGGGATCCCGTCCGCGCGGCGCCCGCGTCCCGGGGGCCGGCCGGACGGGAGCGCCGCCCGTCCTCCCCGTCACGCGGCGGGGGCGCCGGCGCCGCGATCACCCGGCGCGAGCGCCCGGAGGTATCGCTCGGCCTCGTCCCAGCCGCTTCCTCCCGCCGAGAGGCCGAGATACCCGTCCGGCCGGACGAGGAAGAGGCGGGACGGGTCCGGCGGCCTGCGCGGCGCCGCCTCCACGAGGCCGGGGAAGCGCGCCGTCAACGCCCGGCCGCCCGCCGCGTCGGCGGCGTAGAGCACGAAGAGCGGCTCGCGCCCGGCGCCCGGCGGCGCGCCGCCATCGGCCTCGGGCTCCCAGCGCGCGCCGGCTCCGGGCCCCCGCGACAGGGGGCTTCTCCCGTAGGCGATCTCGATCTCGCTCATCTGCGTCGCCATCCTGTCGCGGACGGCGTGCAGGCCGAGCAGGAAGCGCAGCGCGAGGTTGCGCGCCGCCTGCGCCGCCGGGTTCGACAACGTCGCCATGTCGGTGAGCCGGCCGGCATTGCGCAGCACGAGGTCGCCGACCGCGCTCCGCTCGGGGCTGTAGCTGGCGAGCAGCGCGTCGTCGGCCCGGCCGCGCACCACCATCGCCAGCTTCCAGGCGAGGTTCACCGCGTCCTGCATCCCGGTATTCATGCCCTGGCCGCCGGCGGGGCTGTGGATGTGGGCGGCGTCGCCGGCGAGGAAGACCCGGCCGTGCCGGTACTCGGCCACCTTGCGCTCGTTGATCCGGAAATGCGTCAGCCAGACCGGGTCGGAGGCGCGAAAGCCGCCCCCCGCTCGCCGGTCGATCAGGGCCTGCACCTCGGCGAGGATGGGGTCGGGCCGCGGATGCGCCGGATCCGTCCGGCCGACCGTGGCGACGACCCGCGCCCGGCCGCCCGGGATCGGGAAGATCACGAAGGGGCCGTCGCGGTGCAGGTAGGTCGCGACCTCGTCCGGGGGCGGGGCGCCCGGGCCGTCGACGCGCACGTCGGCGAGCAGCCAGTCGTCGCCTTGGGCCGACCCGGCGAAGGTGAGGCCGAGCCCGTGCCGCACGGTGCTGTGGGCGCCGTCGCAGCCGATCAGCCACGGCGTCCGCACGCGCTCCTCGCGCCCGTCCGTGTGACGCAGGCGCGCCGCGATGCCGTCCGCGGCCTCGGTGAAGCCGACAAGCTCCACCTGCCGCTCGACCGCGACGCCGAGGGTTTGCAGGTGCGCGGCGAGCAGGCGCTCGGTGTCGCGCTGGGGCACCATCAGGGCGAAGTTGTAGGCGCTCGCGATGTCGGCGAAGCGCGGCGCACCGAGAACCGTCCCGCCGCTGCGGATCGAGGCGCCGGGCGCGCGCAGGCCGGCATCGAGGAAGGCCTGGGTGCAGCCCATGCGGTCCATGAGCTCGAGCGTGCGCGACCAGACCACGAGGGCCTTGGAGGTCCCGGTGGCATGCGCCGCGCGGTCGACCAGGCGCACGCCGACGCCGTAGCGGGCGAGCTCCGCCGCCATGGTCAGGCCCACAGGGCCGGCGCCGACGATGAGAATGTCCGTCATCTGGTGGTCTCCCGGAGCCTGTTTATCGTGCGAGGACAGCACCGCGACGAAATGTTCTATCCCATCCGCGACCTCATCCTGAGGTGCGACTGGAAGGAGCCTCGAAGGAGGCCTCCAGGCATCTCCGAGATTTCTGGAAGCCTCCTTCGAGGTCAGTCGATCTTCGATCGACTAACACCTCAGGATGAGGTCGTGGGTGGGATAGAGGGACATTGATGAATCGAACAGCCTCTCCGGCTTCCGCAAGTTGGTCGGCCTAGCCAATCAAGAACAGTTTTCGCAGATACGCCCCGAGGCCGGGTTCCCGCCACGAGCGGCCGCGCCAGCCGAGATGGCCGTCGGGGCGGACGAGGTAGCTCATCGCCTGGCGCCCATAGGCCTCGGCGAACGTCTCCGCGCGGTCCTCGATCAGCTCGGCCCCCGGCAGCGCGCGGTCCGCCCCGGCACTCGCAACCACGACGACGCGCAAGTGGTCCCGCAGCAGGGCGGCGTGGTACTGCATCCAGTCGGAGAGGGCCTGCGTCTCCTCCTGCTCGCAGGCGCCATCCGGGTGGACCAGCAGGACGTGCCGCGTGCCGCGCAGCAGGTCGAAGAGGCGTAGCGGGAAGCCGAGACCCGGCCGAACGAGGCCGTTCGCGTCCGGCGCGCGGTCGCCGGCCGCGGGGCCACCTCGCTCCTCTGCCTCCTCCGCGACGAAGCCCGTTCCCCGGTACGAGATCGAGACCTGGGCGTCGGCGGCCCGGTCGGGCGCACCGCCGCGCTCGCGGCCGTAGGCCTCGCTCGCCCGGCGGGTCCGCGCGATCACCTCGGCCCCGACCGGGCGGCGCTCCCCCTCGTAGCTGTCGAGGAGGTGTTCCGCGCTCGCGCCCGTCGCGACCAGGGCCAGCTTCCAGGCCAGGTTGTAGGCGTCCTGGATCCCGGTATTCATGCCCTGCCCGCCGGTCGGCGGGTGGATGTGGGCGGCATCGCCCGCGATGAAGCAGCGTCCCCGGCGGTAGGCGGCGGCGAGCCGCAGGCTGATCCGGTAGACGGAGGACCAGCGCAGATCCGAGAGCGGCGCCGGATCGGGCAGGAGATCGTCGGCGACCGCCTGCAAGTCGGCGAGCGTCGGGCCCGCGAGTTCGGACTGGATGCCGTGATCGGTCCCGCCGCCGGGAACGAGGTGGGGCGGGGCCAGCATCGAGACGCGGTAGCGGCCGGGCTCCGGCAGCGGGATGGCCACGAACAGGTCGGGCGGTCCGCCCTCCGCCAGCCGCAGGGCGCGCACCGACAGGCCGTAGGGCACGGTCCAGTCGATCCGGACGTCGCCGAGCATGAACGGCCAAGGGTAGGCCTCCCCCTCGAAGCCGATCCCGAGCCATCGCCGGACCGCGCTGTGTGCGCCGTCGCAGCCGACCACATAGGCTACGCGGACATCCTCGGCGGGCCGGCCGGCGCGCTCGATGCGCGCGGTGACGCCCGTGCCGTCCTGCTCCAGGGCGGTCAGGGTCGAACCGCGCTCGATCGCGATCCCGAAGCGGTCGAGATGCCGGGCGAGGATGCGCTCGGTCTCATATTGCGGCAGGCCGAGGGCGGCGTAGGGCAGGCCCAGGTCGGGCTGGGCGGCGTCGCCGGTCGACCGGCCGTTCACGATCGAGCGCAGGCCGGTCAGCCACAAACCGGCATCGATCATCGTGCGGGCGACGCCCATGTCGTCCCAGACCTCGAGCGTCCGCGGCGTGACGCCGATGGCGCGGCAATAGGCGGAAGGGCGCGGCGCCGCGTCGATGATCCGGGGGCGCACCCCGTGCCGGGCCAGTTCGCAGGCGAGCGTCAGCCCGACCGGGCCGGCCCCGACGACCAGAACCTTAGCCACCGGCACCTCCTCACGCCCGGGTTTCCTCGCGCGGGGCTACTGCGCCCCGCAATTGCTCGGCGCCGGCGCGCCGGCAAACCGGTCGCCGATCCAGTCGAGGGCGGCCGGCGCCGCCTCCCGGGCGATCGAGAGGTGGCCGACGCCTGGCACGAGGTCGTACTCGACGCGGCTGCCGGCCCGGCACAGCTGCTCCCGGTAATCCTGCGTCACCCGCGGCAGCACGAGGGTGTCGGCGGCGCCTTGCGCGAGGAAGACCGGGATGCGGGGCGGCAGCGGACCGGGCGTGTTGCGGGCGAGCAGGGCGCGCCAGGGCTCCCGGTCGGCGAGGTCGTCGACCGACAGGAAGCTTCGGTCGAGCGCCTTCGAGGGGCCGCGCCGCTCCAGCACGTCGAGGATCGTCTCGATGCAGTCGTTGGCCAGCTCGTCGATGACGGGGAGGGCGGCCGGCACCACCACCTTCGTCATCGGCGCGCCGTAGACCTGCGACCACGACCACAGGGTCATGGCGGTGAGGTTCTTGCCGCCCGAGGTGTCGAGGTCGGCCATCATCAGGGTGGCGAGCTCGGTGGCGGGCGCGGCCGCCGCGACGCCGACGAGCGTCAGGTCCGGCGCGTAGGCGCGAGCCAGGAGACCGGTGAAGAGCGCGGCGTGGCCGCCCTGCGAGTGCCCCCAGACCGCGAAGGCGTTCGTCGCAGCCCCGGGGCCGGCGAGCTGCCGGGCGGCCCGCACCGAATCGAGCACCGCCCGCCCCTCGCTGGGGCCGACGAGGTAGGGATGCACGCCCGGCGTGCCGAGGCCCGGATAGTCGGTGGCGGCGACGATATAGCCGCGCGCCAGCATCTCCTGCAGGCCCTGGATCGAGCGGTAGAGCACCCGGGCGAGGGAGGGCGCACACTTGTCGACGACGCCGGTGGTCGGGTGGGCCCAGGCGACGATCGGCCGGCCGCTGGGGGGCACCGGCCCGGCCGGCACGATGATCGCGCCCGAGACCGCGATCGGCTCGCCGCGCAGGCCGGTCGAGCGGTACAGCACGCGATACGCCGTAGCGCCGTCGGGTGCGTTCGGCAGGGGTTGCGCGTCGAGCAGCGTCCCGGGCGCCCCGCGAACGGCGGCCGGCCGCGCCTCGGCCCGCGTCGCCGCGGCGGCGACGCCCAGTACGATCACCAGGGCCCCGGCCAGCCGGGCGCACCGCGCGGCCTGCATCGCTCTCTTCAGCACGTCGCTCTCCGATGAGGCCGGCATCGACCGGGGGATCCGCCCGTGAGGCGGGCGCTCACGGCTTCCAGCCGCCGCCCGGCAGGCGCCCGTAATACGGCGTGTTGCGGCAATGGCCCCACGGGCCGCGCCAGTATCCCGGCGGACAGCCGTTGCCGCCGCGCACCTGATACCAGCCGCCGGGCAGCGGCCCGACATAGGGTGTGCTGCGGCAATGGCCCCAGGGGCCGCGCCAGCGCCCGGGCCCACACCCGCCGGCCACGAACTCGACCGGGGCCGAGGCCGCGGGACCGACCGGTACGGGCAGGGCCCGGGCCGCTCCGGCAAGGGGGATGGCGAGGGGAATGGCGAGGGCGAAGGACGCGGCGAAGAGCACGATCGCGCGATGCATGGGGCGGATCTCCCTGTCTGCCAACGATCAAACATAGAACTTACAAGCTTGGCAAGTCGGATCGTGCTTATAACGATGGCAACGGGCACGATCTTGTGCTGCGCCTTATTCCCCATGGTAACGGATATGGCGAGGTCCGGGCTACCGGCAAAGAAGGTCCGGGCATCGCAGCAGGCGTCGGAGATCGGCTGATCGACGCGGAATATCCGGTCGGCACGCTTGTTCTGGCGCGGATCCTGCCAGACCGGCTCCATCGGGTTCAGCCACGGCGATAACGCCTTGCGATTACGAGGTCCGGCCAGTCCCTCGGCATTTTCGCGATGGACCTGATCGCGGGAAGACTGCAGATCCGTGTCGTAGCCGCTCGCGAACCCCGCCGCCGCGATGCTCCGCGCCTCGACGACGGCGACGAAGAGGTCGACCGTGTTTGCCCGGCGCGTGCCCCGCGAGGGCGCCGCCGAAGCCTCCGATCGCCGGACCGACCCCGCCGCGATCGCCACCGTTCTCGTCACGACCTCGTGGTCTTCCGGGCTTTGCCGGAGGCGGGCTCGCCCGGCGCGCGGCGGCTCAGCGGTCCGGAAGGCGATCCCAGACCAGCTTGTAGACCTGCGGCTTGCCGTCCCGCATCAGCGGGACGCTCTCGAGGTGGAGCGTGTCCCCGTCGCGCCGGAAGAAGCGGACCTGCTCCGACCCGACGTCGTTCTGATAGGCCGAGGCCTCGACGTGGTGGATGACCTTGTCGCCCTCGACGCGGAACGTCCCCGCATAGGCCAGGAAGCTCGCATAGGCCTCCGCCTTCTCGGATTCCGCTGCCTTGAGCCGGTCGCCCTTCATCGGCTTGCGGCCGTCGTAGGAGATCACCGCCGCCATGCGGCCGCCCGGGAGGTAGTGGATGAAGCCCGTCGGGTGCGGACCGTAGGCGGCCGGGTTGACCTCGCGGCCGTCGATCCAGGCGGAGACCGAGCGGAGCTTCCAGGTCCCGTAGAAGTCGGCCGGCTCCGCCGCCTGCGCGTCGACCGCGGCGACCACGCAGAGCAGTGCTGCCATCGCGGTGGGTCCCATCCGAAAACCGGTCATCGTCCAACCTTCCGTTCTTCAGTGTTACTTCTTGCTTCTCGGGGATCGCGCGCGGATCCCGTTGAGGAAGACGTCGAGGTAGACGTCGATATGCGTCTGCGCGAGCGGGTGGATGGCGCTGCCGCCGCCGCGGGCGAAGAGCCTGAGGAGGTAGGAGCGCGCGCCGGTGAGGAGCGCGGCGACCACCTCGATCTCGTCGTCCGAGAAGCCGCGCAGCTCGCCCGCCGCGCGGCTTCGGATCAGCGAGCGCCGGTAGCGCTCCTGCATCTGACGCATGAAGCGGTTGAACGCGTCGGGTGCGACCACCTCCGCCTCGTTCATCACCCGGTCGATCTCGGGGCGCTGCGCCAGATAGGCGAAGTTGGCGGTGATGCCGCGGCGCTCGATCTCTTCCAGCGAGTGGCTGTCGCGGATGGCGGCGCTGATCGCGTCGAGCATGTCGTTGCCGATCTCGAGCAGCAGGACGTCGAACAGGGCCTGCCGGCTCGCGAAGTGGAGGTAGAAGGCGCCGTGCGCGATGCCCGCCTCGGCGGTGATCCGGGCGATGGAAGCCCCCGCATAGCCGTGCCGGCCGACGACCCGGCCGGCCGCCTCGACGAGGGTCTTGCGCGTCGCCTCGTTCTTGGCGAGCTGGCGGCGGGTGCTCGGCCGCTTGCGCGCGCCCGGCGCCTTGCCGCCCGGGGTCTTGCCGCCCGGGATCTTGCCGTCCGGAGCCTCCGCCGGCTCGTCCCCGGCGCGATCCTCCCGGGCAAGGTGGTCCTCGTTCACGCGGACACGGCCCGCTTGGCGACGATGTCGGCAATCATGGCGCGCAGGGTGTCCTTCTTGATCTTGCCCGAGGCCGTCCGCGGCAGTTCCTCGACGATCTCGAGGCATTCGGGGATCTTCTGCCGGGCGAGGCCGGCCTTTTCCAGATGCCGCGCGAGCTCGGCGAGGTCCGGTGCGCCGGATTCGGACGGCACGACGTAGGCGCAGACCGTCTCGACGAGGCGCGGATGCGGCATCGCCACGACGGCGACCTCCCGCACGAGAGGGTGCCGGTGCAGGGCGTCCTCGATCTCCTTGGCCGAGATGTTCTCGCCGCCGCGGATGATCAGGTCCTTCTTGCGCCCGGTGACGACGACGGCCCCCTCCGGCGAGACGAATCCGATATCGCCCATTCGGAACCAGCCGTCCGGCGTGAAGGCGGCTTCCGTCTCCCGCGGGTCGGCGTAGCCGGCGAACAGGGCCGGGCCGCGGACCTGGAACTCGCCCTCCCGCCCCGGCGCGACGGCGGCGCCCGCCTCGTCGACGACCCGCGTGTCGTAATCGACGATCTCGCCGTCGGATTCGGCCGCGAGATCCGCCGTGCCGTCCCCGACCCAACCGAGCGTCACCATCGGGGCTTCGGTCGAGCCGTAGACGCGGCAGGCGCGCCCGTTCGCGAAGCACGCATTGGCGCGCCGCACCAGGCCCGGCGGGACCGCGGCGCCGCCGCAGGCGAAGACCTTGAGCGAGGGCAGGCGGGAGCCGGCGCGCTCCGCCGCCTCCACCAGTTCGGCGAGGAACGGGGTCGCGCCGACCGTGACCGCCGCGCCGTGCCGGTCGATCAGGGCGACGGCCTCGTCGGCCTGCCAGCGCTCCATCAGGACCGTGCCGACGCCGTGGTAGAACGGCATCTCCAGCCCCCAGCTGAACCCGGTGATGTGGGTCACGGGCGAGGGCATGAGAGAGACGTCGCCGGGCCGCAGGCCCCATTGGACGAGGCAGCGCTCGAGGGAGCGCGGCATCGTCTCGTGGGTGTGGAGCACGCCTTTCGCCCGGCCGGTCGTGCCAGAGGTGTAGAGAATCATCTTCACGGCCTCGGCCCGCTGCGCCGGCCACGGCACGGCGCCGCCCGCCCGCATCAGGTCGTCGAGCGCGATCTCGCCGGCCCGAGCCTCGCCGCGGGCGACGATCCGGTGCGTCAGGTCGGGCAAGGCCGGGGCGAGGTCGCGCAGCATCGCCGCGTAGTCGAAATTGCGGAAGCGCTCGGGCACGATCATCGCTCTGGCCCGGCAATCGGCGAGCGCCTGCGCGACCTCGGCGCCGCGGTAGATCGGCACGATCGGGACCACCACCACGCCGATCAGCGCGCAGGCGAGGTCGACCGCGACGGCTTCGAGCCAGTTCGGCAGCTGGAAGGCGAGCACGTCGCCGGGGCGCAGGCCCAAGGCCCACAGGCCGGCGGCGAGCCGCTCGGCCCGCACCAGGGCCTCGCCGTAGGTGAGGGCGTCGTCGGCGGTCCGGGCGCAGGTCCGGTCTGGCTCGCGCAGGGCCCAGTCGCGGGCATCCTCGGCTATGGTGCGGGCGCGCCACGCGCCGCTCGCGCGCCGGCGCGCGATCTCGCCCGCGTCGATCCGCGTGTCCCAGCCGCCGAGATCCCTCATGGCTTCAACCTCATAGCGCGAGATACTCGCTCTCGAGCTCCGGCCGCGCGTCGAAGGCGGCCCAGTCCCCGGAGAACACGATGGTGCCCGAATCGATCAGGTAGAGGCGGTCGGTGCAGGCGCGGGCGAAGTCGACGTTCTGCTCGGTCACGAGCAGGGCGAGGTTCTCGGCCCGGCGCACCCGGGCGATCTCCCGCGCCAGGTCCTCGACGATCAGCGGCGCCAGCCCCTCGGCCGGCTCGTCGAGCAGGAGCAACTTCGGCCGGGGCACGAGGCCGCGCCCGACGGCCACCATCTGCTGCTGACCGCCCGAGAGCCGCGCGCCGCCCCGGTCGAGGATCGGTTGCAGCAGCGGGAACAGCGCCGCGACCTCGGCGACGCTGCGCGGCACGATGCCGGGCCCGCAGGCATGGGCGGCGAGTTCGAGGTTCTCGGCCACCGAGATGTGGCCGAAGATGCGCCGGTCCTCCGGTACCAGCGACAGGCCGAGCCGGGCGCGCCGGTGCGTCGGCAGCCCGTCGAGGGGCCGACCCTCGAACCGGACCGGGCCGGCGCTGCGCGGTCCGGCATCGAGCAGCGCCTTGAGGAGCGTCGACTTGCCGGCCCCGTTGCGTCCGAGCAGGGCCACGCCCTCGCCGGCGCCGACCGCGAGGACGACCCCGTGCAGGACGTGGCTGTCGCCGTAGAAAGCGTCGAGCGGGCCGACCTCCAGCATGGGCTCCCTGCCTTCACCCATGATGTCCGCCCCGCCCGAGATAGATGTCGCGCACGAAGGCATTCGCCCGCACCTCGTCGGGCGTGCCCGAGGCGACGATCTCGCCGTAATGCAGCACGCTGATCCGCGTGCCGATCTGGAAGACCACGTCCATGTCGTGCTCGGTCAGGATCAGGGTGGCGCCGGTCTCGCGGACGATCCGCTCGACGAGGCGGACCGAGGCCCTGCGGTCGCCCGACGCCATCCCGGCCGTCGGCTCGTCGAGGAGCAGCAGGCGCGGGCGCAAGGCCAGCATCATCGCGAGCTCCAGGCGCTTCTTGTCGCCGTGGCTGAGGATGCGGGCCGGGGAGTCCTCGCGCGGGTCGAGGCCGAGATCGGCCAGCATCGCTTCGGCCTCGTCGCGGATGTCCGGCCGCGGGCGGACCCGCAGGCTCGGGCGGGGCGTTGCCTCGCCGCGCGCCTCGATCGCCACGACGACGTTCTCGATCGGATTCATCTCGCCGAAGATCCGCGCCACCTGGAACGAGCGCCCGATCCCGGCCCGCACGCGCCGGAACCCCGCCAGCGCCGTGACGTCCCGCCCCTCGAACAGGATGCGGCCCGCCATCGCCGGGACCTCGCCGCAGAGCGAGCGGAAGAACGTGGTCTTGCCGGCTCCGTTCGGCCCGATCACCACGTGGCGCTCGCCGGTCGCGACCTCGACCGACACGTCCTTCAGGATCGTGGTCTTGCCGTATCCGGCAAACAGCCCCTGGACGGACAGGCTGCTCGTCATGGCGCACCTCCGGCGGGTGCGGCGCGCGGGGCGACGGCGGCCGTCCGCGGGCGCGCCGGATCCCGGCGGCGCAATAGCCGCGCCGCGAGGCCGAGGATCCCGCCGGGCACCGCCAGCACGACGCCGAGGAGCAGCCCGCCGGTGATCAGGTCGGACGCGCCGGCGAGGCTGCGCGTGCCGTACTCGACGGCGGCGTAGACGAGCGCCCCGACGGCCGGCCCCCAGAACGTCCCGGCCCCGCCGAGCAGCGTGAACAGGATCGGCTTCGTCGATTCCGCCCAATGGGCGAGGTCGGGGCTGACGAGTGAGGTCAGCGGCGCCCCGAGCCCCCCGGCGAGGCCCGTCGCGGCGCCGGCGATCGCGAAGGCCTGCAGGCGCCGCCGCTGGACGTCGATGCCGAGGAAGGCCGCGCGCATCGGGTCGAGCCGCACCGCCCGGAGCGAGCGCCCGAGGCGCGACTGCGTGATCCACCACAGGATCGCCGTCACGAGCGCCGCCGTCACGACCACGAAGGCGTAGTAGCGGTCGCCCGGGCCGAGATCGATCGCGCCGAGGCCGAAGGAGAGCGTCGGGCGCGGGATCCCGGTGAGCCCGTCGTTGCGGCCGAAGAACCGCGTCTTGGCGATGACGGCGTGGACGAGCTCGCTGAAGGCGAGCGTCAGGATCGCGAAATAGACGCCCTCGGTGCGGCGCAGGGCGATGACACCGATCAGCACGGCCAGGACCGCTCCGACGAGGGCGGAAGCCAGGAGCACGAGCAGGAAGGGGATGCCCGGCGCGTTGAGGAGCAGGAGTGCCGTCGCGTAGGCGCCCGCCGCCGAGAAGGCGGCCTGGCCGAAGGACAGGAGACCCGCGGTCGAGAACAGGAAGTTGTAGGAGAGCCCGAGGACGACGTTGATCGCCACGATGCCCGCCATGAAGACGACGCCGCGGTTCACGAAGGCCGGGAGCGCCAGCGCGCAGCCGACCACGAGGGCGAGCGTCAGCAGGAAGATCGGAGCGGGGGAGCGGGTGCGCGTCATGCCAGCCGCCCGGAGCCGAGGAGGCCCTGCGGCCTGACGAGGAGGAGGACCGCGAGGGCGACGAAGAACAGGATGCCCGGCATGTCGGGCAGGAGGGCGGTCCCGAAGCTGTCGACGAGGCCGAGCAGCAGCGAGGCCAGGAAGGCGCCGCGGATCGAGCCCATCCCCCCGATGATGACGACGCCGAAGGCCTGGATGATGAAGATGCCCGCGAGGTCCGGCGACAGGCTCTGGTTGGCGACCAGGAACCCGCCCGCGAGCCCCGCGAGGGCGAAGCCGAGCGCGACGGTGGCGGAGTAGACGAGCCCGACATTGACGCCGAGCAACTGCGCCATCCAGGGATCCGCCGCGATGGCGCGGATCAGCTTGCCGGCCGCCGTCAGGTTGAGCAGCCATTCGAGCGCCAGATAGACCACGATCCCGGCGGCGATCACGAAGATCGCGTAGTGCGGCATCACGAGGTCGCCGAGGATCGTGACCTCGAACAGGGCCGCCGGCGGCTGGGCGCTCTGCACGTTGAGCCCCCAGATCAGCTTCACCGCGCCGTTGCAGACGAGGAGCAGCGCGTAGGTCGCGACCAGCACGTAGGCCCCGTCGACCTCTGCGAGGCGCCGGAACACGGCGCGGTCGACCGCGAGGCCCAGGATCCCGACCACCAGGGCGGCGGCGAGGCTCGCCCCGAGGAACGCGACGAGGCTCGTCGATCCGATCGCCGCGCTGATCGTGAACGCCAGGTAGGCGCCGATCATGAAGAAGCCGCCATGGGAGAAGTTCAGGACGTGCAGGATCCCGAAGACGAGCGTCAGCCCGGCCGCGACCAGGAACGTCGCCATCCCCCAGCCGAGGGCGTTGAAGAGCAGGGAAGGCCAGTCGGCGAGCATGCGCGCCTCGTCGGGTGAGGGAAGGGGCCGGGTAGGGCCTCGATCGGCCCGGTCAGGACGCCGAGCGCAGCGTCATCTTCTGCCCGGGCGTGGCGGGCTCGATCACGGGCGCGCCCGGGATCTGGACGGAATCCGAGACCTTGAAGCCGACATCCGTGCCCGGGGCGGGCTCGATCTGGATGACTTCGAGGTTCTTGATCGCCTGGTTGTCCTCGGCCCGGATCGTGCGCGGCCCGGTCACCGTGTCCCAGGTCAGGCCCTTGAGCGCCGCGATCACCGCCTTCGTGTCGGTGGAGCCGGCCTTGGCGATCGCGGCGGCGTAGGCCGAGACGGCGGCCTGGGCCTCGCCGGCCCAGCCCATCGGCATCCTGTTGCCGGTCTTCGCGACGTAGGCCTGGTAGAAGTCCTGCGAGAGCTGAGACTTGTTGTTGGCGTAGTACCAGTGGCTGCCGGTCCAGTGCTTGGGCACCTGATCCTTCAGGGCGTTCGCGACGATGAACTCGTTGGCGGCGTCCATCAGGATGCGGTCGCGGAACAGGCCGTAGGGGCGGGCCTGCTGGAAGAACGTCGCGGCGTCGCCGCCATAGGTGGCGTTCACGACGCCCTTGGCCGGCGACTTCATCATCTGGGTGATGAAGTTGCGGTAGTCGCCGCTGCCGTAGGGGACGAGGACGGGGGGAACGATCGTCGGCGTCTTGCCGGTGAGGGCCGGGTAGAATTCGAGCAGGCCGTCGACGAACACGGCCCAGACGGTCCGGCCGTATTCGTGGTCCGGGATGATGCCGGTCCAGCTCGTGACCTCGGGATGCTTCTCGGCCATGAAGCGGGCCTGCGCCCGCATGCGGTAGGTGCCGTCCCCGACCCGGAAGACGTTCGGGGTGTAGTTCTCGTGGTTGAGCTTCTCGGTCCCGGCACCGCAGGTCAGGTTGATGCCGTTCTCCTGCTGCATCAGCGGGCCGTAGGCGAGCGCCACGGTCGAGGAGATCGTCCCGAGCTGGAGGTTGTAGCCGAGGCCGAGCAGCTCGCGGGCGACCGTGGTGGCGGCCGCCGGGTTCGCCTTCTCGTCGCGGAACTCGAGCTGGAGCGGCCGGCCCTTCACGCCGCCGGCCTTGTTGATCATCTCCGCCGCGACCTCGGCCCCGGACTTCACGAAGGAGCCGATGAATTCCTGCGGGCCGGAGAGCGGCGTGACGACGCCGATCTTGATCGGCTCGTTGGTCTGGCCGACCACGATGCGCGGGTTGGCCGAGAGCGCGAGCGCGGAACCGGCGCCGCCGGCGAGCAAGGCGCGACGTGAGATCATGGTTTCTCCCCGGATCGTCTTCGTTCGTCTTGAAATCCCGGGCCTGCCGCCCGGGTGTCGGTCGGCGTCAGCGCCCGGTGAAGACGGGCTTGCGCTTCTCCCGGAAGGCGTTCACCGCCTCCTGGTGGTCGGCGGTCAGGTTCGAGGCGCATTCCCAGGCGACGCCGGCGTCGAAATGCGAGTGGAAGAGGGCCTTGAGGGGCAGGTTGGCCGTCACCTTCGTCCACTTGATCGCCTTGAGCGGGCCCGAGGCGAGGCGCTCGGCGAGGCCGTAGACCTTGGCGTCGAGCTCGCCCTCGGCAGCGACGTCGGTCACGAGGCCGATCCGCTCGGCCTCCCGGGCGGTCATCAGGTCACCGGTGAACAGGTAGTGCTTGGCCTTGGCGTAGCCGACGAGCTGGGGCCAGATCAGCGCGCCGCCGTCGCCGGCCACGAGCCCGACCGAGACGTGCGGATCGCCGATCTTCGCCGTCTCCGCCATGACGACGACGTCGCACAGGAGGGCGAGGGAGGCGCCCAGGCCCGTCGCGTGCCCGTTGACGCGGGCGATGATCGGCTTGTCGAGGTCGAGCTGGCCGAACACGATCTCCTTGGCCTCGCGCGCCGTCTCCTCGAAATCGGCGGGACGGTCGATCGAGCTCTGCATCCAGTCGATGTCGCCGCCGGCGCAGAACGCCCGTCCTGCCCCGGTGAGCACGATCACGTCGGCTTCGGGATCGCGCCGCACGTCGACGAAGATGCGCGACAGCTCGGTATGGAGCCTGGCATTGACGGCGTTCAGCTGCTCGGGGCGGTTCAGCGTCAGCGTGAGGATGCGGCCGCGCCGCTCCGCCACGATGGTCTCGTAGCCGTCATAGAGTCCCACGGTCGCTCCTCCCGATCGGTTCTTGCCGTACTGTTCTTGTCGTTTCTCGTCGTTACGCCGCCGCGGCGTCCTGGAACCGGCGCAGGTAATAGTCGTCGTCGCCGTAGAGGCTCTCCGCTACGACGAGCCGCCGGAAGAGATGGCTGACGCGCAGCTCCTCGGTGATGCCGATGCCGCCATGCAGCTGCACCGCCTCCCGGCTGATCCGGCGGGCCGCACGCACACCCACGACCTTGGCGGTCGCGACGGCCCGTCGATGCTCGGCGGCATCGCCGGGATCGGCCTCGGCCGCGAGGTCCACGACCGCGCGCGCCTCCTCGAGGGCGATCTGCATGTCGACGGCGCGGTGCTGGAGCACCTGGAACTTGCCGATCGGCTGGCCGAACTGCCGACGCGTCTTGAGATAGGCGACGGTGTCGGCGACCAGGACCTCCATCGCGCCGACCGCCTCCGCCATCGTGAGCAGGGCGCCGCGCTCCAACGCCGCGTCGATCGCGGCCTCAGGGTCGGCGACCGGCAGGAGCGCGTCGTCGGGAAGCCGCGCGCCCTCGAAGCGCATGTCGGCCAGGGCGCGCCCGTCGAGGGAGCGGAACGGCGTCACCGTCACGCCCGGCAGCGCCGGCCCCACGCGGAAGAGGGCGAGGCCGGCCTCGGTCCGGGCGCTCACCAGCAGCACGTCCGCCTGCACCCCGCCCTCGACGGCGCTCTTCTCCCCGTCGAGCCGCCAGGACGCGCCGTCCCGCACCGCGCGGGTCGTCACGACGCCGCGGTCGAAGCCGCTCGCGGGTTCGGCGTGGGCCAGGACGACGATCCGCTCGCCAGCGAGAAGTCCATTCAGATCGCCGGTCACGGCGGACGCGCCGGATCCGCTCTCCGCCGCCCGCGCGAGGAGCGGGGCCGCGACCCCCGCCACCGCGGCGACGGGCTCCGGCAGGTTCGCGGCCCCGACCGTCCGCATCAGTGCCGCCAAGTCGCCGAGCCCGAGCCCCAGGCCCCCCCGCTCCTCCGGCACGGCGATGCCGAACCAGCCGAAGGCCGCCATCTCCCGCCAGGCGTCGCGGTCGAAGCCGGATTCCGCGAGGGTCCTGCGGCGGCGCTCACACCCGTAGGCCCCGGCCAGCCAGCCCGTCGCGCCCTCGACGAGGGCCGCCCGCAGGTCGTCGTCGGCCGCCGCGCTCACAGGCCGAGCCCCTGCTTGGCGATGATGCCGCGCTGGATCTCGTTCGAGCCGCCGTAGATCGTGGCGGCGCGCAGGTGCAGGAACTCGCCCGCGAGCCCGATCGCGCCGTCCGGGCCGATCTCGGCCCCGTTCCAGTCCGGGCGGAACGCCGCCGGATCGAACGGCAGGCCCCGGCGGGACGTCACGCGGATCATCAGCTCGGTCACGTCCTGCTCGATCTCGGTGCCGCGGATCTTCAGGAGGTTCGCTTCCACGCCGGTCGGGACGTTGCCCTCAGCCCGGCCGAGCAGGCGCAGGCACACCGCCTCCAGCGCCCGGATGTCGATCTCGGCCTCGGCGATCCGCCGCTGCAGGGAGGCGTCCCCGGCGAGGGGGCGCCCGCCCTCCAGGGTCTCCCCGGCGGCCCGGCGCAGGCGACCGAGGAGATGCCGGGCCTTTCCGGTTTCGGCCGAGATCAGCCGCTCCTGGACGAGCAGGAACTTGGCGTAGGTCCAGGCCTTCCCCTCCTCGCCGACGAGGTTCTCCGCCGGGACCCTGACGTCGTCGAAGAACACCTCGTTGACGTGGTGCTTGCCGTCCATCGTCGGGATCGCCCGGACCGTCACGCCCGGCGCCGTCATGTCGACGAGGAGGAAGGACACCCCGTCCTGGGGCCGGTCCCCCGTCTGCGTGCGCGCCAGGCAGAACATCCAGTCCGCCCATTGGGCGTAGGTCGTCCAGGTCTTCTGACCGTTGAGGATGTAGGCGTCGCCGTCGCGCACGGCGCGCGTCCTGAGACCCGCCAGATCCGATCCCGCATTCGGCTCCGAGTAGCCCTGCGCCCAGAACTCGTCGGCGGACAGAATCGGGGGCAGGAAGCGCCGCTTCTGGGCCTCGTTGCCGAAGGTGTAGAGGACCGGCCCGACATAGGCGACGCCGAGCGGGATGAGCCACGGCGCACCCTCCTCGGCCAGCGTCTGCTCGAACAGCCAGCGCTGCGCCGAGCCCCAGCCCCGGCCACCCCATTCGGCGGGCCAGTGCCCGCCCATCCAGCCCCGGCCGTGCAGGATCTTCTGCCACCGCGCGTGGTCCTCCCGCGTCAGCGACAGGTTGCGCTCGACCTTGCGGTGGATGTCGGCCGGCAGGGAGGCGCGGCAAAACGCTCGCACCTCCGCGCGAAACGCCCGCAATTCCGGGGGCAGCAGCATTTCCATCCCATGATTTTTGACTTGCCAGTCAGAAAATGCCGGGAATCGTGCCGTGTCAAGCGCTTTCACGGGCGGGGCAGACCGGCGATCCGTTGCCGCGGGCACGGCGCGGCGGCCCAGTCGGGGCCGCTGGAGCCGGCGGGCCAAATTCCCGGACGGTCGGTTGGAATCCGCGCCGGCCCTTCTCAATCCGCGAGCGCCATGCCGTTCCTGGGCTCTGCCAAGCCGGCTCCTGTCCCGATCAGCCTTCCCACTCGCACCGGCGAGCTCGTCACCGGTCGGATGCTGCGCATCGACGGAAGGCGCGCTCAGAGAGCCCCCCGCGCAGGCGCGAGGAGGAAAATGACGAAGCCCGCCCGGGTCACCCCGCGGCGGGCTTGTCTAGAGGCGAGCGTGGTTTCGCGCGATCAGGTCACGTGCCCTCTCGCGCGCTGTCCCGATCAGGCGGCCGGGCGAGCGACATGGAGAGCGGGGGCTGCGTTGTCGGCGTCACCGGCCTCGGTCCCGGCGCCCGGCGCCCGCCAGCGCAGAAGATCCCGCTTCGCGACCTCGACCAGGAGCGTGACCTCCCCCTCGTGCCCTTCCTCGTCCCCTTGCCACAGGCTCCGGGGCAGCAGCGCATCCCCATCGGTCCAGCGGTGCAGGCCGCCCGAGGCAAGCGGCTCGACCGGGTAGAAGCCCCGGCCCAGGCGCGCGTCGTCGAGGCCGATCTCACGCCGGACGCCTCGCCCGTCGCACAGCGCCAGCCGCTTGAGATCGACGCCCAGCCGGCGCCCGTCCCGGCTGTCGCTCACCCCCGACGGCGTGCTCGCGAGGGAGCGCAGTCGCACGTCGCCGCAACCCGCCGGCAACCGGAACCGCGCCGTCGCGCCGTCCAGGACCGGGTGGATCACCTGCCCGCCGACCCCGACATGG
>NZ_FPCB01000025.1:0-123735 GCF_900116815.1 Methylobacterium sp. 174MFSha1.1 | reverse complement strand
GTCGCGTCCCGCCGCCGCTTGAGGAGCGGCGGGACGCGACCTTCGGTGAGCAAGGAGCTGTAAGCACGGCCAAGGCCAGAGCAGGATGAGGGACCTGGGACCAGGACACTCCGCCACGTCATCGCGCGTCACAGCGCGTCGGGATGTTGGGAGCCTGGTTCTTCGCAAGGAACGCTTGTGCGCACCCCTTGGTGGCCCGCCGTCGTCCTCGTCGCATCAACCGCGGCGGCACGACGGCATCAGAGGCCGGATACATGACTGCTCCTGAACCGACTGGCTCAAACCGATGCTCACAAACCCTTGCGAAACGGGGGCCGTCCATACATGACGTGGAGGGTGGCAACTCCGTCGGGCGAGCCGCGCAGGCTCCGAGGAATTCTCCCATGCTCTCCGTCGAGACCATCGATCTCCATTACGGCGCGGCGCAGGCCCTACGCGGCGTCTCGCTCCAGGCCGAACTCGGCAAGGTCACCGCGGTGCTCGGCCGCAACGGCGTCGGCAAGACGTCGCTCATGCGCGCCATCGTCGGCCAGCAGCCGGTGTCGAAGGGCGCGGTCAAGCTCGACGGGCGCGACATCAGCCGGCTGGCGCCCTACGACCGCGCCCGCCAGGGCATCGCCTTCGTGCCGCAGGGCCGCGAGATCTTCCCGCTTCTCACCGTGAAGGAGAACCTCGAGACGGGCTTTGCCCCCTGCAAGCGCGCCGGCCGCTACGTGCCGGCCGAGATCTACGACCTCTTTCCCGTCCTCAAGGACATGCTGGGGCGGCGCGGCGGCGACCTCTCGGGCGGCCAGCAGCAGCAGCTCGCCATCGGCCGCGCCCTCGTCACCCGCCCCCGCGTCCTCGTCCTCGACGAGCCGACAGAAGGCATCCAGCCCTCGATCATCAAGGATATCGGCCGGGCGATCGATTATCTCCGCGGTAAGGGCGACATGGCGATCGTGCTGGTCGAGCAGTACTTCGAATGGGCCCGCGACCTCTGCGACACTTACGCGGTGATGGATCGCGGCCAAGTGGTCGAGGCGGGGCCGCGCTCGGGGATGGTCGAGGCGCAGGTGCGGCGGTGGTTGTCGGTGTGACGGGCGGCGGCTTCGAGGATGCCTGCGCCAGCATGATCGGGCCCGGGGGCTCGCCTTCGACCCGCGATCACGTTCCGAGCGCCAAGGCCGCCTTCAGAGTCTGCTGTTACGGCGCATAGGTTTCGGGTTTTCCGCAGGAAAATCGTCACTCGCGTTCAGATCGACCTGGAAGTGCTCGGCACTGGCATCGATCAGGCGACGGAGAACGCTCGAAGCCAGATCGAACTTGTGGTCGGGAATCGTCGTCGGCAGCCGACCGCCGGATTTGGGGTATCGGAACGCCGTGGCGTACGTCTTGAGGTAACCCAACCCCTGCATTGCGGTCCGGAGGGGATGGTCCTCGGGAAGTCTGTCGGCCAGACGGTCGAGGATGTGGACGTCCTTGACCTGGACGTGCTCTCCTTCCGAGGTGAGAAGAGCGAGGAGCAGCTTCTCTGCCGCCTGCTCCAGATGGTAGGCGTCGTTTCTACTTCTGCACTTGTGCAGAATGACCGCGTCCTTGAGGTCGCGGTCTGCGAGCCTAAGATGGTTGGCGATGTGAAGACTAGCGGGAGAAGACACGGACGGCATGCCCGGCGATGTCCCGGGTCCGCGAATTCGCGACGGCCAGATCCGATAGGAACTCGCTCTTGAGAGAGCACAGCACGTCCGCGTAGACCCCCGACCCCCGTTGCGTCTCGTAGCCGAGCAGCGGGTCGAGCAGGCGCTCGTCGGCGTCGTCGGGCAGAACCACCAGAAGGTCCCAATCGCTGTCCGGATCCGCGGTGCCCTTCGCCCGGCTGCCGAACAGCAGCACGTCTTCCGGGGCGTAGACGGCCTCAATCCGCTCGAGGAGCGTCTTCAGCGCGGGATACTCGGCCGTGGCGGGCACGAGTTCCGCGACGGATGCCGGCGTGGTCATCGTTCGATCCTCAGGCTTCCCATCTTAGCAAGCGTCCGGCTCGTCGTCACCGGGCATGGGCTCGGACGAGAGGTCGAGGCGCGATCCGGGACCGTGCCTCGACGGACGTGCCGTCAAGCTTTCATATTCCGAACCTGCGTCCGGCACAGGCCGCCGACCACCTTGCATTCCGCCCGCACCCGGATTATCTCCCCGATCAACAGTTCTGTTCGTGGCCGGTGAGGCTGCGGTGCGGGAGTGGGTCCCCCCGGGGCCCGCTCTTTTTTATTGCCGCGATGCCTCCCCGGGCGCGAGCCGAACGCCAGATTGCCTCCCCTCAAGGGCGCCCCTCGGGGGAGCCGCGGCACAGACACCCATGACCGACGCCCCAGACCAGAACCCGGCCGAGAAGCGCCTCATCACCGAGACCGGTGTTGCCGCGCGCGTCGCGCAGATCATCGAGCCCGCGATCGAGGGCCTCGGCTTCCGCCTCGTGCGGGTGAAGGTTTCCAGTCAGAACGGCTGCACGGTGCAGATCATGGCCGAGCGGCCGGACGGCACCATGTCGGTCGACGAGTGCGAGACCGTCAGCCGCACGATCTCGCCGATCCTCGACGTCGACGATCCGATCGGCGGCGCCTACTACCTCGAGATCTCCTCGCCGGGGATCGACCGGCCGCTGGTGCGGGCGGGGGACTTCTCCCGCTGGGCCGGCTACGAGGCCAAGGTCGAGCTGGCGATGCCGCTCGACGGGCGCAAGCGCTTCCGCGGCATCATCCGGGCGCCGGAAGGAGACACGGTCCGCATCGACCTGCCCGACGTCAAAGAGGGCCTGCCATCCTCCTACGACATTCCGCTGCGCGACATCGGCGAGGCCCACCTCGTCCTCACCGATGCCCTGGTGCGCGAATCCCTGCGGCGCGGCTCGGCCCCGCCGCAGGACGACGAGGAGGATGACGAGGACGAGGGCGCGAGCCCCTCCGTCACCCACTGAAGCCACGCCCCAGACCCGTAACGAACCAAAAAACCAGGAAGGACTGATCCGATGGCCGTCGTCAGCGCCAACAGGCTCGAACTTCTCCAGATCGCCGAGGCGGTCGCGCGCGAGAAGGTCATCGACCGCTCGATCGTGATCGGCGCCATGGAGGAGGCGATCGCCAAGGCCGCCCGCTCGCGCTACGGCGCCGAGACCGACGTCCACGCCGAGATCGACCCCCGCACCGGAGCGCTCCGCCTGTCGCGCCACCTCCTGGTGGTGGACGAGGTCGAGAACGACGCCCGCGAGATCGACCTGCCGGCGGCCCGCCGCCACAACCCGGCCGCCCAGGTCGGTGACGTGATCTCCGACACCCTGCCGCCGTTCGATTTCGGCCGCGTCGCCGCCCAGTCGGCCAAGCAGGTCATCGTCCAGAAGGTCCGCGACGCCGAGCGCGACCGCCAGTACGACGAGTACAAGGACCGCATCGGCGAGGTCGTCAACGGCCTCGTCAAGCGCGTCGAGTACGGCAACGTCATCGTCGATCTCGGCCGCGGCGAGGGCATCGTGCGCCGCGACGAGTCGATCCCGCGCGAGACCTTCCGCCCCGGCGACCGCATCCGCGCCTACCTGTTCGACGTCCGCCGCGAGGTGCGCGGGCCGCAGATCTTCCTCTCGCGCTCGCACCCGCAATTCATGGCCAAGCTCTTCGGGCAGGAAGTGCCGGAGATCTACGACGGCATCGTCGAGGTGAAGGCGGTCGCCCGCGACCCCGGCTCGCGCGCCAAGATCGCGGTGATCTCGCGCGATTCCTCGATCGACCCGGTCGGCGCCTGCGTCGGCATGCGCGGCTCCCGCGTCCAGGCGGTGGTCGGCGAGCTGCAGGGCGAGAAGATCGACATCATCCCGTGGTCGCAGGACCAGGCGACCTTCATCGTCAACGCGCTGCAGCCGGCCGAGGTGGTCAAGGTGGTGCTCGACGAGGAGGCCGATCGCATCGAGGTGGTGGTCCCCGACGACCAGCTGTCGCTCGCCATCGGCCGCCGCGGCCAGAACGTGCGGCTCGCCTCCCAGCTCACCGGCTGGGACATCGACATCCTGACCGAGGCCGAGGAATCGGAGCGCCGCCAGAAGGAGTTCGTCGAGCGCACCAACACCTTCATGCAGGCCCTCGACGTCGACGAGACGGTCGGCCAGCTCCTCGCCGCGGAAGGCTTCCGCTCCGTCGAGGAGATCGCCTATGTCGAGCCGACGGAGCTCGCCAACATCCAGGGCCTCGACGAGGAGACCGGCGCCGAGATCCAGGCCCGGGCCCTCGACTACCTCAACCGCATCGAGGCCGAGAACGATGCCCGCCGCATCGAGCTCGGCGTCGCCGACGAGCTGCGCGACATCGACGGCATCACCACCCCGATGATGGTCGCCCTCGGCGAGAACGACGTGAAGAGCGTCGAGGACCTCGCCGGCTGCGCCACCGACGACCTCGTCGGCTACACCGAAGGCCGCGGCCCCGAGGCGGTGCGCCATGCCGGCTATCTCGACGGGTTCGAGGTCTCCCGCGCCGAGGCCGAGGCGATGATCATGGCCGCCCGCGTCCATGCCGGCTGGATCGAGGCGCCCCCGCCCGAGGAGGTGCAGGAGGGCGAGGAAATCGAGGGCGGGGAGTTCGAGGGTGAGGAGGCCGAGGGCGACGAGTCCGGGACCGAGCACGCCGAGGGCGGGAACGAGGGTGACGAGTCCGAGACCGTACCGGTCGAGGAGGATGCCGCCGCGACCGCCGAGCGGCAGCCGACCTGAGGCGCGACGCGAGGATGGACGCGACCATGCAGGCCGACACCCAGGATGCGGACGCGCTGCCGCCGGACGTCCTCGACGCCGGCGCCGGGCGCGGTCGCGCCAACGCGGAGCGCACCTGCCTGGTCACGCGCGAGGCGGGCCATCCCGATCGGATGATCCGCTTCGCACTCGGCCCCGACAACCAGGTGGTGGCGGACCTGCGCGCCCGGCTCCCCGGCCGCGGCGCCTGGGTCACGGCGACCCGGGCCATGGTGCAGGAGGCGGTGAAGAAGCGGCTGTTCCAGCGCGCCTTCCGGCAGAAGGACGCCCGCGTGGCGGCCGATCTCGCCGATGTGATCGAGGCGGGGTTGCGCGAGGACCTGCGTCAGGGTTTCTCGCTTGCGAACAAGGCGGGCTGCGTCGTCACCGGCTTCACCAAGGTGGAGAGTGCCGTGGACAGCCCGACCGGGGTCAAGGCCTTGGTTCATGCCAGCGATGCGAGCCCGGACGGGCGCCGCAAGCTCGCCCAGGCATTGCGAAGGCGCTATGGCGATGCCATATCGAGGATCCCGGTGCTCGACGACCTGTCCGGTGAAGAATTGGACATGGCCTTGGGCCGGGATCATGTGATACACGCTGCCCTCGTCGCGGGAGCCGGCACTGCCGGCTTGCTCGCGCGTTGGCGTCGGCTCCACGTCTTCCGCGGCGGGACGGCGACGTCGGGACGTGCCGGAACGGAGTCGTCAGACTCCGACGCGGCGCTCCCGGACGCTGTCCAGGATGGTGGAACATCGCTGCGGACCGGCCCCCCGGAGGCCGGTGGTTGAGTGAATCGAATGGGATCGGCCCGGTTGCTGGGTGCGCTCCCGGGAACACGATGGGAGGCGGCCACCGGGAGGCCGGGTCCCGGGACGGACGAGAACCCCCAGGGTCTGAACTGAATGAGTGAGACGAAGAATCCGGGCGACAAGACGTTGCATACCGGTCCCGCCAAGACGCTGTCGATGAAGCGTCCGATCGAGCAGGGCACGGTGCGCCAGAGCTTCTCCCATGGCCGCTCCAAGTCGGTCGTGGTCGAGACGGTGAAACGTCGCCCCGGCGGCGCGCCGGCCCCGGCTGCGCCGAAGGAATCCGCACCGAGCCAGGCGCGCTCCGCTCCCCAGGGGCAGGGCGGCCGTCCGGGCGCCTCGCGCCAGGACCGCCCGGGCGCCTCGCGCTCCGGCGTCGTGCTGCGCACCCTGAGCGATCAGGAGCAGAGCGCCCGCATGGCCGCCCTCGTCGACGCGAAGCGTCGCGAGGAGGAGGAGCGCCGCCGCGCCGTCGAGGAGGCGCAGCGCCGCGCCGAGCGCGAGGCCGCCGAGATCCGCGAGCGCGAGGCCGCCGAGGCCCGCAAGCGCGAGGAAGAGGAGCGTCGCCGCCAGGAGGATGCGCGCAAGCGCCGTGCCGCCGAGGAGGCCGAGCGCCGCGCCCAGGAGGATGCGGCCGCCCGCGCGGCTCCGGCTCCGGCGCCCGCTCCGGTCGCCCCCGAGGCGCCGGCGGCTGCCCCGGCCGCTGCGGCCCCGCGCCCGGCGGCTCCGGCTCCGGCTGCGGCCCGTCCTGCCGCTCCGGCCGGTGCGCGTCCCGCCACCGCTGCGGGTGCTCGTCCGGCTGCGCCCGGCGCTCGTCCTGCCGCCGCCGGTGCCCGTCCGGGCGCTCCGGCCGGTGCGCGTCCGGCGGCTCCCGCGGGCACCCGCCCGGCGACCCCCAGCACCGGGATCACCCGCCCGAGCGCCCCGGCCGAGCCGCGCCGCACGCTGACGGCCGATGCCCGCAAGCCGCGCGACCTGAACTTCATGGCCCGCCCGGCGCCGAAGCCGGAGCCCGAGCCCGTCAAGCCCGAGCAGCCCACGGCGGCCAAGCCCGCGGCCGGTGCCAAGCCGGCGACGGGTGCCACCGCGCGCCCCGCCACCGGCCGCCCGGCCGCGGCGGAGGAGGAGGCCGAGACCAAGCGGGTCATCCGCCGTCCCGGCATGCCGCTCAAGGTCATCACCCCGCCCAAGACGCCGAAATCGCCGGGCGGCGACCGCAACCGCGGCCGCCTGACCATCGCGACGGCGACCTCGGGCGAAGACGAGCGCACCCGTTCGCTCGCCTCGTTCCGCCGCCGCAACCAGCGCCTGACCGGCCACCGCCAGGTGGAGCAGAAGGAGAAGCTGGCCCGCGAGGTGGTCATCCCGGAGACGATCACCATCCAGGAGCTCGCCAACCGGATGAGCGAGCGGGCGGTCGACGTCATCCGCATGCTGATGAAGCAGGGCCAGATCCACAAGATCACCGACGTGATCGACTCGGACTCGGCGCAGCTCATCGCCGAGGAGCTCGGCCACACCGTGCGCCGCGTCGCGGAGTCCGACGTCGAGGAGGGCCTGTTCGACGAGGCCGATACCGACGACGACACCCAGCCGCGGCCGCCGGTCGTGACCATCATGGGCCACGTCGACCACGGCAAGACCTCGCTGCTCGACGCGATCCGCAACGCCAACGTCGTCTCCGGCGAGGCGGGCGGCATCACGCAGCATATCGGCGCCTACCAGGTGACCTCGCCCTCCGGCGGCAAGATCACCTTCATCGACACCCCCGGCCACGCGGCCTTCACCTCGATGCGCGCCCGCGGCGCCCGGGTGACGGACATCGTGGTGCTGGTGGTGGCGGCCGATGACGGCGTCATGCCGCAGACGATCGAGGCGATCTCCCACGCCAAGGCGGCCGAGGTGCCGCTGATCGTGGCGATCAACAAGATCGACAAGCCCGACGCGAACCCGCAGCGGGTCCGCACCGAGCTCTTGCAGCACGACATCCAGGTCGAGTCGATGGGCGGCGAGACCCTCGAATTCGAGGTGTCGGCCAAGACCAAGGACGGCCTCGACGAGCTGCTGGAGGGCCTCGCCCTCCAGGCCGAGATCCTGGACCTGCGCGCCAACCCCGAGCGGTCGGCCGAGGGCACGGTGATCGAGGCCAAGCTCGACCGCGGCCGCGGCCCGGTGGCGACGGTGCTCGTCGAGCGCGGCACCCTGCGCACCGGCGACATCGTGGTGGCGGGCGCCGAGTGGGGCCGCGTGCGCGCCCTCGTCGACGATACCGGCCGCAACACCAAGGAAGCGGCGCCGTCGGTTCCGGTCGAGGTGCTGGGCTTCAACGGCACGCCGGAGGCGGGCGACCGCGTCGCGGTGGTCGAGAACGAGGCCCGGGCCCGCGAGGTCACCGAGTACCGGGCCCGCGTGAAGCGCGAGCGCGCGGCGGCCACCGGCAGCGGTGCCGGCCGGACGCTGATGGACATGATGCGGGACCTCAAGGAGGGCGCCGGCCGCAAGGAGTTCCCGCTCGTCATCAAGGGCGACGTGCAGGGCTCGGTCGAAGCCATATCCGGCTCGCTCGAGAAGCTCGGCAACGATGAGGTGATGGCCCGCATCCTGCACACGGGTGTCGGCGGTATCACCGAGTCGGACATCACCCTGGCCCAGGCCTCGGGTGCGGTCGTGTTCGGCTTCAACGTCCGCGCCCACAAGGAGGCCCGCGAGGCCGCCGAGCGGGCGGGCGTCGAGATCCGCTACTACAACATCATCTACGACCTCGTGGATGACGTGAAGGCGGCGATGTCGGGCCTGCTCCCGCCGACGCTCCGCGAGGAGCGCCTGGGCGAGGCGCGCATCCTCGAGATCTTCAACGTCTCGAAGGTGGGCAAGATCGCCGGTTGCCGGGTCGAGGACGGTCGCGTCGAGCGCGGCGCCCATGTCCGCCTCATCCGCGACAACGTGGTGGTGCACGAGGGCAAGCTCTCGCAGCTCAAGCGCTTCAAGGACGACGCCAAGGAAGTGTCGGCCGGCCAGGAATGCGGCATGGCCTTCGAGAACTACCAGGACATGCGTCCGCGCGACGTGATCGAGTGCTACATCGTGCACGAGGAGCGTCGCACGCTCTGACGCGAGCCCGCTGCCATCGGCCGTCCGCCGTCATGGCGGCGGCCGCCAAGAATACTGCGAGCCCGGGACGCCAGCGTCCCGGGCTCGTCGGTTCATAAGACGACAGCCGCGTGGGCCTGGAGGCCAGATGGCCGCCCCGCGGCCCGGTCCGAGCCCGGAGAGACGATGGTGCGCAAACCCCAGGAATCCGCAGGCCCCTCGCAGCGCCAGCAGCGCGTGGCCGAACTCGTGCGGCACGCCCTCGCCGAGGTGCTGAGCCGCGGCGACATCCAGGATCCGGTGCTGAGCCAGCACGTGATCACGGTGCCGGAGGTCCGCATGTCGCCGGACCTCAAGCTCGCCACCGCCTACGTCATGCCGCTGGGCGGCATGGACGAGCGCCCGGTGATCGAGGCGCTCGAGCGCAACAAGAAGGTGCTGCGCCAGGAGGTGGCCCGCCGGGTGGCGCTGAAATTCGCCCCTGACCTGCGCTTCCGCCGCGACGAGACCTTCGACGAGGCGGCGCGCATCGACGCGCTCCTGCGCAGCGACAAGGTCCAGCGCGACCTCGGGTCCGAGCCGGATGCCGAGGACGAGGACGCCTCCCCGGGCCGGTGAACCCCCGCCCGGGTGAAGACTTGAGACCCTACAGGATCGGCACGGACGAACGCGGGCGACAAGTCCCGCGGCGACCGCCGTTCGACAACGGACACAGGATGACGATGCACGAGGATCAGCCCGCAGAGCCCCCCGCGCCGCAGGCGACCCGCCCCGCGCGTGACGGAGCCCCCCGTCAGGACCGGCCCCGCGGCCGCGGCCGCCCGCCGGGCGACCGGCCCAAGCGCCGCGAGATCAGCGGCTGGGTGATCCTCGACAAGGGCGTCGGCATGACCTCGACCCACGCGGTCGCGGCGGTCAAGCGCGCCCTCAACGCCAAGAAGGCCGGCCACGCCGGCACCCTCGACCCGCTCGCCTCCGGCATCCTGCCGATCGCGCTCGGCGAGGCGACCAAGACCGTCCCCTTCGTGATGGACGGCCGCAAGGCCTACGTCTTCTCGGTCACTTGGGGCGTCGAGACCGACACCGACGACGCGGAAGGGCGCCCGGTCGCGACCTCCGACGACCGCCCGTCTCAGGAGCAGGTCGAGGCGATGCTGCCGCGCTTCGTCGGCGCGATCGAGCAGGTGCCGCCGCGCTACTCGGCGATCAAGATCCAGGGCGAGCGCGCCTACGACCTCGCCCGCGACGGCGAGGTGGTGGAGCTGGTCGCCCGGCCGGTGCAGATCGACCGGCTGGCCATCGTCGCCCATACGCCCGAGCGCACCGTGATCGAGGCCGAGTGCGGCAAGGGCACCTATGTGCGGGCCATCGCCCGCGACCTCGGCCGGGCGCTCGGCTGCTACGGCCACGTCTCGGCCCTGCGCCGCACCCGCGTCGGCCCCTTCGCCGAGGACCAGTCCTGCACCATCGGGGCGCTCGAGGCCGCCGAGGCCGAGGCCAACGCCGCTCTCCTGCGCCCGGTCGAGACGGCCCTCGACGCCGTGCCCCACGTGCCGGTCTCCCGCGACATGGCGATGCGGCTGATGCGCGGCCAGCCGGTGATCCTGCGCGGCCGCGACGCGCCGACCGAGGGCAAGGCCTACGCGACCTGCGGCGGCGTGCTCGTGGCGGTCGGCGACGTCGAGCGGGGCGAGCTCGTTCCGCACCGGGTGTTCCATCTCGGCGGCACCGCCCCGCGCAACGGCTGACAGCCTGTGTGATGTGCAAAGATTGCACCGTGAGAAACTGATCGTCCCACCCGCGACCTCATCCTGAGGTGCGACCGAAG
Organism: Methylobacterium sp. 174MFSha1.1; assembly: GCF_900116815.1. Taxonomy (NCBI): domain Bacteria; kingdom Pseudomonadati; phylum Pseudomonadota; class Alphaproteobacteria; order Hyphomicrobiales; family Methylobacteriaceae; genus Methylobacterium; species Methylobacterium sp. 174MFSha1.1. The sequence goes on along the minus strand of NZ_FPCB01000025.1, from coordinate 113,258 downwards.
GGAGCCTCGAAGGAGGCCTCCTTCGAGGTCCGTCGATCTTCAATCGAAGGACACCTCAGGATGAGGTTGTGTGTGGGATAGGAGCTGCCAATCAGTCAAACAGGCTCCGAGGGAAGAGGGCAGGGGGCGATGACCGACGGGCTTGAGGCCGATCCGCGGGTGCTGTGGAGCGAGGACGTCCTGCGCTACCGCGACACCGATGCCAACGGCCACGTCAACAACGCGGTCTTCGCCGCCTTCTGCGAGAGCGGCCGGGTGCAGTTCTTCGCAACCCACCTGACCCCGCTGCTCACCTCCGACACCTTCTTCGTCATCGCCCGCTTCGTCATCGATTACCGGGCGGAGCTGCACTATCCCGGCCGGGTCCGCACCGCGACTTGGCTCGCCCGCGCGGGCCGCACCTCGCTCGGCTTCCACCACCGCATCCTCACCGGGGACGTCGTGGCGGGCGAGGCGGAATCGGTCTGCGTGCTCCTGTCGAAGGAGACGCGGCGGCCGGCGCCGCTGGGTGCGGCCGGCGAGGCGGCGGCGCGGCTGGTGATCGAGAGGGCCTGAGGGGACGCACCGGTCGAACCCCTGCCGGGGATGACGCGTCCGGTCGCCCCGACCGACGGGGCCGCCGCGCGATATCGACGGCGGGCGGAATGAACCTTACCATGGGTCAGCCATCGAGTCGTCCCCGGACGGCCGCGTACCGACCCGGGGAGGCCGCACATGGACGATCGCATCGACATCGACCTGTCCATGGCGCAGGCCTCCGCCGAGCGTGTCCGGGCGGCGCTGGTCAAGCTCCGCGCGACCCACGATCTCGGCCGCTACGAATACACGCGGCGAATCAGGATCGCCCCGACCGGGCCGGCCTACAGCCACCCGGTGCTGACCTTGAACACCAGCCTCTGGGCCGAGCCGGCGATCCTGTGCACCTATCTGCACGAGCAGATGCACTGGTACGCGACGTGGTACTCGCACACCAACCCGTCCGGTTGGCGCGAGATCTGGCGGTCGATCCGGGAGGCGGTTCCCTCGATGCCGATCGGCTTCCCGCAGGGAGCGGAGAACGAGCATTCCTCGTATCTCCACGTCGTCGTGAACTACCTGGAGGTCGCGGCGGCCGGCGACCTCCTCGGTGAGGCGGCGGCCCGGGAGCTCGCGGTCAAGAACTTCATCTATCGCGGCATCTACGCGATCGTGCTCCGCGAGTGGGCGTTCCTGACGGCCCTGTACCGGAGGCACGGCCTGATCCCGATCCGCCCCGCGGGCGACCTGTCGGAGCGGGACCTGAGACTGGCCGCGCTCATGGAGGAGGCGCCGACCCGCTGACGGACTGGCGGGCACGGGCATCGTGCGGGGGAGGCACCGGAGAGGCGTGGACGCCGGCCCCGCCGCGCCGTACTCCATGCGGCGGGCCGCCGCGACGGCCTGTCGACCGCGCAGCGGAGCTGCCCCGTGCAACTCCGCTGAGCTTCTTGTTCTCGCATTATGTTCGCCGCCGAACCGGTGACCACCTCGGCACCGGCCGTCTGGCGGCCGGCGGAATGATGCTCGGGATGGTGCGTGCCGTGCAGCTGCGGGCCCTGATCTACTTCAACGAGCTCGCCCGGCACGGCTCGATGCGGCGGGCGGCGGAGAAGCTCGGCATCGCGCCGACGGCGATCAGCCGCCAGATCGAGAACCTCGAATACCATTTCGGCGCGCCCCTGGTGGAGCGCGACCCGACCGGGATCCGGCTCACCGCCGCCGGCGAGCTGCTCGCCGCCCGCTCGGCCCGCAGCTTGCGCGAGCTCGACCACGTCCGCACCCTGATCGACGATCTCAAGGGCCTGCGGGCGGGCCGCGTCACGGTCTATGCCAGCGGGGCGGCGGCCTCCGGCCTGCTGGTGCCGGCGCTGGCGGATTTCGCCGCGAGCTACCCGGACGTCCGCTTCGAGGTGGTGGTGGCGAGCGTCGGGCGCACCATGCAGGCGCTCGCCGACGGGGAGGCGGACCTCGCCGTCACCCTGTTCACGCCGCAGCAGGCCGAGATCGTCGTGCGCTGCCGCGCGCCGGTCGACCACGCCGCCATCATGGCGCCCGATCATCCCCTCGCCGACCGCCTGCAGGTCGGCCCGCGCGACCTCCTCGCCCACCCGGTGGCGGTGCCGGACGCGACCTTCGGGGTGCGCCAGGCCCTCGACGGGCAGATGCGCGAGGCCGGTCTGCCGGCCCTCGATCCGGTCTTCACCACCAGCGCCCTCGAGATCCAGCTCGAGCTCGCCCGGCGCGGCCGGGCGGTGCTGGTCCTCCCGCCTTTCACCGTGCGCCGCGACGAGGCGGCGGGCACGCTGGCGACGCGGCCCTTTCGCGACCTGCGCGTGCGCACCCATCTCGACCTGTCGCACCTGAAGGACCGGCCGCTCTCCTTCGCCGCCGCCAGGCTGGTGGCGGTTCTGGAGCAGCACATGCCCGGTTTCCACGCAGATGGCGAGGTGTAGCGGTTTCGGCTACGGGGTGCGCAACAGATCGCTGTTGCGGCCACACCAAAAATACTGATCTCCTAGCGGAACCGGAAAGCCGCACGGCAGAGGCGGCCGGTTCCAACGCCAATCGAGGGGTTCCATGGTCTCACGCACGCGCTTTCCCCGTCGTTGCCTGCTGACGGGCGCCCTTCTCGCCGCGCTCGCCCTGCCGGGGCTCGCCGGTGCCGCCCTGGCCGCCCCGCGCACCGACCTCGTCCTCGGCATGCCGGTCGAGCCCCCGGGCCTCGACCCGACCAGCGCCGCCCCGACCGTGATCGGCCAGGTGGTGTGGCAGAACGTGTTCGAGGGCCTGACCCGGGTCGACCGCGACGGCAAGGTGCAGCCGCAGCTGGCGAAGAGCTGGACCGTCTCGCCCGACGGCCTGACCTACACCTTCGCGCTCCAGCCAGGCGTGAAGTTCCACAACGGCGAGGCCTTCGACGCCGGCACCGCAAAGTTCGCCCTCGACGCGATCCGGGCGCCGGGCTCGGTCAACCCGCAGAAGGCGCTCTACGCGGTCATCGCCGACGTCAAGGCGCCGGACCCCGCCACCCTGGTCCTGACGCTCTCCAAGCCCTCCGGCAACCTGCTGTTCTGGCTCGGCCTGCCGGCGGCGGTGATGGTCGAGCCGAAGTCGCGCGACGGCCTTAAAAGCAATCCGGTCGGCACGGGGCCGTTCCGCTTCGCCGCCTGGCGCAAGGGCGACCGGGTCGAGCTGGCGCGCAGCCCCGACCATTGGGATGCCGCCCGCAAGGTCCATCTCGACAAGGTCACGTTCCGCTTCATCGGCGATCCCCAGGCCGCCGCCGCGGCGCTGCGCGCCGGCGACGTCGACGCCTACCCGCTCCTGCCGGCGCCCGAGCTCTACGGCGCCTTCCAGAAGGACAAGGCGTTCAAGGCCGAGCCGGGCCTGACCGAGATGAAGGTCGTGGCCGGCATGAACAATGCGGGCAAGCCCTTCGCCGACAAGCGCGTGCGCCAGGCGCTGATGATGGCGGTGGACCGCAAGCTCCTGATCGAGGGCGCCTATTCGGGCTACGGTGCGCCGATCGGCAGCCACTACACGCCCAACGACCCGGGCTACAAGGACCTGACGGGGGTCTATCCCTACGACCCGAAGAAGGCGAAGGCGCTGCTCGCGGAAGCCGGCTACGCCAAGGGCCTGACCTTCACCTTCAAGTCGCCGCAGATGGCCTACGCCACCCGCACCGCCGAGATCCTGCAGGCGATGTTCTCCGAGGTCGGCGTCACGATGAGCATCGTGCCGACGGAGTTCCCGGCCAAGTGGGTGCAGGAGGTGATGCGCGACCGCAGCTTCGACATGACGGTCATCGCCCATGCCGAGCCGCTCGACATCGCGATCTACTCCAACGATCCGTATTACTTCGGCTACAAGAACCCGGCCTTCAACGAGGTCGTGACGCAGGCCGCGCAGGCGACCGACGAGGCGACCCGGCTGAAGCTCTACGGCGACGCGCAGCAGATCCTGGCCGACGACGTGCCGGCCCTGTTCCTGTTCGTGCTGCCGAAGCTCAGCGTGTGGAAGGCCAAGCTCACGGGGTTCTGGAAAAACGAGCCGGTGCCGTCGAACGACCTGACGGAAGTGCGCTGGACGGAGTAGGTACCGCGACTCCCCTCTCCCGTGTGGGAGAGGGGCCGGGGGTGAGGGTGACACGCTTCAGTGTAAAGCGCTGAGCGAGATGCTGGCAGCTCAATAGTCAGGGTTTAATCCGGCAGCGTGTCACCCTCACCCCTACCCCTCTCCCACACGGGAGAGGGGATCCCGCGGCTAGTTCTTGCCGCGTACAGCACAGTAAAAGTCCAGTTTTTCCGATGCTGAGACCCACCCCATGTTGAGGCACCTCGCCCGTCGCGCCGCCGGCTTCGCGGTCACCTTCCTGCTGATCTCGATCCTGGTCTTCTGCATGATGGAGATCGTGCCGGGCGATCCGGCTTCGGCGATGCTCGGCACCTCGGCGACGCCCGAGACGCTGGCGGCGCTCCGCGCCCAGATGGGCCTCGATGCCCCGGCCATCCTCCGCTACCTGCGCTGGCTCGGCGGGCTCGCGAGCGGCGATCTCGGCACCTCCTACACCTACGGCGTGCCGGTGGGCGCGCTGATCCGCGAGCGGCTGGCGGTGACGCTGCCGCTCACCGGGCTCGCGGTGCTGCTGGCCGTCGGCATCGCCCTGCCGCTCGGGGTCACCGCGGCCTCGCGGCCTGGCGGCGTCGCCGACGGCGCCGCCACCCTCTATGCGCAGGCGGGCATCGCGGTACCGAACTTCTGGATCGGGCTCCTGCTCATCATGGTGGTGGCGCTCGGCCTCGGCTGGCTGCCGGCCGGCGGCTTCCCGGGCTGGGACGCGCCGGGATCGGCCCTGCGCGCCCTGCTCCTGCCGGCCTTGGCGCTCGCCATCCCGCAATCGGCGGTGCTGACCCGGGTGACGCGGGCCTCGGTGGTCGAGGTGATGAACGAGGATTTCGTGCGCACCGCCCGGGCCAAGGGCGCCTCGGTCTCCCGCGCCCTGTGGCGCCACGCGGTGCCGAACGCGCTGGTGCCGGTCATCACCATGCTGGGCCTGCAGATCTCGTTCCTGATCGGCGGCGCGGTGCTGGTCGAGAACGTGTTCACCCTGCCCGGCATGGGCCGGCTCGCCTGGCAGGCCCTGGCGCAGCGCGACCTGATCGTGATCCAGAACGTCGTGATGGTGTTCGCCACCATCGTCATCGTGGTCAATCTCGGGGTCGACCTGCTCTACACGGTCGTTGATCCCCGCCTGAGGAAGCGCGCATGACCGCCCTCGCCTTGAAGCTCCGGGGCGGCTGGCGCCCCGGCAGCGTCACCCTGCTCGTCGGCGGCATCCTGACGGCGCTCCTCGTCGGGATCGCGCTCACCTCCCTGGTCTGGACCCCCGAGGATCCGGCCCGGATGCGCATCCTCCAGAAGCTCAAGGGGCCGTTGGTCTCGGGGCTGCTCGGCACAGACCACCTGGGGCGCGACGTCGCCTCGATGCTGATGCGCGGCGCCTTCAACTCCCTCACCACCGCCTTCGCGGCGGTGGCGGTCGGGGCGGTGCTCGGCACGCTCGCCGGCGTCGCGGCGGCCGCGAACCACACCTGCGACGCGATCCTGATGCGGATCTGCGACGCGCTGTTCGCCCTGCCGCCGATCCTGTCGGCGATCATGCTCGGCGCGCTGCTCGGGCCCGGCGCGCTCACCGCCATCGTGGCGATCGGGGTGTTCATGATCCCGGTCTTCGCCCGGGTCACCCGCGGCGCGGCGATGCAGATCTGGGCGCGGGAATACATCATGGCCGCCCGCATGGCCGGCAAGGGCATTCCGCGCATCACCCTGGAGCACGTCCTGCCCAACATCGCCGGCCAGGTCATCGTCCAGATCACGATCCAGCTCGCCATGGCGATCCTGACCGAGGCGGGCCTGAGCTTCCTCGGTCTCGGACTGCCGCCGCCGGCTCCGACCTGGGGGCGGATGCTGGCGGAGTCGCAGACCTACCTGCTCCAGGCCCCCCACCTGGCGCTCGCCCCCGGCCTCGCCATCGCGGCCGCGGTGCTCGGCCTCAACCTCCTGGGCGACGGGCTCGCCGCCCGCCTCGACCCCCGCCGCCGGCAGGCCTCGTGATGCTCGCGATCCGCAACCTCTCCATCGCCTTCCCGGCGCCTAACGGCCCGGTCCGCGTCGTCGACGACGTCTCGGTCGCGGTCGGCCGCGGCGAGAGCCTCGGCATCGTCGGCGAATCGGGCTCCGGCAAGTCGATGCTGTCTCTCGCGACCATCGGGCTCCTGCCGAAGAGCGCCGGCACCTCCGGCGAGATCCTGCTCGAGGGCCGCGACATCCTGCAGATGCGCGAGCGCGAGCTGTGCTCCCTGCGCGGCCGGCGCATCGGCATGATCTTCCAGGAGCCGATGACGGCGCTCAACCCCGCGATGACCGCGGGCCAGCAGATCGCGGAAGGCATCCGCCTGCACCGCGACGTCGGCGGCGCCGAGGCTCGGGCCGAGGCCCTGCGCCTCCTCGAGCGGGTGCGGATCCCCGATCCGGCCCGGCGCATCGACAGCTATCCCCACGAGATGTCCGGCGGCCAGCGCCAGCGCGTCGGCATCGCCATCGCGCTCGCGCTCAAGCCCGACCTCCTGATCGCCGACGAGCCGACCACGGCCCTCGACGTGACGGTGCAGAAGGAGATCCTCGACATCCTCGACGAGCTGGTGGCCGATCTCGGCCTGTCCCTGATCCTGATCAGCCACGATCTCGGGGTGATCGCCCGCAGCACCGACCGGACCCTGGTGATGTGCCGGGGGCGCGCGGTGGAGGAGGGGCCGACCGAGCAGGTCCTGCGCAACCCGACCGCGCAATACACGCGCGACCTGATCGCCGCCCTGCCGCGCCGCGCCCGGGCGGGCCTCGGGGAGACAGGGTCGGGCGAGGGGAATTCCGGCGGGGAGCCGCGCCGCGCCGCGGGAGGGGCCCGATGACCGCGCTCCTCTCGATCGAGAACCTGACGCGCGACTACGCGCTTCGGGGCAAGGGCGGCATCACGCGGCATCTGCGGGCGGTCGACGGCGTGAGCCTCGACGTCGAGGCCGGCAGCATCTTCGCGGTGGTGGGCGAATCGGGCTGCGGCAAGTCCACCCTCGCGCGGATCGTCATGGCCCTCGACCGGCCGACCGGCGGCACGGTGCGGCTCGGCGGCGACGACCTGTTCGCGCTCACGCCCAAGGCGCTGGCGCGCAAGCGCCGCGACTTCCAGATGGTCTTCCAGGACCCCTACGGCTCGCTCAACCCGCGCCACTCGGTCGGGCGCATCGTCGCCGAGCCGCTCCACCTCCTCGACGACGCGCCGCGCGGCCGCGACCGCGCCGCCCTGGTCGCCCGGGCTCTGGAGGATGTCGGCCTGCCGCCGAGCGCCGCCGAGCGCTATCCGCACGAATTCTCCGGCGGCCAGCGCCAGCGCATTGCCATCGCCCGGGCGCTGATCACCAACCCGAAGCTCGTCGTCGCCGACGAGGCGGTCTCGGCCCTCGACCTGTCGATCCAGGCCCAGATCCTGCGCCTGATCCTGTCCTTGCGCGACCGCCACGGCCTGACCGTCCTGTTCATCACCCACAATATCGGCGTCGTCGACGAGATCGCCGACCGGGTCGGCGTGATGCAGTCCGGACGCTTGGTCGAGGAAGGCTCCGTGCGTGAGGTGCTGGACCACCCGCGCGAGGACTACACCCGCACCCTGCTCGCCGCCGAGCCGACGCTGGCGGTGCTGGGCCAGAGGCGCCGCCGGGCGTGAGGGGAGGGATGACTATGCGTCATGTGGTTGACGCATGGCGGCCCCTCCATTCCGGCGCTTGCGATCGGCGCCGCGATGTGTGAAATCGATTTCACGCACCGCGGCGATGGCGTCGCGGCGGTGCTGCCCTTCTTGGGCGTTTCCTCCCTAGACTTCGGGCCGCCTCGCAAGGGCGGCCTTTTTTCTGCGCGGAGGCTGCCTGCCGAGCGTCAGGCCGCGAGGATCACCCGGTCCCGACCGTCGCGCTTGGCCGCGTAGAGCGCGGCGTCGGGCGCGGCGGAAGAGGGATTCTCCGCCCTCCTCGGGCTGGCGCGTGGCGAAGCCGAGGCTGACGGTGGCGGCGACCGAGCGGCCGTCGCCGACCGATACCGCCATCGCGCCCACCGCAGCGCGCAAGGCGTCGGCCATCTCCGCCGCCTGGGCGGGGTCGATCCGCGGCATGATGATCACGATCTCCTCGCCGCCGATCCGGCAGACCGTGTCGGCGTTGCGCATCCCGGCCATCACCGCGTCGGCGACGTGCTTGAGCACCACGTCCCCGATCGCGTGGCCGTAGGTGTCGTTGACCCGCTTGAAATGGTCGATGTCGAGCACGACCAGCGACAGGGGGCGCACCGGTCTCCCGGGCGCGGGCGGTCTCCTCCTCCAGGCGCTCGGTGAACAGGCGGCGGTTGCCGAGCCCGGTCAGCCCGTCGGTGAGGGCCTGCGCCTCGAACCGCGCGAGGCGGACGACGTCGAGGGCCGTCCGGCGCGCCAGCTGGGCGAAGGTCGTGATGATCGCGGCACCGACGAGCTGGAGGATCAGCTGCAGCGCGGTCGCGGTGTCGAGGGGATGATGAAACCCCCGGACGGCCTTGACGGCGACGAGCAGGATGCAGAACGCCACCGCCGCCAGGAGGGCCTGCCAGGCCCGCTTCGCCGCCGGCTCGCGCGCCAGCCGCGCGACGTCCCGGAGCGGTGCGAGGGAGAGCAGCGCGACGCTCACAGCCAGGAGATCGAGAACCGGGCTGATGGAGACCATGAGGCGCGGATCCCGAATTCAGCAGAACGGTGAGCCAGTCCAGGTCCTGAACGAGGACCGGGCCGAGACGATGTCTGTCGTCTTCGACTTTCCCTTGGGGATATAACGCAAGTCGATTTTTTGCACAAGACTAGGGATGGCGATATCGTCAAAACCGCAAAAGTTAACATCGCAAACCGATTGGAATATCGCTCAATTAAAAAACAAATTTATCAGCCGGCGACGGTATCCGGTGTTTGTGCTTGGAAGCAATCGCACGATCGCAGTGCACAAAGACGCCACGAAGACATGGTGTCGTATCGACGAAAATCGCTCGTTCGCGTACGCTGCGAGCCTCGACCGGCCGTTTCCCGCGAGGCGCGCGCCCGCATCCCCGGCGGCCGCGGACGAAAAAAGGGACCGCGCGGGGCGCGGTCCCTGATTCGATCTCGGGCGGGGCCGGCCCGCCCGTCCGCGCGTCGGTCAGCGCATGGTGGGCATCACGAACTCGGCGCCGGCGCGGATGCCGGTCGGCCAGCGGGTCGTGATCGTCTTGAGCCGGGTGTAGAACCGCACGCCTTCCGGCCCGTGCATATGGTGGTCGCCGAACAGCGACGCCTTCCAGCCGCCAAAGGAGTGGAACGCCATCGGCACCGGGATCGGCACGTTGATGCCGACCATCCCGACCTGGATCTGGTGGGCGAATTCCCGCGCCGCGTCGCCGTCGCGGGTGAAGATCGCCGTGCCGTTGCCGAATTCGTGCTCGTTGATCATCCGCGCGGCGGTCGCGTAGTCGGGCGCGCGCGCCACGGCCAGCACCGGCCCGAAGATCTCCTCCTTGTAGATCGTCATCTCGGGCGTCACCCGGTCGAACAGGGTGCCGCCGACGAAGTAGCCGTTCTCGTAGCCCTGCAGCGTCAGGCCGCGCCCGTCGACCACCAGCTCGGCGCCCTCCTGGACGCCGCGGTCGATGTAGCCCTTCACCTTGTCGCGGTGTTGTGCCGTGACGAGCGGGCCCATCTCGGCCTCCGGATCGGTGCCGGGGCCGACCTTCAGCGCGCGCACCTTCGGGATCAGCTTCTCCATCAGCCGGTCGGCGGTCTCCTCGCCGATCGGCACCGCCACCGAGATCGCCATGCAGCGCTCGCCGGCCGAACCGTAGGCGGCGCCCATCAGGGCGTCGACCGCCTGGTCCATGTCGGCGTCGGGCATCACCACCATGTGGTTCTTGGCCCCGCCGAGGCACTGGGCGCGCTTCCCCGTCCGCGCCGCGGTCTCGTAGATGTACTTCGCGATCGGGGTCGAGCCGACGAAGGACACGGCGGAGATGTCGGGGTGGTGCAGGAGGGCGTCGACCGCCTCCTTGTCGCCCTGGACCACCGAGAACACGCCGTCGGGGAGCCCCGCTTCCTTCAGCCACTCGGCCATGACGAGAGCGGCGGAGGGGTCGCGCTCGGAGGGCTTGAGGATGAAGCAGTTGCCGCAGGCCAGCGCGACGGGGAACATCCACATCGGCACCATGGCGGGGAAGTTGAACGGCGTGATGCCGGCCACGATGCCGAGGGGCTGGCGGATCGCGCTGCTGTCGACGCGGGTGCCGACATTCTCGGTGATCTCGCCCTTGAGGAGCTGCGGTGCGCCGGTGGCGAACTCGACCACTTCCATGCCGCGCTGGATCTCGCCCTTGGCGTCGGAGAGCACCTTGCCGTGCTCGGCGGTGATCACCGCGGCGAGCTCGTCGATGCGCTCCTCGAGGAAGCGCAGGAACTTGTTGAGGATGCGGGCGCGGCGCAAGGGGGGCGTGGCGGCCCAGGCCGGAAAGGCGGCGCGGGCGGCGGCGACGGCCGCCCCGACCTCGTCGGCGCTGGCCAGCGCGACATTGCCCGATTGCTCGCCGGTGGCCGGGTTGAAGACCGGCGCGGTGCGGCCCGAGCGGCCGGCGACTTGAGCGCCGCCGACGAAGTGTCCGATGGTGGTCATGTTTCTAGCAAGTTCCAAAGGCAAAGTGAGCCGAACTCGCGTGACTTCGCGAGCCGAACATCGATCGTAAATCTCTGTGTCATCCCGGGGCTCGCCGCAGGCGAGAACCCGGGATCCATAACCGCTGACGTGAACGACAAAGGCGAAAGCCGTCCCGCTTCGTCCTGTACCGTCGGCGGTTATGGATCCCGGGTTCCGCTTTCGCGGCCCCGGGATGACGTGGAGGGTATGAGGGGGGTTACGCCGCCCGCCGCAGCGCCTCGCCCAGCATCGAGGCCATCGTGTCGATGTGCTCGGGCTCCGCGATCAGCGGCGGCGATAGGGCGATGATGTCGCCGGTGACGCGGATGAGCAGGCCCTTCTCGAAGCAGTCGGTGAAGACGTCGTAGGCCCGCGCCCCCGGCGCCCCGTCGCGGGACGTCAGCTCGATGCCGGCGATGAGGCCGATGGTGCGGATGTCGATCACGTTCGGGCAATCGCGAAGGGCGTGCATCGCCGCGTGCCACTGCGCCTGGACCTGGGTGGTGCGGGTGAGGAGGCCCTCCTCCGCGTAGATCTCCAGGGTGGCGAGGCCGGCCGCGCAGGCGACCGGGTGGCCCGAATAGGTGTAGCCGTGGAAGAGCTCGATCGCGCCCTCCGGCCCGTGCATCAGCGCGTCGTGCACCTGACGCGTGGCGAAGACCGCGCCCATCGGGATCGTGCCGTTGGTGAGGCCCTTCGCGGTCGTGATGAGGTCGGGCGTGACGCCGAAATAGTCGGTCGCGAAGGGCGCGCCGAGGCGGCCGAACCCGGTGATGACCTCGTCGAAGATCAGCAGGATGCCGTGGCGGGTCGCGATCTCGCGCAGGCGCTCGAGGTAGCCCTTCGGCGGCACCAGCACGCCGGTCGAGCCCGCCACCGGCTCGACGATCACCGCCGCGATGGTCTCGGCGCCGTGGAGCGCCACCAGCCGCTCGAGGTCGTCGGCGAGATCCGCGCCGTGCTCGGGCTGGCCCTGCACGAAGGCGTTGCGGGCGAGGTCGTGGGTGTGGCGCAGGTGGTCGACGCCCGGCAGGAGCGGGAACATCCGGCGGTTGTTGACGAGGCCGCCGACCGAGATGCCGCCGAAGCCGACGCCGTGATAGCCGCGCTCGCGCCCGATCACCCGGGTCCGCGTGCCCTGGCCGATGGCGCGCTGGTAGGCGAGCGCGATCTTGAGCGCGGTGTCGACCGATTCCGAGCCGGAGCCGGTGAAGAACACCCGGTCGAGGGCGCCGCCCGGCGCGATGTCGGCCAGGCGCTCGGCGAATTCGAACGCGATCGGGTGGCCCATCTGGAACGAGGGCGCGTAGTCGAGGGTCGAGAGCTGACGCTCGACGGCCTCGGCAATGCGGCGGCGGCCGTGGCCGGCATTGACGCACCACAGGCCGGCGGTGCCGTCGAGAACCCGGCGGCCGTCGTCGGCCGTGTAGTGCATGCCTTGCGCCGCGACGAGCAGGCGCGGCGCGGCCTTGAACTGGCGGTTGGCCGTGAACGGCATCCAGTAGGCGTCGAGGCTCGGGCGGTTCAGGCGCGGCGGATGGGCGTTCATGGTCGGGTCCTCTGGGGCGCGATGGCCGAGAGACAAGCCCGTTCCGGCAAGCGCAACAAGTCCTTTTCTGATCACCCGTAACCCGTTGACGGAGCGTGCCGCCGGGCTAGGGTGTTGCCCGATCCGCAACAGCCTCAACAGGGGAGCCGGGGTGACCAACGACGAGGTGGGGGCGCGCCTGCGCCATGTGCGCCTCCTGCACGGCCTGTCGCAGCGGGCGCTCGCCAAGCGCGCCGGGGTGGTCAACTCCACCATCTCGCTGATCGAATCGGGCCAGACCAACCCGTCGGTCGGGGCCCTCAAGCGCATCCTCGACGCGGTGCCGATCGGGCTCGCCGAGTTCTTCTCGCTCACCCCGGAGCGGTCCGAGAAGGCCTTCTACGCCAGCGAGGAACTGGTCGAGATCGGCAAGGGCCGGATCTCCTACCGCCAGGTCGGCGACAACCTGTTCGGCCGCGCCCTGCAACTGCTCAAGGAGCGCTACGAGCCGGGCTCCGACACCGGCCGGGTGCCGCTGGTCCATGACGGCGAGGAGGGCGGCATCGTGCTCTCAGGGAGGCTCGAAGTGACGGTGGACGACGAGCGCCGGGTGCTGGGGCCGGGCGACGCCTACTACTTCTCCAGCCGCCGGCCGCACCGCTTCCGCTGCGTCGGACCGAATCCGTGCGAGGTGGTGAGCGCCTGCACGCCGCCGACCTTCTGACGGCCTTGCAGCCCTCGATCGTATACAATATTCATCAACGTGAACGAGTGGAGTCGAGAGCATGGCCGTGACGGCGCGCGCGCGGGGATCCCGATCCGTCGCCGGGGGGCTCGGCCACCGGACCGTCTCGGCGGCGGTGGCGGAGGCCCTGCGCCAGCGCATCCTCTCGGGCGCCCTGGCGCCGGGTTTCCAGCTACGCCAGGACGCGCTGGCGGAAGAGTTCGGCATCAGCCGGATCCCGATCCGTGAGGCATTGCTCCAGCTCGAAGCCTCCGGCCTGGTGAAGATCGCCCCGCATCGCGGCGCGGTGGTCACCGGGCTCTCGGTCGAGGAGATCGAGGACGTGTTTCAGCTCCGCGTCTCCCTGGAACCGCAATTGCTGATCCTCTCGGCCCGCCACCTGACGCCGGACGATTTTTCGGAGTTGCGCGCCTTGCGCGACGAGTACAGCGCGGCCTTGAAGGTCGGCACGGTCGAGATCTGGGGCGAGCTGAACCGCCGCTTCCATCTCGGCCTCCTGCGCCATGCCGGCCGGCCGCGCTCGCTGGCCATCGTCGCCGGTCTGCTCCAGGATTGCGACCGCCCGACCCGGCTCCAGCTCTCCGTCTCCGGCGACGTCGCCCGTGCCGACATGGAGCACACCACGATCCTCGACCTGTGCGAGGCGGGGGAAGTGGTGGCGGCGGCGAACCTCCTGCGGATCCATGTCGAGCATGCCGGGCATTCGCTGGTCGAGATCTATCGCAAGTCGGCGGTCGTAGAGTGAAGACGAATTGCGGTTGGTCCTGATCGGCAGCATCAATCGACTATTTTGATTTTGAATCCTATGCGTCATTCCAGGGCGAGAATTCGCGAGAATCCAGGATGATGCAGAGCGTGCAATGCGATGTCAAATCGAATTACTTCCAACAGATAAAGCGCGGGATCCCCTCTCCCGAGTGGGAGAGGGGTAGGGGTGAGGGTGGCTCGGTCTCCGCAATGACCCTGAAGTGTTGAGCTGCCAGCACGATAGTCTGAGTTTTACACTGAACCCGAGCCACCCTCACCCCCGTCCCCTCTCCCACACGGGAGAGGGGAGACGCTTTATCCTGAATGCAAGCGGCCACGCGGAAGCCGCGCGAGATCCGCATCCCGGCGAGCGAATTACCGTAAGGTCGCTTGACCTCGTCGCATATTTTATACAATCTACGAATCAAGGTAGCGCAGGGGATCGCACCGTGCCCGACACCGCACTCGAGACCAGGGGGCTGACCAAGGCGTTCGGCGGTTTCCGGGCGGTGCGGGGGCTCGACCTGAAGATCCGCCGCCACGCGATCCACGCGCTGATCGGCCCGAACGGCGCCGGCAAGACCACGGTGTTCAACCTGCTCACCAAGGTCCACGTGCCGACCGAGGGGCAGATCCTCTACGAGGGCGCCGACATCACCCGCGAGACGTCCGCCGCCATCGCCCGGCGCGGGCTGGTGCGCTCGTTCCAGATCTCGGCGATCTTCCCGAACCTCTCGGTGCGTGACAACGTCCGGGTGGCGCTCCAGCGCCGGCTCGGCACGCAGTTCCAGTTCTGGCGCTCCGGCCGCACGCTCCGCGTGCTCGACGAGGAGGCGATGCGGCTCCTCTCCGAGGTCGGCCTCGCGGAGGCCGCCGAGGCCCGCGCCGCCGACCTCTCCTACGGCCGCAAGCGCACCCTGGAGATCGCCACGACGCTGGCCCTCGACCCGCCCTTCCTGCTCCTCGACGAGCCGACGCAGGGGATGGCGATCGAGGATGTCGACCGCATCAAGCGGCTGATTCGGCGCATCGCCAAGGGACGCACCATCCTGATGGTCGAGCACAACATGTCGGTGGTGGCCGACCTCTGCGACACGATCACGGTGCTCCAGCGCGGCGAGATCCTGGCCGAGGGACCCTACGCCGCCGTCTCGACCGACCCGGCGGTGCGCGCCGCCTATCTCGGAGGCGGGCATGGCTGAGACGGTCCTCGAGACCCGCGGCCTCCAGGCCTGGTACGGCGAGAGCCACGTGCTCCACGGCATCGACCTCACGGTGCGCGAGGGCGAGTGCGTGACGCTGATCGGGCGCAACGGCGCCGGGCGCACCACGACCTTGCGCGCCATCCTCGGGCTCACCGACCGGCGCGCCGGCTCGGTGCGGGTGCGGGGAGCCGAGGCGATCCGGCTGCCGCCCCACCGCATCGCCCGCCTCGGCCTCGGCTACTGCCCGGAGGAGCGCGGCGTCTACCGCACGCTGACCACCCGCGAGAACCTGACCCTGCTGCCGCGCCTCGGCGAGGGCGGCCTGCCCCTCGACGAGGTCCTGGCGCTCTTCCCCAACCTCGCCGAGCGGGCCGACAGCTACGGCGGCCGGCTCTCGGGCGGCGAGCAGCAGATGCTGGCGCTCGGGCGCATCCTGACGACGGGGGCCCGCATCCTGCTCCTCGACGAGATCACCGAGGGGCTGGCGCCGGTCATCGTCGAGGCCCTGGGGCGCGCCGTGGCGATGCTGAAGAGCCGCGGCTTCACCATCGTGCTGGTCGAGCAGAACTTCCACTTCGCCCGCCACCTCGCCGACCGCCACTACGTGGTCGAGCACGGCCGCATCGCCGCGGAGATCGCGGCGCACGAGGTCGCGGCGCGGGAGGAGGAAGTCGGGCGGTTGCTCGGGGTGTGACGGGAACAGAGAATAGGTAACTGGCCAATCCGTCTCCAACACACAGGGTCATCCCGGGGCTCGCCGAAGGCGAGAGCCCGGGATCCAGAACCGCAGGTGGCGGAGAATACGGCGAAACGCACGCCGCTTGATCCTGAACCATCAGCGGTTCTGGGTGTGCCTGCGGCACTCCGGGCTCCGCTGCGCGGCCCCGGAATGACGTGGTGAGTGCAAGAGCTGGTGTTTGACGAGAGACATCGGACGAGTTCGACAGGAGCCCGTCCCCGAAGAGCAAGCATCGTCCAGGCAAACAAGGAGGCGGGAATCATGCGGTCGCGTGTCATCGGGTGCGCCCTCGGTCTGGCGCTCGCGGGCGTGGCGTCGGGGGCCCTCGCCGCCGACAAGGTCAGCGACGGGGTGGTGAAGGTCGGCATCCTCAACGACCTGTCGGGGATCTATTCCGACTTCACCGGCCGTGGCTCGGCGGTGGCGGCGCAGATCGCCATCGACGAGATGGGCGCCAAGGTGCTCGGCGCGCCGGTCGAGCTCGTCGCCGCCGACCACCAGAACAAGCCCGACATCGCCGCCAACCTCGCCCGCGAGTGGTTCGACCAGGGCAAGGTCGACATGATCGCCGACTTCCCGACCTCCTCGACGGCGCTCGCCGTGATGGAGATCGCCAAGCAGAAGAACCGGGTGACGATGCTCTCGGCCGGCGTCGCCATGGCGGCGATCACCGACAAGTGCTCGCCGCTCAGCGCGCAATGGATGGTCAACACCTACGCGCTCGCCGCCGGCACCGCCAAGGCCCTGCTCAAGGCTGGCAAGAAGAGCTGGTACTTCGTCACCGCCGACTACACCTTCGGCCACTCACTGGAGAAGGACGCCGCCGCGGTGGTCGAGGCCGAGGGCGGCAAGGTGCTGGGCGTCTCCCGCCATCCGTTCCCGGGCGGCGACTTCTCGTCCTACATGCTGAAGGCGCAGGGGACCGGCGCGCAGGTGATCGCGCTCGCCAATGCCGGCAGCGACACGATCAACGCCGTCAAGCAGGCCGCCGAGTACGGCATCGGCCGCAGCGACAAGCAGGTGATCGCGCCGCTCCTCACCTACATCACCGACGTGAAGAGCCTCGGCCTCGCCAAGGCCCAGGATATGTACCTGACGGAAGCGTTCTACTGGGATTACGACGACCGCTCGCGCGCCTTCGCGGAAAAATACTTCGCCAAGATGAAGCGGATGCCGAGCGCCTCGCAGGCCGCGATCTACTCCGCGGTGCTGAGCTACCTGAAGGCGATCGAAGCCGCCGGGACCGACGAGGCCGGCGCCGTGATGAGCCAGCTGCGCTCCATGACCATCGACGACGCGGTGATCCGCAACGGCAAGCTCCGGGCCGACGGGGCGCTGGTGCACGACCTGCTGCTGCTCCAGGTGAAGAAGCCGGCCGAGTCGAAGCGCGACTGGGATTTCTATCACGTCAAGGCGGTGCTCAAGGGCGACGACGTCTACCCGAAGCCGAGCGACGCCTGCCCGCTCAACGCGAAGGGGTGAGCACCGCCGCCTGAACCCTCCCCCCTCTGCGGGGGAGGGTGCCCCGCGGATGCGGGGCGGGAGAGGGGACCGCGACGCTGATCCAGATAGCGTCCTTCGTCGCGGTCGCGACCTTTCCGGAAGCGGCGTCCCCTCTCCCGGCCCGCTCCGCGGGCCACCCTCCCCCGCAGAGGGGGGAGGGGACGAACCGAACCGTCCTGCCCAAGTCTTTTCCGGTCTCCCCATGTCGGACATCACCCTCCAGGCCTTCATGGCCCAGCTCACCATCGGGCTCATCGGTGGTTGCTTCTACGCCATGCTGAGCATGGGGCTGGCGATCATCTTCGGGCTGCTCAACATCATCAACTTCACCCACGGGGCGCAGTTCATGATGGCGGCCTTCCTCGCCTGGATCGGGCTGACCCAGGTCGGGCCCTGGCTCGGCCAGCCGGATCTCCAGGTGAATTTCTGGCTCGCCCTAGTGCTGGCGCCGGCCCTCGTCGCGGTGTTCGGCATGGCGATCGAGCGCACGCTGCTGCGCCGGCTCTACCACCTCGACCACCTCTACGGCCTGCTCCTCACCTTCGGGGTCGCGCTCGTGATGGAGGGGGGCTTCCGCTACGTCTTCGGCGTCTCCGGCCAGGGCTACGAGCCGCCGGAGATCCTGCAAGGGCCGGTCGATGTCGGCTTCATGCTGCTGCCGAAATACCGAGTCTTCGTGGTCGCGGCCTCGCTGCTGATCTGCCTCGCCACCTGGTACCTGTTCGAGCGCACCAAACTCGGGGCTTACTTGCGGGCCGGCACCGAGAATCCGCGCCTGCTCCAGGCCTTCGGCATCAACGTGCCGGTGATGATCACCCTGACCTACGGCTTCGGGGTGGCGCTCGCCGGCATCGCCGGGGTGCTGGCCGCGCCGATCATGCAGATCACCCCGCTGATGGGCGGGAGCCTGCTCAACATCGTCTTCGCCGTGGTGGTGATCGGCGGCCTCGGCTCGATCCTCGGCGCGATGCTCACCGGCCTCGGCCTCGGGCTGATCGAGGGGCTGACCAAGGTGGTCTATCCGGAGGCCTCGACCGTGGTGGTCTTCGTCATCATGGCCCTGGCGCTGCTGCTGCGCCCGGCCGGCCTGTTCGGACGCGAGGCGTGAGATGACCACGAAGACCCTCTTCGCCGCCCTCGTCGCGCTCCTCGTCCTGGTGCCGCTGGTGCCGGGGCTGGTCTACCCGATCTTCGTCATGAAGGTGATGGCCTACGGGCTGTTCGCCTGCGCGTTCAACCTGCTGCTCGGCTTCACCGGCCTCGTCTCCTTCGCCCACGCCGCGTTCCTCGGCACCGCCGGCTACGTGACGGGCGCGCTGATGATCCGGCTCGGCGCCCACCCGCTCGGGGTGCCGGCGGCCTTCCTGGCCGGCGTCGCGGCCTCCGCCCTCGTCGGCTTCGCCATCGGGGGGCTGGCGATCCGCCGGCGCGGCATCTACTTCGCGATGATCACGCTGGCGCTCTCGCAGATCGTCTACTTCCTGGCGGTGCAGTTCTGCTGGACCGGCGGCGAGGACGGGCTCCAGGGCATCCCGCGCGGCACGCTCCTCGGCCTCGTCGATCTCTCCAACGACACCGCGATGTACTACGTCGCGCTGGCGCTCTTCGCCGCCGGCTTCCTGTTCATCGACCGGGTCGTGCACTCGCCCTTCGGCCAGATCCTCCAGGCGGTGCGCGACAACGAGGCCCGCGCCGTCTCCCTCGGCTACGACGCGTCGCGCTTCCAGCTCCTCGCCTTCGTGCTCTCGGCGGCGCTCGCCGGCTATGCCGGCGCCCTCAAGGCCCTGGTCTTCGGCCTCGTCTCGCTCAACGACGTGTCGCTGCACACCTCGACCGAGGTGGTGCTGATGACGCTGCTCGGCGGCGTCGGCACCCTGTTCGGGCCCCTCGTCGGCGCCGCCCTGGTGGTCGGCCTGCAGAACTACCTCGCCACCATCGGCGACCTCGTCACGGTGGTGATCGGCCTGATCTTCATTCTCTGCGTCTCGTTCTTCAGCCGCGGCGTCGTCGGCGAGTGGCTGCACTGGCGCCACCGCCGCGCCGCCCGGGCCGCGCGTCCGCTGCCCGAGGCGGAGCATCCGCCGGTCGCCGAGGCGGCCTGATCCTTTCCACCCAACCCAAAATACCAATCCAAGGAGACAGACCCATGTGGACAGGCGTCATTCCCGCCGTCACCACCAAGTTCACCGCCGACGGCGCCCTCGACCACGCCGAGATGGAGCGCTGCTTCGCCCTCCAGATGCAGGCCGGCTGCGACGGCCTCATCGTCTGCGGCTCCCTCGGCGAGGGTCCGATGCTGTCGCAGGACGAGCGCCTCGACGTGCTGAAGACCGCCCTGTCGGTCGCCGGTCCCCACCCGGTGCTGCTCACGGTCTCCGAGGCCGGCACCCGCGAGGCCTGCGACCTCGCCGCGAAGGCCGCCAAGGCGGGTGCCGCCGGCCTGATGGTGGTGCCGAGCCCGATCTATCACACCGACGAGGACGAGACCGTCGCCACCCTGAGCGCCGTGGCCGCCGCCGGCGACCTGCCGGTGATGATCTACTCGAACCGCATCGCCTACCGGGTCGACGTGACGCCGCGGATCATGGAGCGGCTCGCCGCCGATTCCCGCTTCGTCGCGATCAAGGAATCCTCCGACGACATCCGCCGCACCACCGAGATCCTCAACCATTTCGGCGACCGCTTCGCGGTGCTGACCGGCGTCGACAACCTCGCCTTCGAGGCGCTGAGCGTCGGGGCGGTCGGCTGGGTCGCGGGCCTCGTCGTCGCCTTCCCGGAGGAGACCGTGGCGATCTACCGGCTGATGAAGCAGGGCCGCACGGCGGAAGCCCTCGAGATCTACCGCTGGTTCCGCCCGCTCCTCGACCTCGACGTCTCGACCTTCCTGGTCCAGAACATCAAGCTCGCCGAGGCGCTGGCGATCGGCTCGACCGAGCACGTCCGCATGCCGAGGAAGCCTCTCTCGGGCGAGCGTCGCGCGGCGGTCGAGGCGATCATCCGCACGGCGCTGGAGCGCCGCCCGTCCCTGAAGCTCGCCGCGTAACGGAGCCGCTTTGCCCCGCGAGGTCGCCATCGTCGGGGCCGGCATCGTCGGCCTCGCCATCGCCCATCACTGCCTCGCCGAGGGCTGGCGGGTGCGGCTGATCGAGCGCGGCGGCGTCGCGGAGGGTGCGAGCTTCGGCAATGCCGGGGCGCTCGCCTTCACCGACGTGCTGCCGCTCGCCTCGCCGGGCATCCTGCGCAAGGCCCCGCGCTGGATGCTCGATCCCCTCGGGCCGCTGGCGCTGCCGCCGGCCTACCTGCCGCGGATCGCCCCCTGGCTCCTGCGCTTCTGGCGCGCGAGCTTGCCCGACCGCCACCGCCACGCGACGGAGGTCCAGTCCGGCCTGATGCGGCTCGCCGCGCCGGCGATGGAGGCGATGGTGGAAGCGGCCGGCCTCGCCGGGCGCCTGCGCCGCGACGGCAACCTCGAACTCTACGAGAGCGAGGCGGAGCTCTCCGCCTCCGGGCCCGGCTGGGCCGCCCGGGCGCGGGAGGGCATCGCCTTCGAGCATGTCCGCGGCGCCCGGCTCGCCGAACTCCAGCCCGGCCTGTCGCCGCGCTTCGTCGCCGGCACCTTCACGCCGAACTGGATGACGGTCGACGATCCCCACCGCTTCGCCCTGGCGCTCCACGCCGACGTGATGGCGCGGGGCGCGACGCTCGTGCGGGGCGAGGTGCGGGACATCGCGCCGGAGGGCGGGGCCGTGCGCCTCACGCTCGCCGACGGCACGGTGCTCCGGACGGATGCCTGCGTGCTCGCCGCCGGGGCCTGGTCGCGGGAGCTGGCGCGCCGCCTCGGCGACCGGGTGCCGCTCGACACCGAGCGCGGCTACAACACCATCTTGCCGCCCGGCGCCTTCGATCTTCGCCGCCAGCTCACCTTCGGCGGCCACGGCTTCGTGGTGACGCCGCTTGCGACCGGTGTGCGGGTCGGCGGCGCCGTCGAGTTCGGCGGCCTCCACCGCCCGCCCAACTTCGCCCGCGCCGACGCGATGCTGCGCAAGGCCGCCGCCTTCCTGCCGGGCTTGCGCACCGAGGGCGGCCGGCAATGGATGGGTTTCCGCCCCTCGCTCCCCGACAGCCTGCCGGTGATCGGCCCGTCGCGGGCGAGCCCGAAGATCCTCTACGCCTTCGGCCACGGCCATCTCGGCCTGACGCAGAGCGCCGGGACGGGGCGGATCGTGGCGGATCTGCTGGCGGGGCGGGGGCCGGGGATGGACGTGCGGGCGCTGCGGGCGGGGCGGTTCGGGTAGTCACGGGCGTGCGCTTGAACCCTCCCCCCTCCGCGGGGGAGGGTGCCCCACGGAGTGGGGCGGGAGAGGGGCAGCGCGACGCTGACTCAGCTCGCGCCCTTCAGAACGGTTCAGATCTATCCGGAAGCGTGGTCCCCTCTCCCGCCCGGCTCCGCCGGGCACCCTCCCCCGCAGAGGGGGGAGGGTTCGGGGCCGCGCGCTCACGCTCCCCGCATCGCGTTCATCGTCAGCAGCTCGTAGGTCGCCGCCGTCTCGCCCGCCGCCGTCTGGATCTCCACGTCCCAGCGCACCTCGCCGTACTGGGCATTGCGCGGCGATTTCTCCTTGGCGGTGAGCCGCACCCGGATCGCCTCGCCGGGCTGGATCGGCTTGAGGAAGCGCAGGGAATCGAGCCCGTAATTCGCCAGGACTGGGCCCGGATCGGGATCGACGAACAGGCCGGCGGCGAAGGACAGGAGCAGGTAGCCGTGCGCCACCCGGCCGGGGAAGAACGGGTGACCCTTCGTCGCCTCCTCGCTCATATGGGCGTAGAAGGTGTCGCCGGTGAAATGCGCGAAGTGCTCGATGTCTGCGAGCGTGATCACCCGCTCGGCCGAGTGGAAGCTGCGGCCGATCTCCAGCTCCTCGAAGTGGCAGCGGAACGGGTGCTCGGGGACCACCGTCTCCGGCGCGCCCTTGATCCAGCTCTGCGTGATCCGGCTCAAGCTCGCGGGCGAGCCCTGCAAAGCCGTGCGCTGCATGTAGTGGTGGAGCGCCCGCACGCCGCCGAGCTCCTCGCCGCCGCCGGCCCGGCCGGGGCCGCCATGCATCATGTGCGGCATCGGCGAGCCGTGGCCGGTCTGCTCCTTGGCGCAGTCGCGGTCGAGGACGACGAGGCGGCCGTGATAGGCCCCGACCCCGAAGACCAGCTCCGCCGCCGCGGCCGGATCGTGGGTGTAGAGCGAGGCGACGAGGCTGCCCTCGCCGCGATTGGCGAGCGTCGCCGCCTCCTCCAGCCCGTCATACCCCATCACGGTGCAGACCGGGCCGAAGGCCTCGAGCGCGTGGACCTGCCGGGCCCGGAGCGGATCGGCGCAGTGGAGCAGCAGCGGCGGCAGGAAGGCGCCTGTCTCCGGATCCGCCCCCTCGACCTGAAGCTTCGCCGGGTCGCCGAAGACCAGCTCCGCCTCCGACTTCAACGCCTCGACCCGGGCGAGCACGTCGCGGCGCTGCGCCAGGCCCACCACCGGCCCCATCCGCACGCCCTCGCGGGCGGGATCGCCGATCCGCACTGAAGCGAGGCGCTGCTGCAACGCCTCGATCACCGCCGGGACGTGGGCGCGGGGCGCCAGCGCCCGGCGGATCGCGGTGCATTTCTGCCCGGCCTTGACCGTCATCTCCTTGGCGACCTCCTTGACGTAGAGGTCGAATTCCGGCGTGCCCGGCCCGGCATCCGGCGCCAGAATCGCGGCATTGAGCGAGTCGCGCTCGGCGACGAAATGCACCGCCTCGCGGGCGATGACCGGATGACGCTGCAGCATCTGCGCCGTCTCGGCCGAGCCGGTGAACGACACCACGTCCTGCCCGGTGAGATGGTCGAACAGGTCGCCGGTCGGCCCGACCACGCATTGCAGCGCGCCGTCGGGCAGGATGCCGGATTCGGCAATCAGCCGCACCAGGGCGTGGGCGACGTAGGCCGTGATCGTGGCGGGCTTCGTCACCACCGGCACGCCGGCGAGGATCGCGGGCGCGAGTTTTTCGAGGAGGCCCCAGCACGGGAAATTGAACGCGTTGATGTGGACGGCGCAGCCCGTCCGCGCCGTCATCACGTGGCGCCCGACGAAGCTGCCGCCCCGCGACAACGGCTCCACCGCCCCGTCGATCAGGAAGGTGGAGTTCGGCAATTCGCGCCGGCCCTTCGAGGCGTAGACGAACAGGGTCCCGATGCCGCCGTCGATGTCGATCAGGTTGTCGGTGCGGGTCGCGCCGGTCTGGTGCGAGAGGGCGTAGAGCCCGTCCCGGCGCTCGTTGAGATAGGTCGCCAGGCGCTTCAGCATCTCGGCGCGCTGGTGGAAGGTGAGGCGGCGTAAGCCCGGACCGCCGACCCGGCGGGCATGGTCCAGCACCTCGGCCATGGCGAGCCCGCCGCTGCCGACCTCCGCCACCACCGCGCCGGTGACGGCGCTGCGGATCCCGGTCCAGTCTCCCCCCGGCGTGATCCAGCGTCCCTGGACGTAGCTCTCCAGCCGCATGGCGTCCCTCCCTTTGTTGTGCGCTCATTATTAACCGACCGGCCGGTTGGTCAAGCACGGCTCGACAGGCCCCGGCCGGCGCCGCTATCGAGAAGGCTCCCCCGAAGGACCCGGATGCCCGATTTCCTCCCGCCGCTCATCGACCACTTCCACGCCCGCACGCCGATCCGCGCCGGCTCCCTGGTGGTCACGGTCTTCGGCGACGCGGTGGTGCCCCGCGGCGGGGTGCTGTCGCTGGAATCGCTGCTGGCGATCACCCGGGCGTTCCGCATCGGCGACGGGGTGGTGCGCACCGCCCTGTCGCGGCTGGTCGCCGACGGCTGGTTCGAGCGCTGGAAGCTCGGCCGCAACAGCTTCTATCGCTTGACCGGCACCGGTGCCGCCGCCTTCGCCCGCGCAACCGCCCGGATCTACGGCGCGCCGGCCCCGGTCTGGTCCGGCACCTTCGACCTCCTGCTCCTCGATGGTCCCAACGACCTCCGGGCCGAGCTCACGGGCGCCGGCTACGGCAGCCTCGCGCCCGACCTGATGATCGGATCAAGGCAAGCGGCGGAAGCGGGGGAGGGGGCGCTGCGCCTCGCCGCCCGACCCGAGGATGCCGCCACCGCCCGCCGCCTCGCCGCCCGCGCCTGGCCGGTGGCGGAGGTGGCCGATCGCTACGCCCGCTTCGCCGCCACCTTCGCGGCGGCGGGGAAGGCCGTGGCGGCGCATCCGCCGGTGGGGCTCGACGCCCTGGTGCTGCGCATCCTCCTGATCCACGAATACCGCCGCGCCGTGCTCAAGGACCCGCTGCTGCCGGCCGACCTCCTGCCGGAGGATTGGCCCGGCGCCGCGGCGCGGGACCTCTGCGCAACGATTTACCGCGCCGTCGCGCCGGCGGCGGAAGCTTGGCTCGACGCCAACGCCACCACCGATTCCGGCCCGCTGCCGCCGGCCGGCGCGGAAGTCGCGGCGCGGTTCGCCGCCTGAGCGCGGCACCCCATCCCGGTGTGCCGCACCGCAACGTGTTACGAAAAATCTTGCAAATCAAAAATTCCGTGATATATTGAGATCCAGAACAGTGAGGGAGGCGCGGCCATGTACACGCAGGCCCTGAACGCCAAGGACAACACGGCTCCGCTCGGCGGTCCCGAGGACGCGGACCGCGCGGTCCGGTTCCAGGCGCGGGTCGACGCCGAGGAGCGCATCGAGCCGAACGACTGGATGCCGGAGGCCTACCGCCGCACGCTGACCCGGCAGATCTCGCAGCACGCCCATTCCGAGATCGTCGGCATGCTGCCGGAGGGCAACTGGATCACCCGGGCGCCGACGCTCAAGCGCAAGGCCGCGCTTCTGGCCAAGGTGCAGGATGAGGCCGGCCACGGGCTCTACCTCTACTCGGCGGCCGAGACCCTCGGCACCAGCCGCGAGGAGATGTTCGAGCAGCTGCTCGCCGGTCGCGCCAAGTATTCCTCGATCTTCAACTACCCGACCCTGACCTGGGCCGATATCGGCGCCATCGGCTGGCTGGTCGACGGCGCGGCGATCATGAACCAGATCCCGCTCTGCCGCTGCTCCTACGGGCCCTACGCCCGCGCGATGATCCGCGTCTGCAAGGAGGAGAGCTTCCACCAGCGCCAGGGCTACGAGATCATGCTGACCCTCTGCCGCGGCACGCCGGAGCAGAAGGCGATGGCGCAGGACGCCCTGAACCGCTGGTGGTGGCCCTGCCTGATGATGTTCGGCCCGCCCGACGCCGAGAGCCAGCACTCCGACCAATCGGCGAAGTGGAAGATCAAGCGCTTCTCGAACGACGAGCTGCGCCAGAAATTCGTCGACGCCACGGTGCCGCAGGGCCAGTATCTCGGCCTGACCTTCCCCGATCCCGATCTCGCCTACGACGAGGCGGCCGGTCATTGGCGCTGCGGCGCGATCGACTGGGAGGAGTTCAAGCAGGTGCTGGCCGGCAACGGCCCCTGCAACCGCCAGCGCATGAAGCAGCGCCGCGACGCCCACGCCGCCGGCGCCTGGGTGCGCGAGGCGGCGATGGCGCATGCCGAGAAGCGCGCCCGGCGCGCGGCGCAGGCCGCCGCCCTGCCAGACGCCGCGTGAGGGAGGGACCGATGCCCGAGCCAAAAATCCCGCTCTGGGAGGTGTTCATCCGCTCCCGCAACGGCTTGGCGCACAAGCATGTCGGCTCGCTCCACGCGACCGACGCTGCGATGGCGCTCCAGGCAGCCCGCGACGTCTACACCCGCCGCGGCGAAGGGCTGTCGCTCTGGGTTGTGCCCTCGGCGGCGATCGTCGCCTCGGACCCGGCCGACAAGGACGTGCTGTTCGAGCCCACCGCCTCGAAGATCTACCGGCATCCGACCTTCTACGAGGTGCCGGACGAGGTCGGGCATATGTGAGCCATCACCCGCCCGCGCCAGGTTGAGCGCGGGATCCCCTCTCCCGTGTGGGAGAGGGGTAGGGGTGAGGGTGGCGCGCTTCCGAGTAAAACTCGAACCGTCGTGCTGGCAGCGCTACGCTTGGTGCTTCACGCGGAACCGTAGCACCCTCACCCCCAGCCCCTCTCCCACACGGGAGAGGGGAGATGTGCCTCATCCGTCATCGGCGTGATTGCTTACCCGAGGCCCCCCATGCCCACCACTTCCCTCAGCCTCACCGAGACCCCGCTGCTGGCCGGCATCCTGGGCTTAGCCGACGACGCGCTGATCCTCGGGCACCGGCTCTCCGAGTGGTGCGGCCACGCGCCGATGCTGGAGGAGGACATCGCGCTGGCCAACATCGCCCTCGATTGCGTCGGCCAGGCCCGCTCCTTCTACGCCTACGCCGCCGAGGTCGCGGGCGACGGCCTCTCCGAGGACGACTTCGCCTATCGCCGTGAGGTCGGGCAGTACCGCAACTGCCTGCTCGTCGAGCAGCCGAACGGCGACTTCGCCGGGACGATCGTGCGCCAGGTTCTGGTCTCGGCCTTCATCGATCCGTATTACCGCGAGCTCGCCGGCTCCCGCGACGCGACGCTGGCGGCCATCGCCGCGAAGGCCGAGAAGGAGACCGCCTACCACCTGCGCCATTCCGGCGAGTGGCTGATCCGCCTCGGCGACGGCACCGACGAGAGCCACCAGCGCGCCCGCGCCGCCCTCGACGAGCTGTGGCCCTATACCGGCGAGCTGTTCGAGGTCGATGCCGCGGAGGCCGCGCTGATCGAGGCCGGCACGCTGCCCGATCCGCGCGGCTTACGGGCGGAATTCGACGCCACCCTCGACCATATCCTGACCGAGGCCACGCTCTCCCGCCCCTCGGGCGGCTGGATGCAGAGCGGCGGCCGGGCCGGGCGCCACAGCGAGCATCTCGGCTTCATCCTCTCCGACCTGCAATACCTGCAGCGGGCCCATCCGGGGGCGACCTGGTGACCCCCGCCGACGCCGACCTCGCCCGGCGCGCGCATGAGGCCGCCGCGACCGTCTGCGACCCCGAGATCCCGGTCCTCACCATCGCGGATCTCGGCGTCCTGCGCGACGTGACGGTGGCGGACGGCCGGGTCGAGGTCGCGATCACGCCCACCTATTCCGGCTGCCCGGCGATGGACGTGATCGGCATCGAGGTGCAGACCGCCTTGGCGCAGGCCGGCATTCCGGATGCCCGGGTGCGCCTGGTGCTCTCCCCGGCCTGGACCACCGACTGGATGAGTGAGGCCGGCAAGGCCAAGCTCGCCGCCTACGGCATCGCCCCGCCGGCCGGCAAGGCGTCCCGCCGCGCCCTGTTCGGCGAGGAGCGGGTGGCCTGCCCGCACTGCGGCTCGGCCGCGACGGAAAAGGTCTCGGAATTCGGCTCCACCGCCTGCAAGTCGCTGTGGCGCTGCACGGCCTGCCGCGAGCCGTTCGACTATTTCAAGTGCATCTGAGGCGCCGATGACTCCCCGCTTCCATCGCCTGCGCGTCGCCGACATCCGCCGCGAGACCCCGGACGCCGTCTCGATCGCCTTCGCGGTGCCCGACGAGGCGCGCGACGCCTTCGGCTTCGCCTGCGGCCAGTACCTGACCCTGAAGGCGACCGTGGACGGCGAGGAGGTGCGGCGCTCCTACTCGATCTGCTCCGGCGTCGGCGAGACCGAGCTGCGGGTCGCGATCAAGCGCGTCGAGGGCGGGCTCTTCTCGGGCTTCGCCAACGAGGCGATCGCGCCCGGAGACGAGATCGAGGTGATGCCGCCGATGGGCCGCTTCGGCGTCGAGATCCGGCAAGGGAACGAGGGACAATCGGAGGCCCGCACCTTCGTGGGTTTCGCGGCGGGGTCCGGCATCACCCCGATCCTGTCGATCATCCGCACCGTGCTCGCGGCCGAACCGAAGAGCCGCTTCTTCCTGTTCTACGGCAACCGCGCCACCGGCTCGATCCTGTTTCGCGAGGCGCTGGAGAGCCTGAAGGACCGCTTCCTCGACCGGCTCTCGGTGTTCCACGTCCTGTCGCGCGAGACGCAGGACCTCTCGGTCCTCAACGGCCGCCTCGACGGCGAGAAGGCGGCCCTCTTTCTGCGCACCATCGTGCCGGCCTCCCTCGTCGACCACGCCTTCGTGTGCGGCCCGGGGGAGATGATCGACGCGGTCGAGGGCGCCTTGCTCGGCCTCGGCCTGCCGCGCGAGCGCGTCCATGTCGAGCGCTTCACGCCGGCCGAGCCGGGCCGGGCCCGCACCGCCCGCCCGGTCGCGACCTCCGCCGCACCTGCGGCGCTCGCCACGGTCATCACCGACGGCATCGCCACCGAGGTGCCGGTCGCCGAGGGCGAGGCCGTGCTCGACGCGGCGATCCGCGCCGGCCTCGACCTGCCCTATTCGTGCCGGGGCGGGATGTGCTGCACCTGCCGCGCCAAGGTGGTGGACGGCAGCGTCGACATGGCGGTGAACTACTCGCTCGAACCCTGGGAGGTCGAGGCCGGCTTCGTCCTCACCTGCCAGGCCCGGCCGACCTCCGGGCGGGTTACGGTGGATTTCGATCAGGTGTGAGCGCCTGTTTGATTGAATCCCACAGAGTTGACACCCTGCATGTCATTCCGGGGCCGCGCAGCGGAGCCCGGAATCCAGAACCGCTGATGGTTCAGGACTCAGCGGAAACCGATCCGTCCTCTTCTGAGCATTCTGAGTGTCTGGATTCCGGGCTCCGCTGCGCGGCCCCGGAATGACGCGGAGGGTGTTGGGACCATCGAGCAGGTCAAACAAGCTCTCAGCATCATCCCGGGTTCCGTTGCGCGGCCCCGGGATGACGAAGAGGCTCAATGGCCGGGTGCGTCGTCTCACCCCCGCGCCGTCACCCGCATCCGCAAGCCATCCTGCGGCCGCAGCGTCACCCGGTGCAGCGGCACCACCGGCCCGGCCTCCGGCGCCCGGTCGAGGCGCACGGCGCGGAGCACGTGGGCGAGCACCAGGGTCGCCTCCATCAGGGAAAAGCTCGCGCCGATGCAGACCCGCGGGCCGGCCCCGAACGGCAGGTAGGCGTAGCGGTCGATGCGGGCGCGGTTCTCCGGCAGGAAGCGCTCGGGGATGAAGGCGTCCGGCTCGTCCCACAGCCGGCGGTGGCGGTGCAGCACGTAAGGCGCCACCGTCACCAGCGAGCCGCGCGGGATCTTGATCCGCCCGATCCGATCCTCGGCCAAAGCCTGCCGGCTCATGAACGGCACCGGCGGGAACAGGCGCATCGCCTCCTCCAGGGCCGCCTTGGCCCGGGGCAGGGCGTCCATGCCGGGCGCAGGGTTCTCCGCGAAGGCGGCATCGACCTCGGCCTCGACCGCCTCGCGGGCGGCCTCGTCCTGCGACAGGCAGTAGAGCGTCCAGGTCAGCGCGTTGGCGGTGGTCTCGTGGCCGGCGCCGATGAAGGTGACGATGTTCGCCCGCACCTCCAGGTCGGAGAGGCCGCGTCCGGTCTCCGGGTCCTGCGCCTTGAGAAGGAGGGTGAGGAGGTCGTGCGGCGCCTCTTTCCCTGAGGTGACCAGCGCCCGGCGGCGCTCGATTAGCTCGTCCACCACCTCGGCGAAGAAGCGGAGCGCCGGCCGCGCCTTGAGGCGGCCGATCCGCGGCAGCCAATCGGGCATGCCGAACACGTCGAGGGGGTCGATCGGCCCGAGCGCCTCGAAGTAGCGGGTGATGGCGCGCCCGAGCGCATCGGGCTCCCGCGCCAGGCCGTGGGTGAAGATGGTGCGCTCGAGCACGTCGAGGGTGACGCGGGTCATCTCGAGTGCCGCATCGACGCTCTGGCCGTCGCGCTTCCGCAGCCGGCGGGCGAGGCGGGCGGCGGCCTCGCCCATAGGAGCCTCGAAGCGGGCGACGTGGCGGGGCGAGAAGATCGGCGCCAGCGTGCGCCGCTGGAGCCGCCACTCGTCGCCCTCGGCGGTGAGCAGCCCGTTGCCGAGGCCGGGCGCCAGCACCCGGCGCTGCAGGTCGTCCTTGCGGTAATTGGCGGCGTTGTCGACCAGCACGTGGCGGATCGCCGTCGGCTCGCTCACCACCGTGACGCGGCCGAGGGCGCCCTCACCGGTGACGATCGGCTGCTCGAAATGCTCCTCGTACCAGGTGGTCAGCGGGTTGGCGCGGGCGGCCCGCAGGAAGCTGAACAGCCCCATCGGCTCGGTGCGGGGGCGGGGCACGGCGGGGCGAAAGGGGGCGGCCACGGCCACCGCGGGCGAGGGCATCCGGACTCCTTCGAGGAACGGGCGCGATTTCGGGAGGGGTGACTCGATGCCGGTCGGGGCATCGCGCTCGGCCCGCTCTTGGCTTGAGGGCATCGCGCATTGCGCGCTCTTGGCTTAAGTAGGCGCCGTTTCGCACCGCCAAAGAGGCCAAGATGTCGCCGACCGAGAAAGCCACCCGCACGGAATCCGACACGTTCGGGCCGATCGAAGTCCCGGCGGACCGCTACTGGGGCGCCCAGACCCAGCGCTCGATCCAGAATTTCCGCATCGGCACCGAGCGGATGCCTGCGCCGCTCGTCCACGCGCTCGGCCTCGTCAAGCAGGCCGCGGCCCTGGTCAACCGCGACCTCGGCGTGCTCGACCCGAAGGTCGCCGAGGCGGTCGCGGCGTCGGCCGCCGAGGTGGTCGAGGGCAAGCACGACGGCGAGTTCCCGCTGGTGGTCTGGCAGACCGGCTCGGGCACCCAGTCGAACATGAACGCCAACGAGGTCATCGGCAGCCTCGCCAACGAGCGCCTCGGGGGCAAGCGCGGCGGCAAGTCGCCGGTGCACCCGAACGACCACGTCAACCGCGGCCAGTCCTCGAACGACGTCTTCCCGACCGCGATGCACATCGCGGTGGCGCGCGAGATCAACGACCGGCTGATGCCGGCGCTGCAGCACCTGCACGGCGCCCTCGACGCCAAGGCGAAGGAGTTCTCCGAGATCGTCAAGATCGGCCGCACCCACCTCCAGGATGCGACCCCGGTCACGCTCGGCCAGGAATTCTCCGGCTACGCGGCGCAGGTGGCGCTCGGCGGCGCCCGCGTCGGCGCGACGCTGCCGGGCGTGCTGGCGCTCGCCCAGGGCGGCACCGCCGTCGGCACCGGCCTCAACGCGCATCCCGACTTCGCGGAGAAGTTCGCCGCCAAGGTGGCGGAGCTGACCGGGCTCCCCTTCACCTCGGCCGAGAACAAGTTCGAGGCCCTGGCGACCCACGACGCCCTGGTGTTCACGCAGGGGGCGCTCAACGCGCTGGCGAGCGGCCTGTTCAAGATCGCCAACGACATCCGGCTGATGGGCTCCGGCCCGCGCTCGGGCCTCGGCGAGATCTCGCTGCCCGAGAACGAGCCCGGCTCCTCGATCATGCCCGGCAAGGTCAACCCGACCCAGGCCGAGGCGCTGACGATGGTGTGCTGCCAGGTGATCGGCAACGGCACGACCGTGTCGATGGCCGGCAGCCAGGGCCACCTGGAGCTCAACGTCTACAAGCCGGTGATCGCCAACGCGGTGCTGCAATCGGTGCGGCTCATCGCCGACGCGGCGGTGAGCTTCGCCGACAACTGCGTCGTCGGCATCAAGCCGAACAACGACCGCATCGCCGACCTGATGAGCCGCTCGCTGATGCTCGTCACCGCGCTCGCCCCGACCATCGGCTACGACAAGGCCGCCGAGATCGCCAAGACCGCGCACAAGAACGGCACCACGCTGAAGCAGGAGGCGCTCCGCCTCGGCTACGTCACCGAGGCGCAGTTCGACGCGGTGGTGCGCCCGGAGGACATGCTGGCGCCGAGCGCCGAATAACCGCAAGCTGACACCCGCCCCGCGCAGCTTATGGCCGCGCGGGGCGTTGTCCCTCGTGGCGGGGGCGCGGAGGATCGGGTCATGGCCGAGATCATCAACCTGAAGCAGGTGCGCAAGGCCCGCGAGCGGGCCGCCAAGGAGGCCCAGGCGACCGAGAACCGGGTCGTCTTCGGCCGCCCGAAGGCGGCGAGGACCCGCGAGGAGGCCCGCAAGAGCCTGGAGACCGCCCGGCACGAGGGCCATCGGCTGAAGACCCCCGATTCCGAAGCGTGAGCCCGGAAGACGGTCCGCCGCCGGGTTCTCTGCCCGAGGGCGGCCTGCTCAAGCGCTCGCTCGTCATCGCCGGCCACCGCACCAGCGTCTCCCTCGAGGCGGCGTTCTGGGAGGCGTTGCGTCGGCTCGCCCTGGCGCGCGGGCTCTCGGTCCAGGCGCTGGTCGGACGGATCGACGCGGAGCGGGGCGAGCAGAATCTGTCGTCGGCGATCCGGGTGTTCGTGCTCCGGGCGGTGTGGCCGGGGGAGAGGGCGGAACACACGGTGGAGCAACATTCCGCCGGTGGCCTGAGCGACGAATGCAGCCCGCCATCGTCATCCCGGGGCTCGCCGCAGGCGAGAACCCGGGATCCATAACCGCTGACGGCGCAGAAGAAACTGGAACGCGTTCCGCTTCATTCTGAAGCCTCGGCGGTTATGGATCCCGGGTTCCGCTGCGCGGCCCCGGGATGACGCGGAGGATGCCGGAAGCAGGGTGAGACGGCTTGGATTCCGCCCGATCACACCGGCCACGCGAAACTCGCGAAACCCGGCTTCTCGACCGTCACCGCCCGCCCGCCGGCGAGCACCGTTTCCCCCGCCGCCAGCGCCTCGCCGAGGCGATCGATTCGTAGCATCGCCAAGCCTCGCGACCCGGCCCCGCTCCCGGTCTGGCCGAGGGTGCGTTCGCCGGCCGTCACCGGCTCGCCGCTCGGAGCCGCCTCGCCGTCGCGGTAGATCAGCGGGACGATCCGGGTGCGGGCGGTGCCGCGGTGCTGCATGCGCGACACCACCTCCTGGCCGACGTAGCAGCCCTTCTTGAAGTCGACGCCGCCGAGCTGGTCCATCAGCGCCTCGTGCGGGAAGGCGTCGCCGAAGGCGAAATCCACCCCGGCCTCCGGCACGCCGAGGCCGATGCGGTGGGCCGCGTAAGTCCCCGCATCGGCATCCGCCGCCGGCGCCTCACCCTCGGGCGCGTGGAGGCGCCAGCCGAGTGCGGCGAGGCGGCCGTCCCGCAGGGCGGAGGCGGGGGCCTCGCCGCCCCAGCCCGCCGCCACCGCGAGCGGCAGCGCCTGGACCGCGACCTGGGCCCGCAGCTTGTAGAGCGTCAGGCGCTTGACGAGATCCGGCACCCGGTCGCGGGCCACGTCGAGGTGGAAGCCGTCCGGCGCCCGGCTCACCAGGAAGTCGAACAGGATCTTGCCCTGCGGGCTCAGGAGCGCGCCGAGGCGCGCCTCGCCCCCGGGCAAGGTCTCGACGTTGCAGGTCAGGAGACCCTGGAGGAAGCTCGACGCGTCGGCGCCGGTGACGGCCACGACGGCACGGTCCGGCAGGAGGGCAAGCGGCATCGGGGGTCCTTTGCTTGAACCGCGGGCGGGGCTGACATAAGCCGCCTGCGCCCGGCCCTCAATCGGGGCACCGGGTGAACGCGGATCGCGCACGAGGAGAACCCGATGATGAGCCAGAGCTTCGACCTCCTCCTGCGCGGCGGCACCGTGGTCAACCACGACGGCGAGGGGCTGGCCGATATCGGCGTGACGGCCGGGCGCGTCGCCGCGATCGGCGACCTGTCGCAAGCCCATGCCGGCCGCACCCTCGATTGCCGCGGCCTCCACCTCCTGCCCGGGGTGATCGACAGCCAGGTGCATTTCCGCGAGCCGGGCCTCGACCACAAGGAGGACCTGGAGACCGGGTCGCGCGCCGCCGTGATGGGCGGGGTCACCACGGTGTTCGAGATGCCGAACACCGTGCCGCAGACAACGAGCCCGGACGCGCTCGACGACAAGCTGAAGCGCGCGCATCACCGCATGCATTGCGACTTCGCGTTCTGGGTCGGCGGCACGCACGAAAACGCCAAGGACGTCGCCGAGCTGGAGCGCCTGCCGGGCGCCGCCGGGATCAAGGTGTTCATCGGCTCCTCCACCGGCTCGCTCCTCGTCGAGGACGATGCCGGCATCACCGAGATCCTGAAGCGCACCCGCCGCCGCTCGGCCTTCCACGCCGAGGACGAGGCGATGCTGCGCGAGCGCAAGGGCCTGCGGGTGCCGGGCGATCCGTCCTCGCACCCGGTCTGGCGCTCGCCGGAAGCCGCGCTCAAGGCGACCGAGCGGCTGGTACGCATCGCCCGCGAGACGGGGGCGCGCATCCACATCCTGCACATCTCGACCAAGGAGGAGATGCACTACCTCAGTCAGCACAAGGACGTCGCGACCTGCGAGCTGACGCCGCATCACCTGACGCTGGACGGCGATGAGGCCTATGCCCGCCTCGGCACGCTGGTGCAGATGAACCCGCCGGTGCGCGACGTGAGCCACCGCGACGGGCTGTGGTGGGGCCTGTCGCAGGGCGTCGCCGACGTGCTCGGCTCCGACCACGCGCCGCACACGCTGGAGGAGAAGCGGAAGGCCTATCCCGACTCGCCCTCCGGCATGACCGGCGTGCAGACTCTGGTGCCGGTGATGCTCGACCACGTCGCGGCGGGCCGTCTGTCGCTGCAGCGCTTCGTCGACCTGACCAGCGCCGGCCCGAAGCGCATCTTCGGCATCGCCCGCAAGGGGCGTCTGGCGGTGGGCTACGACGCCGACGTGACGGTGGTGGACCTCAAGCGCCGCGAGACCATCACCAACGCCTGGATCGCCTCGAAATGCGGCTGGACGCCCCATGACGGCCGCGCGGTCACCGGGTGGCCGGTCGGCACGCTGGTGCGCGGCCAGGCGGTGATGTGGGAAGGCAGCCTCACCGAGCCATCGCGCGGCGAGGCGGTGCGGTTCGAGGAGGGATTCCCGGCGCGGGGGTGAAGCGCGACGCCCAACCCTCCCCCCTCTGTGGGGGAGGGTGGCCTGCGAAGCAGGCCGGGAGAGGGGCAGCGCGACGCTGATCCAGGGTTCGCCCGTCATCATGGTCGCGACCTCTCCGGAAGCGTCGTCCCCTCTCCCGCCCGGCTCCGCCGGGCACCCTCCCCCGCAGGGCTACGGCCTTGACGGAAGTGAGTCCCGTGCGAGGAGCGCTCCGGCGAGCATGGCCGAGAAGCGCTCCCAGCCGCGGGCGACGGCCTTGGGACCTGGGGGGGTGTTGGGAGCGTTCCAGCCGCCGTGGCGAGCCACGATCCACATTAGCCATCCCAAGCTGCCGGCAGGATGAGGGTTTTGCAGACGCACCGTGCTGCCCTCGCACGCGCGGCCCAACTCCGCCACCACCGGCAGGCAGGCCTCGTCCAGCACGTCGGTCATGGGTCGGCGCCCGCCGTCGCGCGCATCAACCAGTTGCAGGATCCGCACGGCCGCCCCCAGCGCCAAGGCGCTCAGCCGGAACAGTTTATCGGGTACCCGCACCTGGGTCTCGTCCAGGCTGAGCCCGTCGCGCTTGAGGGCACGAAACACCTCCTCGATCCGCCAGCGCAGCCGATACAGCCGCACCATCTCCTGCGCGGCGGCTGCATCCGGCACCGCTCGCGTCGTCAGAAGCCGCCAGCATAGCGGGGTGACGCCTGCGGGCGGGTCGGTCTCCTGCACGCAGACGCAGTGCAGGCTCAAGCTGGCCGGCTCGCGGGCACTCAGGCTGGAGGGACGTGCCACCTCGACCGGCCCGGCCTGCAGCCTCACCGCGGCGAGACGGGCTGGTCTGCCAGGACGAGCAGGCACCTGCACCTTTCCGGTCGCCGTGATCGGCCAGGATCTGGTGTCATGCAGGCAGCCGCCCCCGACCAGCGCCCGGTCGTGACACGCCCGCACCAGAAGATCGCTGCCCGCCGGCTGGCGCGCGAAGTGGCTGTAGATGTCGCCTTCCTGGTCGGCGACCACGATCAGGCTCTGGGCCGTCTCGGCCAGCGTTGAGGCAGCCGCCGCCGCGCCGGTGATCCAGCGCAGGCTCTCCTTGTCTTCGACCGCCCGACGGTGGCGGGGAGGGGTCGGGTGAGTGGAGCGGGTCCAGATCTGAGCGTCAACCAGACCCAGCACCGCTTCGTCCTCGGCATCCACGGCGATGACGGGATGCAAGAACAAGCCGGGGTTGCGGCCGTTGCCGGCCGGTCCCA
Source organism: Methylobacterium sp. 174MFSha1.1 (assembly GCF_900116815.1). Taxonomy (NCBI): domain Bacteria; kingdom Pseudomonadati; phylum Pseudomonadota; class Alphaproteobacteria; order Hyphomicrobiales; family Methylobacteriaceae; genus Methylobacterium; species Methylobacterium sp. 174MFSha1.1. The sequence goes on along the minus strand of NZ_FPCB01000025.1, from coordinate 76,956 downwards.
AGCCATGGCGACCTGCCGCGGCAGGGGTGAAGCTGATCTCGCTGGTGTCCTGGACGGCGACGATGGGCCGTCCGGCGCAGGCCTTTGCGGTGCGCACCGCAAAGGCCTGCAGGATGCCCTGCCAATCGGTGCAGGGCGAGGACAGGTAGCGGTGAGCGGCGGCCGTGCCGGCTTCGCTGCCCCCCACCGTGCTCAGCACCACGCTGCCGGTCGTGACAATCCGCTCAAACAGCCACGCCCCCCGCGCCTCGGTGCGCACGTCGCCCGATCCCAATCCACGCATCGGCCGTCTCCGCTGACCCGCAAAGATGCCAAACTCGCCCAGACCGAGTCATTTCCGTGAAGGCCGTAGCCCGCAGGGGGGGGAGGGGTCATCCCGCGCCTCGTGCGGAGCCTCAATCCATCTCCCACCCTTGGCTCCGGCGCACTTCTCGTATAGGAGCGCCCGGAATTGGAGGTCCGGACGCGTCCGCGTGCCGGCCGTTGCCACGTTGGCGGCCCGATGAGGGCCGGCCCGGAAGCCCGATGCAGACCGTCCTGATCGTCGTCCACCTGATCATCGTCCTCGCCCTGATCGGCGTGGTGCTGCTGCAGCGCTCCGAGGGCGGCCTCGGCCTCGGCGGCGGGGGCGGCACGCAGGGCTTCATGACCGGCCGCGGCCAGGCCAACGCGCTCACCCGCGCCACCGCGATCCTGGCGGCCCTGTTCTTCACCACCAGCATGATCCTGGCCATCATGTCGCACCGGGGCGCCGGGCCGCGCTCGATCTTCGACGGCGCGGGCACCCGGGCCCCGGCGGGTCAGACCGGCGCCCCGCCGGCCGGCAACGTCCTCGACCAGCTGCGCCAGCAGCAGGGCGACGCTCCTGCGACCCAAGGGGCCACCGCGCCCACCACCCCGGCAGCGCCCGCCGCGCCGGCTGCCCCCACGGCACCGCAGTCGCGCTGATCTTGGATTCCCGAGTCGGCGGCGCACCCGCGCGCCGCCTCTCTCAGTCAAAAAATCTGTGAGTCCGGCCGGCCCTGCCGCCCGGACATGACCCCGTTGAGCTGACGGCGTTTGGCAACAAGGCCACGCCTGTGTATGGAGCGAGTCCCATGACGCGGTATGTCTTCATCACCGGCGGCGTGGTCTCCTCGCTCGGCAAGGGCCTCGCTTCCGCCGCCCTCGCGGCCCTGCTCCAGGCCCGCGGCTACAAGGTCCGCCTGCGCAAGCTGGACCCCTACCTCAACGTCGATCCGGGCACGATGAGCCCGACGCAGCACGGCGAGGTCTTCGTCACCGACGACGGCGCCGAGACCGATCTCGATCTCGGCCATTACGAGCGCTTCACCGGCGTGCCGGCGACGCGGGCCGACAACATCACCACCGGCCGGATCTACCTCGACATCATCACCAAGGAGCGCCGGGGCGACTATCTCGGCGCCACCATCCAGGTGATCCCGCACGTCACCAACGCCATCAAGGAATTCGTCCTCGACGGCAACGACGCCTACGACTTCGTGCTGGTCGAGATCGGCGGCACCGTCGGCGACATCGAGGGTCTGCCGTTCTTCGAGGCGATCCGCCAGCTCGGCCAGGAGCTGCCGCGGGGCACCTGCGCCTACGTCCACCTGACGCTGCTGCCCTACATCCCGTCGGCGGGCGAACTGAAGACCAAGCCGACCCAGCACTCGGTGGCGGAGCTGCGCTCGATCGGCATCCAGCCCGACATCCTGCTCTGCCGCTGCGACCGGGCGATCCCGCGCGAGGAGCGCCGCAAGCTCGCCCAGTTCTGCAACGTGCGCGAATCGGCGGTGATCGAGGCGCGGGACGTTGGGACGATCTACGAGGTGCCGCTCTCCTACAAGGAGGAGGGCCTGGACCGCGAGGTGCTGTCGCATTTCGGCCTCGAGACCGGCCCGGAGCCGAAGCTCGACCGCTGGCGCGACATCGTCGGCCGGATCAAGAGCCCGGAGGGCGAGGTCTCGATCGCCATCGTCGGCAAGTACACGGGCCTCAAGGACGCCTACAAGTCGCTGATCGAGGCGCTGAGCCACGGCGGCATCGCCAACCGGGTCAAGGTCAACCTGGAGTGGATCGAGGCCGAGGTGTTCGAGCGCGAGGATCCGGCGCCGTTCCTGGAGGGCCTCAACGGCATCCTGGTGCCGGGCGGCTTCGGCCAGCGCGGGGCGGAAGGGAAGATCCGCGCCGCCCGCTACGCCCGCGAGCGCAAGATCCCGTATTTCGGCATCTGCTTCGGCATGCAGATGGCGGTGGTCGAGGCGGCCCGCTCGCTGGCCGACATCCCCGACGCCAACTCGACCGAGTTCGGCCCGACGCCGGAGCCGGTGGTCGGCCTGCTGACCGAGTGGATGCGCGGCAACGAGCTGGAGCGCCGCATCGCCGAGGGCGACCTCGGCGGCACGATGCGGCTCGGCTCCTACACGGCGGCGCTGGCGCCGGATTCGCAGATCGCCAAGATCTACGGCGGCACCCGCATCGCCGAGCGCCACCGTCACCGCTACGAGGTCAACATGGCCTATCGCGAGCGGCTGGAGGCCAGGGGCATGCGCTTCGCCGGCCTGTCGCCGGACGGGCTCCTGCCGGAGACCGTCGAGGTGGTCGGCCATCCCTGGTTCATCGGCGTGCAGTTCCACCCGGAGCTGAAGTCGCGGCCGTTCGAGCCGCACCCGCTGTTCCAGAGCTTCGTGGCGGCGGCGATCGAGCAGAGCCGGCTGGTCTGATACGCTTTCCGGAAGATTCCTTCCGAAAAGCGTATCGCGAGCCCGCGCGGCGACTGAGCGAAGCCGATTTCCGCATCGCGAAAGCGATTGCGCAGCAATCGCCGAGCGATCAATCGGAAATCGTATGACGACCCGCATCCGGACGGGTCCGTCAGGACCAACATAGGTTGTCGCCGGGGCGCGAAGGCGCGCCCCGCGCCGCCGATCCCTCGCGACATTCATACCGACCCACGGTATAGGAGCCCCGGCCGGGGCGCCCGCCGGCACGAAGCGGGATCCCGCGTGGGAGAGGTGGATCGGTGATGCGTGAGATACCCCTGGCGGCGATCCGGGCCCGCGCCTACGACATCTGGGAGCGCAACCACCGTCCGGACGGGTACGAGATCCAGTTCTGGCTCCTCGCCGAACGCGAATTGCGGGCCGAGCAGGAGAACCGGCGCGATGCCGCGGCGGCCGCCGCGGCTCAGCCCGAGACGCCCGCTCGAGGACCGGAGACCGAGACGGTCGACGGATAAATTCCAGCGGATCAGCGCGCCGCCAGCCGGGCCCCCGCCCGCAGGAAGCGCTGCGGGTCGACCGGCTCGCCGTCGATCCGGGTCTCGTAATGCAGGTGCGTGCCGGTCGAGCGGCCGGTGGAGCCGACCCGGCCCACCATCTGGCCCGCCGCCACCGTCTGGCCGGGCGCCACCGCGATCGCCGACAGGTGGGCGTAGCGGGTGACGAGGCCGTGGCCGTGATCGACCTCGACCATGTTGCCGTAGCCGCCCGCGTAATCCGCCTGGGTCACCGTGCCGGCGGCGGTGGCCCGCGCCGGGGCGCCGTACTCGCCGCGCAGGTCGATGCCGGTATGGACGGCGAGGCCGCGGGTGAACGGGTCGGCCCTGTAGCCGAAGGTGCTGGAAAGGCCGTGATCGGTCGCCATCGGGCGCCGCAGCGGCAGCGCCCCGACGATCTTGCGCAGGGCGTCGCGCTCGCCGAGGTCGCGCTGCGCCATGAGCACGGCGCTCTCGAACGGTCCTGCCTCGGCCGGCACCAGCGGGCCGCCGATGCCGCCGGCGCGGATCGCCGCGAAGCGCCGGGCGTCGAGCCCGGTCTCCGCCACCACCTCGCGCAGGCGTGCCGCCTCGCTGCGGCTGCTCGCGGCGAGGCGGCCGACCGCCAGGCTCTGGCGCGCCTCGAGCCCGTCAAGGGCGTGGGCGAGCGTCGCCATCCGGAGGGTCACCCCGGGGGAGGGGGCGGGAAAGAGCGAGGGAGCGGGCGCGACCGTCTCCGCCTCCGTGCGCAGGCCCAGGGCCTCCGGCGTCGGGGGCGGTGCCGGGGTGGGAGCGGGCGTCGGGACGTAGGGCATCGCGGAGGGCACGGCTCGGGCGTCCCGGGCCGGCCAGGCGCCGCCCCACCCGTCCGTGTCGTCGCCCGCACCGCCGGCCTGCTCGGCGAGGCCCATCAGCATCGCCTGCCGGCTCTCGAGCGCGACCTGCCGGCCGGCGAGGTCGGCGAGGCGCGTCTCGACCCCGTCCTGCTCCAGGAGCTTCTGCGTCGCCACCCGGTCGAGCCGCGCGCGCAGGGCGCTGACCCGCTCCTCGTAGGCGTATTGCATCGCCCCCTGGCGCTCCATGAACCGGGCGAGCGCCTCGTCGCGAAAGACGATGAACCACGTCGCCGCGCTCGCCCACAGGGACAAGGCGGCGAAGGCCAGGCCTGCGAGCACCACGGTCCTGCGCCCCACCACCCACACCCGGTCCGGGCCGCCGCGCGGGAGCGCGGGCGGCGCGAGGGGGGTGATGGGGGACGAGGGGCGGAGAGACAGCATCGCGACGGTCCGTAAGCTGACGGCGACCGTCGCGGGTCAAGGTTAAGAATGTCTCAAGCGTCAGGGCGAAAAGGAGTTCTGCGGCAGTGTCGCGGCGACGCTCACGCAGCGTCCGCCCGGCGTCGTCAAATCAAATCGGATCATGGGACAATCGCGGGATCCCCTCTCCCGTGTGGGAGAGGGGTAGGGGTGAGGGTGCTACGGCTCCGCAGAAGACGTGAACCGTTCCGCTGCCAGCACGACACTCAGAGTTTTACAAGGAAGCGCGCCACCCTCACCCCCGGCCCCTCTCCCACACGGGAGAGGGGAGCACCGCTCTACCTGCGAACGTCGCCTCGACTTGGCCGACGAAGGATGCATCCCGCCTCACAATCCCTGCGCCGCCGCCAGCACCGCGTCGGCATGGCCCGGCACCTTCACCTTCTGCCACACCTTCGCGATCGTGCCGTCGCGGTCGATCAGGAAGGTCGTGCGCTCGACGCCCATGTACTTGCGGCCGTACATGCTCTTCTCGACCCAGACGCCGTAGGCCTCGAGCATCGCCTTCGTCTCGTCCGAGGCGAGCGGGAATTCCAGGCCGTACTTCTCGCGGAACTTGTCGTGGCTCTTCATCGGGTCGGGCGAGACGCCGATCACCGCGGTGTCGGCCGCGGCGAAGGCCTCGCGGAGTCCGTTGAAGGCCTGCGCCTCCAGGGTGCAGCCGCTGGTATCGTCCTTGGGGTAGAAGTACAGGACGGCCTTGCGCCCCTTGAGGCCGGCGAGGCTCAGGGTCGCGCCGCCGGTCGCCGGCAGGGAGAAATCGGGGGCGGGGTCGCCCGGGTTCAGCGCCATCGTGCCTTCCTTTCGGCCGATTGATGGTGTGCCTCTCAAGGGAGGCGGGCAGGGCGCGAGCCGCGGGCGAGGGACCGGGCGCGCCGCCCGACGGATAAGCGGCAGGACGTTACCCTCCGGTCACCGGAGCGGGCAATCATCGGCGGCCTCGCGGCCCGGCAGCGCGGCCCTCGCGCTCCCGGCCGCAAGGCCTTCAAGTGGCGGCGTTCCGGCAGGGCGCCCGGAGTGGCGACGCACGCGTGACGACAGGCCGAGCGACACCAGGACCAGATTCCGTGACGCAGCCGGGCCGCGAGGCGCCGGGCGGCGACGGCCCGGCCGCCTGCGCCGCGCGGATCAAGGCGGCGCCCCGGTCGCTGCTGCGGACCTGCGTCCGCGGCGTGCTCTTCCTCAAGCTCGCGGCCGTCATCCTGCTCAGCGTCGGCCTCGGCCTCGCCTACCTGCGCCTGTCGAGCGGCCCGGTGAGCTTCGCCTGGCTCGAGCCCCGGGTGGCGGCGGGGATCGCCGAGCGCCTCGGGCCCGGCTGGAGCGTCGACCTGCGCGACAGCGCCATCGAGATCGACCGCGACGGGGCGCTGGCGCTCCGCACCACCGGCCTCGACATCCGCAACCCGGAGGGCGACCTCGTGGTGCGGGCGCCGCTGGCCGTCGTCGCCATCGACCTGTGGTCGCTCCTCGGCCTGTCGGTCCAGGCCCGCTCGGTCGAGTTCCGCGACCTGCAATTGCGGGCGCTCCTGCACCATGACGGCTCGATCGCCTTCGCGGCGTCCAACGATCCCGCCGCGGCCAAGCCCCACACCCCGCCTGCGGTGGTGGCGGCCCGCGGCACCGTGTCGCCGGTCTCGGCCACGGTGGCGTCGATCCTGAGCCTGGTGCTCGATCCGGCCGGCGTGATCGGCAGCCTCGACCGGGCCCGCCTGACCAATGCCCGCCTGACCCTGCTCGACGAATCCGGCGCCGAGCGCGTCGTCTTTCCGAAGGTCGACGGGCTGTTCAACCGCGACGCGACCCGGCCGGCCCGGGTGTTCGAGATGCGCATCGTCGGCCCGCACGGGCCCTGGCGCTTCGGCGGCGACGTCGAGCAGGCGCCCGACGGCGGCCGCCACGGCGTGCTCACCCTCGACGACCTGCCGGTCCCCGACCTGCTGCTGCTCTCCGGCCAGTCGCGCCTGCCGCTGACCACCGACCTGAAGCTCTCCGGCCGCGCCCAGGTGGCGATGCACGGCGCCCGCCTCGACGGCATGACCCTGCGGCTCGCCACCAGCGAGGGCAACCTCCTGATCGAGGAGAAAGACTTCAACCCGGTGACGATCGAGGCGGTGACGGTCGACGCCGCCTGGGACGAGGCCCGCCGCGCCCTCAGGGTCGACGCCCTCGATTACCGCGGCGCCGGCAACCGGGTGCGCCTCGCCGGCGAGTGGGTGGCGGGGCCGGACGGCGCCGAGACCGCCTGGAAGGCCGCCCTGTCGGGCACCGGCGCGACCTTGCGCGGCGCGACCGCCGGCGACGCCCCGGTCAAGATCGCCAAGATCGATGCCCGCCTCTCGGGCCGCGACGACGGCGTGCAGATCGACGCCCTCACCCTGTCGGGCGACGCCGTGCACGGCACGGTCAGCGGCACGCTCGGCACCCGGGCCGACGAGGGCGGCCTCACCCTGCGCATCACCGCCGACCGCACCGACGGGCGCGCGGCCCTGCGGCTGTGGCCCGAGAACGTCGCGCCGCCGATCCGCACCTACCTCGTCGACAACCTGCGCACCGGCCGGCTCGACAGCCTCGACGTCCTCGTCGACATGACCATGGCCGAGTTCGCCGCCGCCACCCGCGGCGAGCCGATGCCGGATGCCTCGGTGCGGATCGCCTTCGCGGTGAGCGAGGGCGGCCTGACCATCTCCAACGACGCGCCGCCGCTCTCCCGCGCCAAGGTGTCCGGGCTCGTCACCGGGCGCAACACCACCATCCGCGGCGCCACCGCCGAGATCCGGATGCCGGACGGCCGCGCGCTCGGCCTCCAGGACGGCTCCTTCGTCATCAAGGACGCGGTGCCGCACGACGTGACCGCCCAGATCGGCCTGCGCCTCGCCGGCGGGGCCGACGCCCTGGCGTCGCTGCTCCAGACCAAGCTCTTCCGCTCGCTGTCGGGCACCGAGCTCGACCCCAACACCCTGCGCGGCCAGGCCGACCTGCGCATCGACTTCCCCCTCTCCCTCGAGGCGGTGCCCGATATCGGCGATCTGCCGGTGACCCTGAGCGGGACCCTCACCGACGTCGCGGCCGAGCGCATCGTCGGCAAGGAGAAGCTCGAGAACGGCCGCTTTTCCGTCGCCTACGACCGCAACGGCTTCAGCCTGAAGGGCGACGGGCGGCTCGCCGGCGCCCCCCTCACCGTCGACCTGCACCAGCCGAAGGCCGGGGCGCCGGGCGAGGCGGTGGTGACGCTCGCCCTCGACGACGCGGCGCGCGCCCGAAAGGGCCTGCCGACGGCGCCCCAGCTCGCGGGTCCCGTCAATGCCCGCTTCGTCGTGCCGGTCGGCCGGCCGGGCAGGAACCCGGTCCGGGTCGAGGCCGATCTCGCCCGCGCCAGCGTCGACGGGCTCCTGCCGGGCTGGACCAAGCCCGCCGGCAGGCCCGGCCGCCTGACGCTCGCCCTCACCGACACCGGCCAGGGCAGCGACCTGCGCGACATCGTGCTCGAATCCGGCCCGGTGCAGCTGCGCGGCAGCGCGTCGCTCAACGCCGAGGGCGGCTTCGAGCGGGCCGACCTCACCAGCCTCAAGCTCTCCCCGGGGGACGACATCCGCGCCCAGGTCGAGCGGGCCGGCAACGGCTACCGGATCAGCGCCAAGGGCGGCGTCGCCGATGCGCGGCCGTTCCTGCGCGCGCTGACCGCGCCGCCGCGCAAAGGGGCCAAGGACGGGGTCGCCCGCGACGTCGAGGCCGATCTCAGCTTCGCGATCCTGACCGGCTTCAACGAGGAGGCGCTGACCAACGCGAGCCTCAAGCTGTCCCTGCGCGGCGACGACGTTCGCCAAGCCCGGATCCAGGGACGCCTGCGCTCGGCCGGGGTGAGCCTGGAGGTGGCCAGGGCCGACCGCGGCAGCCCGCCGGTGCTCAATGCCGAGACCAGCGACGCCGGCGCCGCCCTGCGCTTCCTCGACATCTACAAGCGCATGCAGGGCGGGTTCCTGTCGCTGCAGATGGGCCTGAACGACGGGCCGCAATCGGGCCTGGTGCAGATCCGCTCCTTCGCCCTGCGCAACGAGCCGGCGCTCGGCCGGATCATGGCCCAGGGCGAGAGCGAGGACCGGCGCAGCGACGCCAACGACGTCGGCTTCGACCGCCTGCGCGCCGCCTTCCAGCGCACTGGCACCCGCGTCGCCTTCGCGGAGGCCGCAATCTCCGGCCCGGCGATGGGTTTCACCCTGGGCGGCTGGATCGACTCGGCCAAGGACCGCACCGACGTCTCCGGCACCTTCGTGCCGCTCTACGGCCTCAACAACGTGGTCTCCCAGGTGCCGATCTTCGGCCCGCTCCTGGGCGGCGGCCACAACGAGGGCCTGTTCGGCATCAACTTCCGCGTCGCCGGCGCGATGAGCGCCCCCAGCATCAGCGTCAACCCGCTCTCGGCGATCGCCCCGGGCTTCCTGCGCAAGCTCTTCGGCGCCGGCGGCGGCGACCCCAACGCCCCGCAATCGGGGCGCACGGAACGCTGACCCGGAGCGCCGCTCGCGGAGCGCCGGACGGTCCGGCCAGCGCGGCATTTCGGGGTGGACAGCGCCGGGGCGACCCCGTATGACGATGACCACCGCGGGCGTAGTTCAGTGGTAGAACGTCAGCTTCCCAAGCTGAATGTCGTCGGTTCGATCCCGATCGCCCGCTCCATATAACCCCTTGAAGCGTCAGCTTTTTCGACGGTCTACCGCTGATCTAGCGGACCCCATGGTCCCCATCGCGGTCCTTATGCTCGTTCAGGCGCTGTTCTTCATGGCCCTATGGGCAAGACGCAGCTCCGCCACGTTCCGCGATTTGCCGACCGCGCCGCGCGAGTAGCGAGCCGTGGTCTTCGCATCCGTATGGGCTGCGGTCGCGCGGATCGCGTCGAGGTCAGCCCCGGCGTCCTCCGCCTCCGTGATCGCCCCAGCCCGCGCATCCATGTTCCAGATGTGGTCCGGGATCCCGGCGGCCCTAGCAACCTTGCGCCACTCGCGCTGAAAGGCGTCGCCGGCGTAGGGCCGTCCCTGCTGCTCGTCGATGATCAGCGGACCGACGCGACGCTCGGGCAGGACGTGCGCGGCGACCTGCTGCACGTGCGGGCAAAGCGAGAGGTCGTGGGCGATCATCGCCCCCGTCTTCGTGGTGGCTTTCCGCGTTACGCCGTCGAGTACGACGCCGGCCCAGGTCAGGCCGTTCACCCAGCGGCGGCCGTTGAGCACGATGCCGGTCCGCGCCTCGCCCTCCGGGATCGGTTCCCACTCGCCCACCACGTCCTTCTGCCGCATGACAGCATCAAACTGGATCGCGGTTGCGAGTGCCAGGGAGATGCGCTCCATCTCGATCGCCTTCGAGATGAAGGCCTCGACGTGCTCCAGATCGAGGGTGACCCGCCGCCGAGCCGGCTGTGGGAAGCGGATCTCGGCGAGGATGTCGCGCACCCGGGCGCAGCCATTGAGTTCGGCGGCGACGCCGTAGGCGAACAGCTCGCGCAGCTTCTTCATGATGCCCCAGGCGCGCCTGACGCGCTCGTGCTGGCCCGGCGCCTTGGGTTTCTTCGCCGCGTCATACCACCGCCAGAAGTCCGCAAGTTTCAGAGATGGCACTACGCGATCACCGAAGGCCTTCTCGATCAGTGTGAGGACGTGGGCATCCTTCTCGCGAGTGGTGTGCTTGAGCCGGCGGTTGAACGGGCTTTCCGGGTCGGTCTGGTATCGCCGCGATAGGCTGCGGATCGTGCCATCGAACCGGTTCGGATCCCGCAAATGCCCGGATGACCACTCCAGCATCTCGGCCTGCAGCCGGAGGCAGGCCGCTGAGAGAAGCGCCGCGTCCTCGGGCTCATCTAGACGATAGGGGAGGCGGACCGTTTTAGGCTCGTACCCGCGCTTCACAAGATCGGCTCGTGCTGCCCACATGGGCACGTCAGGGCCGCCCTTCCGCGATTTGCGCTTCAATCCTGGTGTCGGAAAATCAGAGGACATCGAGGTTCTCCATGCCGTCGGGCGGAATCGCCTGGACGGTGGAGAGACCGTAGCGCCTCAGGAAGTAGGCCTGCACTGCCGGCCAGGGCCGGCCGCCCATCAGGGGGTCCACCTTCGGCAGACCGTCGCGCTCCAGGATCTTCGCCTTCGCCGACCACTCGGTGGGGGTTTGGCTGAGGCGCCGGGCCACCTCGGCCTCGCACGGGAACAGACCCTGATTGCGAAGAGACATGCGCGCCATGGTCAGGGTCGCTATCCTGCTTTGAGGGCTGGGCGAGCGGTCGGAGCGCGTGAAGTTTCCGGGATCCGCTGGAACGTATCGAGTGTCAAATCGTAGTTCGGGCATACGTGGCGCGCGTGAGCAGCGCCTAACAACTCACACCCGAAAGCTGTACTGTCATGTTGCTCTATGAAGTAACGGACGCCCTTGGCGTGGGCGGTCTCTTTCGCGATGTCATGAGGCCGCTCGACACCTACCTCTCCAACGGCGAGGTGGAGGCAGGCCAGCCGATCGGCCGCGGTGATGCCGATTGCTCCGCAACTGCGCTGCGTGACGGGACCATCCGGCGCAATGCCATTCGGCGCGTGCCGGAGACAGTCTCGGCTCACGTCTGAGAGAGACGACTTCACTGCGCCCTCGCCGATGAAGTGGCGTGTGCGGCCGCTCGCGGAATCATGCAGACAAGACGCTGATCTGACGCAGCTTTTGCCGGCGAGAGTCCCGAAATCATGCCTGTGGAATCACTCCCCTTCATGGCGGCCGCGAGGTGCTGCAGGTACTGACCGCCCGCGCACATCGGCTCGAATTCCTCGCTCTCCCGGGCATAGAACTCGGCAAGGGCGTACAGCCCGGCTCGCGAGGTCGGCATGACGAAGGTGAGCGCCTGGAAGGCCGCCGAACTCGCGTCGGCCGCGGCGTTGGCGCGGCGCATCTGCACCTCGTTGCTCTCGTCGAGGCCTGACAGCGCCGCGGTGTGGGCCGCTTCCGCGGTCTCAGCCGTGGCTATGGCCTGGTGGATCGGGTCCAGGCCGACCACCGCCACCGGCCAGCACGCACAGGCTAGCGCTGTGAGGTCAGCGACGCGGACCTGGGCGGCCCGATAGGTCAGACCGTAGCTTTCAGCGAAGGCGGCCTCTTCCACGAGCCACCACCGCAGGTGCTGCAGAAGGGCTGCTGCGCCGGCCGCCGTGGTGCAGGCCTGCGCAATCAGCACGTCGCCGGCCTCGCGGTAGGCTTCGTCGGCGAGGATGGAGGCATCGCCCTCGGGCGCGACCTGGAAGGCGTCGTAGGCGGCCCGGTGGGCTGTGATCGCCGCGAGGATGGGGTCGGTCTGGGTCATGGCGTTTCACCCGCCTCCCGCGCATCGGCAAGCCGATGGTTTGTCGCCACGATCAGCCGGGAGTAGACCGGCTCGGTCAGCATCTCCCGGGCGGTTTTCATGAAGACCCGGGCGAAGGTCTCGCGCTGCTCGGAGTTCACCACTTCGTGGGCACGGGCGGCCAGAACCTTGGCGCCGGCCAGCTGCACCTCGATGTCCTGTAATTCGGCGACGAGCGCGGCCCGGCGCTCCGCCCATTCCAACCACTCCTTGCGCGGCGCGTAGCGGCCGGTACGCTGGCGGGAGGCATCGGCGGCGGCCATGCGCGACTTCACGTCCGTCAGCTCGCGGGAGATCCGGATCTTCTCCCGGATCAGCGCCTGCTTGCGTTCCTCCGGCGTTTCGGGCCCGGCCGCCTCTTCCTTGAAGACCCCGGGCTTGATCCCCGCCTCGTTGTGCCGGGCGTGAAGCACGGCAGCGAGCGCGCGGGCTTGGGCATTGCGCGAGTTGGTCTTGTGCATCAGCGCGCCTCCCCCACGAACAGATCGGGCTTTAGTTCGGCAGCCCGCGCCCAGACCTCTGTTACGACCTCGTGGCTGAGCAACTGCTGTGCGGCGAGGATGAAGGCTCGCCGCCGGCCGTCCTTGGCAGAGGTGGCGGCGAGGGTGTCGGCAGCGTGCGCCTGATCCCGCTCGGCCCGGCGAAGCGTGCCGATCCGCTCCTGCAGCCGGGGGCGGATCCGGCGCTTGCGCTTGTGCGCGGTGGTGGCGCGCCGGCGCCATTCTGGGTCCGCGCCGCGCAGATCGGCAGCGGAAAGCTGGTCCTCGATCCTGGCAATCTCGCCGTCGAGGACCGCGAGAAGCTGGCGCCCCTCCTCGGCCGTCGCAATGTCGTCGAGGTGGATGACGCGGCCCTCGATCAGCAGGACGTCGATCCCGACGAGGCCGCGGGTGGGCGGGAGGCGACCGATTGCGTTCATGCCCGCGTCTCCGTCAGGAAGTCGGCATCGTCAGGCGCGGCCTTGCCGTCGCGAGCCCAGGCGGGGAGCGATCCAATGCCGGTCCAGGCGGCACGGTCACGGTCGCCGTGATCCGGCTCGTCGCCGAAGCCGATGAACCCCAACGGCAGGGTCTCCCGGGTGGCGCTGAGGATCGCGCGGGCCGCGGCAACATCGGTGTCGCCCTCCACGGAGGTACCCTCAAGCGACATCGCCAGGGCCAGACCGAACACCCGCAGACCGTCCAAGGTCGTCGGGGTTTGCAGAGCGAGGACGCGGGCGACCTCGCGACGCTTCGCACTGTTCACCGCCTGGGCGGCCTTGTGGGCGGAGAGAGAGGGATTCGAACCCCCCTCGATCGGCCGGGAGGCCACGAACCAGGCATAGGCGGTCAGGAGTCGGCGCCGGCAGGCAACGTGCGGGTCGGTGGTCTGAGAGGCGATCACGACAGCACCCCTTCGTGCGAGATGGAGAGCCGGCCAGCGCGGTAATCCTCGACCCAAGCCGGGTTTTCGCCGGCTGGGCCGAACAGCGCCGGCAGCGCGGCGGCGACATCGTCGTAGATCCGGTTCAGCAGCCGCTCGGCACGCTCGATGGCGGCGCTGCGCTGTTCGTCATCGGTGAGCACGCGATCCTCCTCGGCGTAGGCGGCGCCCGAAAGGAAGTCTTGGAACACGAGGTCGACCAGCGTGGTGCCGAGGGTGTCCCGGGCCTCCGCCGGCAGGCTTGCCCACGCGGCTGCCGGATGCAGGGGAGGGAGGGTGACTCTGGTGGGGCCGGCAGCACGAGGCTGCCGGGTCTGGAGGGCGACGGCGTTCGCCATCGGTCAGTGCTTCCCCTGGCAGGCAGCAACCTCGTTCCGGAGGCTGCAAGCCTGGTGGGCAGTGGCGTCCCAGTCTCCCCGGAGGAGCATGCGACGCATCAGTATCTCTCCGCGCTCGTCCGCATCACCGGTATCCACGGGTTTGCGCTTTTGCAGTTCGTCTGCCACGGCGTCCTTAAGCGCCATGCAGCGATCGCCTTCGTCGGTAACCAAGCTCGATCCGGTCTCGCCGAGCTTCGGCCACCAGGCGGCGCTGTAGAAGTGATCTTCTGCCCGCTCATAGACGCCGAACAGGGCGCAGAGCTGCGAGACCGAATAGCTGGACAGGTTGAGGTTTGGTGTCTTTAGGGCGACAACCTCCGGGATTGCAGCATGTGCCACCCGAGGCTCGCCGGTCAGGCTGTCCATCAGGTCGATCATGAGGCGACCGTCCGTCCCGTATTGGTCGCGCGTCCAATCCGCCTTCCAAAGCATGATCGATGCGTCCCAGGCGAAGGCCAGAGCCTTGGCGTGCCGGGCCTCGCGCGATCCTGCCGGTAGCGCCTCGGCGGCAGCCATCAGCGCATCCCGCCGTTCCATCCTCGCGTCGCTGCGGGCATCCGCCTCGGCGCTGAGATCGCTGCGGTCCTCACGATCCCCGACAATCTCCGCCGCCCATTCCCGTTCGAGGACATCGATTAGGGCCGAAGCGTCGGAGGCCTCTGATCGGAGACTCCTTACGGCGGAGCCGGTATCGACCATCGCCGCGAAGGCGTCGAGGATCTGGCTGAGCAGCCAAGCGCTGTCGTCCACGTCGCCGTCAGGATGGGTGCGCCGCTGGACCTGAGCGCGGGCATACTCGACGAGGGCACGGCGTCCGGCCAGGGTCGTGGGGACGGTCTTCCAAACGGCCTTCTGCGCCGTGAGGTCGGCGTCAGAAAGGTAGCCCTCACGGGCGGCCCACCCTGAGGTTTTCCCATAGCGCTCTAGCTCTGCCTCGAAGGCGTCGAATGCTGCGGTTGCCGCCTTGCTGGCGGCGATGGCCGAGAGGGTTGGGTCTGCGGCAGTCTCGGGGTCGGCTGGACGCCCGACGCGCCGCATCTCCTCCGGCTCCCGGGCATGCTCGCCGAAGCGGAGGTTGCGGTAGGCGACCGCCATCGGGTGATCGCGCTCGGTCGCGCTGGCATCGCCGAGGGAATACATCTGCCGCGAGATTACGGCGATGGCGTAGGCGACGCGGTCGGCATCCGAGTGCATCGGGGTGTGGAGCAGCGCTCGGAAGGCCTCCTCCTCGGCCTGCCGCCGTTCGGCCAGGTCCGGCAGACCGTAGGCCTCCGAGCAGAGGGCGTGCCCGTAGGCGAGTTCGTGTGCGTCGAGCAGCGCGGTCAGGGCGTCCGACGGCGTGCCGCCGGCTCCGACGAGTCTCGGCGGGGTGTAGCGCTCCGGCTGGGCCGGAGACGACACCGGCTGATCCTCCGGCGAGAATGAAACGTGAACGCCTTCGGGCATACCGGGAACGTGAAGCATGGCAGCCTCCTGATGGGTCTGGCTGTGTGGGAAGAAGCGGGCGTGATGACCCGCGGGGTGGCCCGTCCGGGTCGGCTCTCAGCCGACGAGGGCGGGAACTGGGAAGAAGAGGATCAGGCTACGGGCGCGTCGGCCGTAGTCGTCTCGCGCAGGGCGGCGACGATGTCGGCCAACCACTTGAGCTGGCGCACCGGCGTGCCGTCAGAATGCTTTTTGCCGGTGTCGAGGAACACGGCGAAGCGCTCGCCCGCGGCGGTCGGGACCCAGTAGGGCCGATCCTTGGCGTCGCGCCGGCCCTCCTGGAAACCGCGGTCCGCCAGCATGTTGTTGACCGCGATTGCCGAGAGGCCACCGATTTCCTTGCCGAGGTCGGTCGGGGTGAGAAGCGGGGCCTGCTGCGGCGCCAGGAGATGGGTCGCGCCCATCAGCGCCAGCGGATCGATGCCGGTGGTGGTGCGCGTCGCGCGGTTGGCCGCCAGAGCCGCCTGGTTGCGGTCGAGACCGATCAGCTCGCCGATGGAGAAGTAGGAGTGGAAGGCGGTGGCGACCCCGGGCGCATCGGACCGCTCGGCCGGCGCGTAGGTACCAGTCCTGCGGATGCTCGGCAGCACGTCGTGGAAGACCCAGCGCTGGAAGCGGGTGATGGTCTGCCGGATCTCGGCCGGAACGGCGTTCGTCGCCCGGCGCTGGATGATGGCCCGGTACAGGCCCGCCTCGCTGATGACGGCGACTTCCTGCTCTCCGCCAGGGGTGGGCACCCGGTGCCCACCCCTCTCGTCGTCATCCAGGGTGCGGGTCAGATCCTTGGCGGCAGCGTAGCCGAGGATGCCGGCGACGTCGCCAGCGATGAACCAGCTCTCGCCGTTGCGGTCGACCAAGCGCAGCGGCTTGGTCTCGAAGTCGAAGGTCGTGAGCGCTCCCATGCCTCAACCCTCCGTTTAGCGAGTGAGGGCGTGGCTGGCGCACCAGAGCGCGGCCACGGCGAGGCTAGGTATGAAGGGGACGAGGTTGGGCAGCACTGGCGACCTCCACTGCCTCGAAGAAGGTGACTACCATGCTGTACGTTTTGCACTGGATAGTCAACACGTTTCGTACAGCCGCAGCGCCTGTCCGAATTCGAAGCCTCGCGTGACCTATTCCGCACGACCGATACTCCAACGGCTTCACTCGCGGCACGCCCGATAGACCCGCAAGCATCGTCTCGTGCGACAAAATTTCATAAAACAATTAAAATCAATGCCTTAGCAGTGGTCCTGCCGAAAATATTTACGCCTGCCAAAATATTTCTCACCTGCAGGTGTTCGCGTTCCCTGCCGAAAGATGTTATGCCTGTAGCGAACGATGGTGCCGTGGTGGCGCCAAGCTTCTACAGGTCATGCTATGCTTGAAGATCTCCCGCTTGCCCCTGAAGCTGAAGAACATATCCAGCCTGTCCTCGACACTCACGCTAAGGTCATTCAGGAAGGATTTTCTCTAAGTAGGCCGCTCAAGTTTCGTTCATACGCAGTTACTAATCTTCGTGGCGGCGTCGGTAAATCCTCTATAGCATTTAATATTGCATACGAACTTTCTCGGCGTTATCGCCTATTGATTGCCGATTTGTGTCCGCAATGCAACCTAACCGAAGTTTTGCGGCGCGACAGAGAAAATAAGGTGACAATCCTCGACGCTCTACGTCCAAGACTTCTCGGTCCTGCGTTTGGTATTGAGCCTGACGAAATAGCGTATAGTGTATCACAGTCATGCGAATCTTTTATGGGCGGCAAGGGGTCATATATTATCCCCGGCGATCCTGAAATGTTTGCATTTCCATCTCAGCTATATCAGCAGCTGCAACTTGCAGCGGCAAACACAGGAAAATCAAAAATAAACTCCGTGCGGGCGCTATTGTTGAGCTTGAAGCAAATACTTGACCATCAATGCGTAAATACCGGAGCGGAGATTGTTCTTATGGACACGAGTCCGTTCTATGCAGGTGGAACACACCTAGCTTGGTGCGCGGCTGACGCTTTAATTGTCCCAATTCGTGTTGATGAACATTCCATCGAGTCCTTCAATTTATTGCTCAATATGCTCGACAATTCAAATAGAGATTTCCAGACGTGGAACGAGCGTGCTGGCGGGCTGCCCACCCCGAAGATTGCTGCAGTAGTAATGACAATGGCTGGTTCCAAGAGTCAGCAAACCGCAACTCCTGACTCGGCATCAAGGATGTATATTGAACGAGCATGTCGACTGGCGGGGAAGTACCCCCATCTATTCGCCGCCGACGATCCTCGTAAATGCTTCGTGGTGACAGATGATTTTGTGTCGGCAGGGCGCGTCAGTGGCGCGAAAAGCATTCCGATTGCTGACCTCAAAGTCGGAAGTTTTCATAAGGTCGAAGGAAAGCGTCTGCAGGTGAACTCATCCGCAGCACGTTATCAGCGCGAATTAAAATATCTAGCAAGCATTCTTTAAGATCTAGCGCCTTCGAACAAGAGCATCCGAAAGCGCTAGATCCTATCAAGTGTTTATTGGTACTGATACGCCGAACGAATTATTTGCAACGCAATAAAGGCAAATTAATCTACTGTAGAATCAATATTTTACGACAAGATACAAGATATCGCTCTTTATGATGCTGGCAGTCGCTATAATCCTTCGACGGGTTCCCAGCCTCCCGGTGGAACGATAAGATAAACTAGATGAAGACTTTTTGGTTGAATCTCAAGAATAGGTGGAATTCCCCTCGTAGCAATCTGGATCGTTTTAGCGCCATCACCCTTGAGAACCGGCAGTACCGTAAATGTGCCATCTTCCTTTTCGATGAGACACAACTTGCCTTCAGCGCTGCTAATAGTCCACGGCAGGGTTCTAAATATTATTAAACTTTTTGCCAGTAATGTCAAATCCGGTACAAATTGCGGCGTATCAATGCCAAAAAAATCACCTGACAGCTCGAAATCTAATTTTGCGCCTACATCGTATGTTTGACGATTCTTTGTTTCTTTTTTGAAATAAATTGAATTATCTTGATTTATATATCCTCTAAGCGGAATCACATTGCTTTGATCGTGTCGGCCAAATCCAAATAATATCCATGATACTGATACGTGAAACGCACGCGCGTACTTCCGCACAATCTCAGCCTTTAGACCGCGCTCTCCGTTTTCATGGCTTCGATACGTGTTCTCATTCCAGCCGAAGGCTCGAGCTGCTTCGGTTGCGGTCGAGTAGCCAGCTGCTTCGCGCACGTGAGCCAAGCGCTTGTTCGGAGTGTCGAGCGTCATGCCGCCCTTCTAACAAAACGCACTGTACGTTTCGCCTTGACCGACCACGCCACAAAACGTACAGATGGCCCATGATGACGGTCGGCGGAATTTTTGAGGCATTTGGCGGCCCCGCTCAGGTAGGGCGTGTCATCGGCGTCCCCACAGAGCATGCGGCTTCTATGCGACGTCGCGGGTCGATCCCTGTCGCCTATTGGCCGAAGCTGTTAACCGAAGCTCGCGTGAGGGGGATCGTTGCTCTCACACCCGAATTCATTGTGAGTGCGCATGCTTTTGAACAACAGAAGCGCCGACGTCACAAGACACTCCGTTTCATCGGTCAAGATGAGGCGGCGCCATGCTGATCGATGATAGTTTCGCCGGGCTGAACAATAGATCTGTCCGCCGCCCGGCGCTCGCATTTCTTAACTGCAGCGTATCGTGGTCAGGCCATGCCTCCCTTCCACGCCCTGGTCTGCTCGGTGAGCTTCGCCACGACTTCGTGCAGCAGCACCATCGCGGCTCGGATCAGATCGACCGTCGGCACGCTGTGGGCCAGCAGCCAGACCGTGATGTCGAATCCTCTGCCCTCTCGCTCGACCCGGAAGGTGATCACGTAGGTCTCCGGGCCGAAGGGGTCGTCGTCCTCGAACTCGACGCGCTGCAGTTCGATCGTGAAGTCCTGATCGGGGTCGGTCTCGCGTCCGGTCATGGCCGGCTCCTTTCATCGGGGCCGGCTGCGGGAATGGAGCGCGCTTCGCTCCCAGGGCGCGTGCCGGCGTCGGCGCTGGCGCGCCCGCTCCTTGTGTTTGCGTCTCGTCTCGGCGGCCCGCGCCGCACCCGGTCCTGCCAGGGTGGTGCGCGGCGTGGCCTCCGTCTCCGTCAACTCATCCTCGGGGCATCTCCTCATCTGGCACCTCCGTCACGACCCGGATCGTGGCGGAGGTGGATTGGGAGATGTCCCAAAAGTCTTGGGAGCAGCGCGTGACCGCGTTCCTGCTTGAGGCGGCCGAGGGCCTGCGCGAGATCGCGCAGCCGGTCGGCAACGACAGCATCAAGGTTCAGATTGGCCGCGCCGCTCGGCGGGCCGGGCTCTCGTACTGGCGGGCCTTCGACCTCTGGTACCGCAAGGCCCGGTCCGTCCAGGCCGCGGAGATCGAGGCGATCCGAGCGGCGCGTGCGGCCCGCACCCGGGAGAGATCAGATGAGTACGCCTCGTTGGCAGCAGACTTCGAAGCGCTGGCGGAACGCATGTCCCGCCTCTCTGCGGGATCGGCTGGGGCGGATGCTGCTGCGCTCCGGGCGGTGGCTGGCCGCACTCGGCGTCTGGCTGATGGAGAGTGACCCGTGACCGCTCCTGCCCCCACCCTCGCCCCTGACGCACCGGATGCCGGGTTCGCTCCGGCCCGGGGCTACCGGGAACGCCTGTTCCGGGCCTGGGTCGACGCCAAGCGGATCGCCGCCGACAGCGACGACCCGGCCGACCACGCCGCGGTCGCCGCGGCCTACACCACCTTCATGCGGGCTCACCTCGTCCGCGACGAGCGCGACCACCTAGCGCTCGAGGACGAGGTCTCTCGCCTGACAGCCGAGAACCTGCGCCTGCGCGCCGCGATCCTCGCCGCAGCGGCGGCGGTCACCATGCCGGAGGCCGCCGAGTGATGGCCGACGAGAGCGCCATCACCATCCTGGTGAGCGACCGGCCGATCTCGGGCCCGCGGCTCGACCAACTCATCCGCTGGTACGACGCCCAGGCCCGATCGGAAGAACAGCTTGCCGACGAACTCGCCGCCGGGGACCTGACTGAGGCGGCCCAGAGGAATCGTGCGCGGGCCCGTGCGCACCGTGACACGATCCTGGCGCTCTCGCTGCTGCAGCCGGCCCCCGAGCCGCCGGTCACCGAGTTCAGGGGCCACCTGACCACCAAGGAGCGGCCGAGGGCACAAGTGCGCGCGCCGCCGTGATCCCACGCGCCTAGGGCGCCACCCCGTCCCATCCACCGAAGCCTGCAACCGACCGCGCCTGCGGTTCTCGGAACGGTCTCGTCATGCCCGAACTCAAGACACAGCTTCGCGCCGACCCGAGCCTCTACGACGCCGCCGACGCGGCACTGCGCGCTCTCCGCCAAGATCTGGTTCGCCGGGCCCAGGCAGCATTCGACTACGAGATGGTGGTCGATTTCGGTGACTGCCTGCTGCGCTATGCCGGCTCCACCATCGCCAAGGCCTCGAGCACGCCGAACGCCGCCGAGCATGTCTACCGCGTGGCTGACGATCTGGTCGCCGCCTCCGTTCAGGGAGGTGAGCAGTGAGCGTCGTCGCCGCCAAATGGGCCAAGCGCCAGCGCGTGCGCACCACCTGCCGGGTCGTGCTGAACGCGCTCGCCGACTACGCGGATAAGGAGGGCCGGTGCTGGCCCTCGCAGGCTACGCTGGCCGCTGAGACCGGCCTCGCGGTTCGCACCATCCGCCTCGTCCTGGCCGAGTTGACCGCCGCCGGCGCCATCGCCCGGACGCACCGCGGCAACGGTATCGGCGGGCGCGCCTCGGACCTGATCGTTCTCAACTTGGCGGTAGAATTCGACCTCGTCACGGTGGCTGCCGATCCCGTGGAAGAGCCCGAGCCGGTCCGCCCCTCGGGCCGTGATTTACCGGCAGATGATGCCGCTAAGTCCGGGGAGAGTTACCGGCATATCAAGGACGGATTAGCGGCATCTGAAGGTAGGGTTAGCGGCACCACGTGCCGGGGAAAGAACCTACCAAGAACTACCATGAACCTTATTCCTAGCCGTGAGAAGAGGTTTCAGGATGTGGAGCAGGTAGGCGCGACCCGCCGCCCCGGACCCCCTTTCGACCCGTTTGGCGACGACGCTTTCGGCCCAAGCTCCCCCCTCGGCTTGGACAGCTCGGCCTGGGACGATCTCGACGTTGCCGCAGGGGGCGACCGATGACCCGGCAGCTTCGCCCCCATCAGGTCGCGATCATCGACCGCCTCCGCGCCTCGCTCCGCAGCGGCCGGCGCCGCCCGATGCTCCAAGCCCCGACCGGCTTCGGCAAGACCGTGGTGGCCGGCGCGATCGTCCGGGGCTCCTTGGCGAAGGGCAAGCGGATCCTGTTCGTTGTTCCTGCTTTGTCCCTCATCGATCAGACCGTCCGGTCGTTTTTCAGCGAGGGAATTCACGACGTGGGGGTGATCCAGGGCAGCCACCCGATGACGGACGCGAGCAAGCCAGTGCAGGTCGCGTCGATCCAGACCCTGCAGCGCCGGGCGATCCCGCCGTTCGACATCGTCGTGGTCGACGAGGCGCATCGCTGGTTCGAGATGCTGGGCGTGTGGATGGGCGATCCGGCTTGGCAGCGCGTGCCCTTCGTCGGTCTCTCGGCGACGCCGTGGACGAAGGGCCTGGGCAAATTCTACGACGACCTGATCCAGGTCACGACCACCAGCGAGTTGATCGAGGCCGGGTACCTCTCGCCGTTCCGGGTCTACGCGCCGTCGCACCCCGATCTTTCCGACGTCCGCACGGTCGCCGGCGATTACCACGAGGGCGACCTCGGCGAGGCGATGAATCAGGCCAGCCTCGTCGCCGACATCGTCCAGACCTGGCTCCGGCGGGGTGAGAACCGCCCGACCTTCATCTTCGCCGTCGACCGGCCGCACGCCAAGCACCTCCAGGCGCAGTTTCAGGCAGCCGGTGTAGCGACGGGCTACATCGACGCCTACACCGGCAGCGAGGAGCGAGAAGCGCTGTTCCGGCAGTTCACCCGCGGCGAGCTGAAGGCGATCGCGAGCGTCGGGTGCCTGACCACCGGCGTGGATCTGGACGTGCGCTGCATCGTGCTGGCGCGGCCGACCAAGTCCGAGATGCTGTTCGTCCAGATCATCGGGCGGGGCCTGCGGACCGCGCCGGGCAAGGCCGACTGCCTGATCCTGGACCACTCCGACACGCACCTGCGGCTCGGTTTCGTGACGGACATCCACCACGACCGGCTCGACGACGGCCGGGAGCGCCAGAAGCGCGACGCCAAGGAGCGTCCGGAGCCTCTGCCGAAGGAATGCTCGTCCTGCAGCTTCCTCAAGCCGCCCAAGGTCCATGCCTGCCCGGCCTGCGGCTTCAAGCCGGAAAAGCGGAGCGAGATCCAGTGCGAGGACGGCGAGCTCGTAGAGGTGAGGCCGTTGAAGGCGAAGGCCAAGACGCTCGAGAAGGCCGACCTGTTCGGGCAGCTCAAGCTAGTGGGGCGGCGCCGCGGGTACTCGACCGGATGGGCGGCGAACCAGTTCCGCGAACTCACCGGCGTCTGGCCCAACCACTACCGTGACGCCCCGGAGGTCGAGCCTACCCCTGAGATCCTGAGCTGGGTGAAATCGCGCGCGATCGCCTTCGCCAAGAAGCGGGAGGTCCACCATGTCCAGGCCGCTGAGTGAGCGCGCGTCCGGCCGGTGGTCCGAACTCCTCCCCCTCCTCGGCGTGGATCGGAAGTACCTCACCGCGAAGCAAGGCCCCTGCCCACTCTGCAGCGGCAAGACCCGCTTCCGTTTCGACGATGTGGAGGGGAGGGGGACCTGGATCTGCAACCATTGTGGCGCGGGTGATGGCCCGACGTTGGCGATACGGGTTCTCGGCATCACGTTCAGGGAGGTAGCCGAGCGCGTCGATGCCCTGATGGGCACGGTCCCGGCCCACCCGGTGCGCGGAAAGCGCTCTGCCGACGATTGCCGCGAGCGCCTGAACCGGCTGTGGCGATCCTCCTCGCCGGTGCAGGCCGGCGACCCCGTTGCGCGCTATCTCGCACGGCGCGTCGGCCTGTCGACCATCCCGGCTTGCCTGCGCACAGTCACACGCCTTCGCTACCAGAACGAGACGCCCTCCTGGCATCCGGCCATGCTCGCCATGGTCACCGGGCCCGACGGCGCGCCGGCCACGATCCATCGCACCTACCTGACCGAGGACGGCAGGAAGGCGCCGGTCGACGATCCGCGCCGGATGATGCCCGGCCCCATCCCGGCCGGCGCCGCCATCCGTCTCTTCGAGCCTGGCCCGGTCCTTGGGATCGCCGAGGGAATCGAGACGGCTTTGGCCGCAGCTTCCCTCTTCGGCATCCCATGCTGGGCTGCAATCAATTCCACCTTGCTCACTAAGTGGGAGCCGCCCTCAAGCGTCGAGGAAATCGTCGTGTTCGGAGATTCTGATGCCGCTTACGCTGGGCAGGCGGCATCCTATGCGCTCGCACACCGACTTTCCCGCGCGTACTCTAGCGTGAGAGTTGAAATTCCCGCTGAAATTGGTAGTGATTGGTGTGACGTTCTAACAGGCGAACTAGCTGCGGCTTGAATTTCCGCGCCATAAATTGGACTAGGAAAACATTCATGAGCGATGATAGCGCCACCCTGCCGGAATACGTTGCCCTCGCCGCTGACATCGTGTCAGCCTACGTGGCGAAGAATAGTGTGCCGGCCGGCGAACTGGGGGCGCTGATCGCCTCGACCCACGCGGCGCTTGTAAAGCTGGCGTCGCCGGCGGCTGCGGAGCCTGTGAAGCTCGAGCCTCCCGTTCCAATCAGGAAGACGGTAACGCCGGACTACCTGATTAGTCTTGAGGACGGCCGTCAGTATAAGTCGCTGAAAAGGCACCTGACGAGCCGTGGTCTCACCCCCGAGGAGTACCGCCAGAAGTGGGGCCTGCCGCGTGACTATCCGATGGTCGCCGCTAATTACGCGGCCACTCGTTCCGAGCTTGCCAAGAGCAACGGTCTCGGACAGGCCAGACGTAAAAAGCGCATCGCGTAACTACATAGATTAAGCCGCGGAAGAACGGGCCTTATCGGCGCCGCTTCCGCCCCGACCTTGACACGTACGCATGGCGCACCGGTCCGCTTGTGACCGGTGTTTCGACGACGGCAAAGCGGGCGGCGCCCAGAACCTGATCGGGGCGTGGGTGCCTCTGCCATAAGGCCCTGGCTCGTTTCAGAGCCGCCACCCGGCCTTTGCCGATGCTGCCTGCCTGTCTCGAGTTGGGAGTGTGTCATGATCAAGAAGCAGCGAGTCATTCTGCTCGGGTCCGGCCTAGCGAGTGAGACGGCCTGATGTCCCGTCGCTCAATCGCTCTTGCCCAGGCTGCTGGTGAAGCGACGGACGCGCCGGTGCTGCCGGCCGCGCCCACTCTGCGCCTTGGTGACCGCTGCCGCTGGCCGCGAGATAGCCGCCGCGAGGCCGCCATGTGCCAAGCCGCCGGCGAGCCCAACCCGGTCCGCTGGCACGCCGCCGTGACTAACCCTGGCTGCGAGATCCAGGTGCGCGACGCCATGGCCCGTAGAGGCGTGGATACGGTGCTGCCGATGCTCCGGTTCTGGCGGGTGCGGAATCGCAAGCGGATCATTGCCGAGCGCCCCCTGATGGCCCGCATCGTGGTGTTCGGGCTCGACCCCTCGTCGCAGCACGTCGCCGGCATCTACGGCCTGGAGCGTATCGTCAGGGGCGCGTCGGACCGCTGGGCGGTGCTGGACCAGGGCGAGGTGCAGGACCTGCGCCTGCGCATCCTGCGGGGCGAGTTCGACGCCACGCTGCGGCAGACGGATCCCCAACTCGAGGTGCCCCCGCTGATCCGGCACCTGGTGAAGATCGGCGCGCTGCCGTACTCGGCGACCTGCACCCACAAGGCCGCCCGGAACTTGGGATTGAAATTCAAGGACGTGGCATGATATCGGAAGAGGTCCGCGCGGTAGGCTGCTCTGCACCTGCCGTGCGTTAGCTTTGGCGTTAATGACCAGCCGGTCAGTAATTCGGCGAACCTGAACGGGAGAGCGGACGAAAGGGCCGCCCCGCGGTGAGGGGGCTCAGTTGAGCCCCACCCCCTGCCAACCCACCGGCACCACCACCACCGTCCCCGCGCCCATCACGCTGTTCAGCTGCTCGGCCATCCGATCGGCCCAGGTCCGGGTGAGGGGCTTGCTCTGCTGCTGGCGGGTCTTGGTGTTGATCAGGATGTGGGTGAGGTTGGTCTTGGTCATCTGTGTCTCTCCTCTGTCTGTGCTTATGTTGTACTTCGCGTTGCTTGCGGAATCAACAGTAAATGCGCAGACAATATGAGATTTGTTGAAGTACAGGCGAGATGACATGGCCGACATCCGCAGCACCTACATCAACGAGCGTCAGGTGCAGTGCTTCATCGATCGGCACGAGCTCGAGCGGGTGGTTCGCGAACACGCCCTCAGGCAGGCCGGGTACGATCCCGAGGCGAAGAACCTGACCGTGAAGGTGAAGTTCGAGGACCAGACCGAAGGCTCGCCCTCCTACAAGGTTGGGACCAAGGTGCGGGTCGAGATCGTCGAGGCGCTGCTGGCCGACAAGGAATGACCGTGCAGACGTCGACCGAAGGCCGAAAGCGCGGCGGTCAACCGAAGCCCGCAGAGCAGCGCAAGCGGAACAGCCTCACTTTCCGGGCGAGGGACGATCTGCGGGCGCGGCTTCAGGAGCGAGCCGATGCAGCGGGGCGATCGCTGAGCGAGCAGATCGAGCACATGCTGGAGACGGCGTTGGTGTCCGAGGGCGTGGCGACCGAGGTGGCGTCTCTCAGAGACGAGGTCAGGGCGCTTGCTGCTCGCCTGCACCCGGCCCGCTCCTGATCGTCAGGGCCCCTGGCGCCTCCGGACCTATACGGGTGGTCGGGGCCCCCAGGTTTTCTAGCGCCAGGACCTCAAAACCCGTGAACGGTGTACGGTGAACGCCCCGAGTGAACGCCCCGCCGCGACGATGACCCAGGCCGAGTTCGCCCGGCACCGCGGCGTCTCGAAGGCAATCGTCACGAAGTGGAAGGGTCAGGGCCTGCTGGCGATGGCCTCGGACGGCCAAGTCGAGGTCGAGGCCACGGAATGGAACCTCGACCAGCGCCCCGCGACCAATCGGGGCGGCACGACACACCGTCCGATCCGCGCCATCCCGCGCGCCGAGCCCGATCCGCGCGAGCGCCCGGCGCCGCGGCCGAGCAAGGCGGATCACAAGGGCGCGATCCCGCAGCCGAGCCGGGCCGAGCCGGACGGCGATGAGGAGCCCCCGGAGTTCGATCCGGAGAACCCGAACCTTTCGCTCGCCGCGGCGGCGCAGCGGAAGGAGAACCACCTCGGCCTGCTCCGCCGGCAGGAGTACCTGACCAAGCAGGGCAAGCTGGTCGACCGCGCAGAGGCCGAGGCCGCCTTCTTCGATGAGGCCCGGGCGATGCGCGACGCCTGGCTCGCCTGGCCGGCCAGGGTCGGCATCGAGATGGCGGACGCGCTGAAGGTCGATGCCCGGACGCTGACCCAGGTCCTCGCCACCTATGTCCAACAGCACCTCGCCGAGCTCGGCGAGCCCAGCGACCCCGATCTCGGCTCCCCCGAGGCCGGCTGACGTCACCAGCCTACGCCGGTCCTGGCGGCGCGGCATGACCCCGCCGCCGAACCTCGACGTGGTGCAGTGGGCGGAGCGGTACCGGAAGCTGAGCAAGGAGAGCTCGAACGGCGGCAAGTTCTTCGTGTCGCGGGTCGAGGTCGCCCGCGGCCCGATGCTCTGGGCGACCGAGCCCGGGGTCAGCAAGATCACGCTGATGGCGTGCACGCAGCTGCTCAAGACGACGCTCATCGAGAACGTCATCGGCCGCTTCGCCCACGTCGATCCCTGCCCGATGCTCGGTGTGTTCCCGAAGGACGATGCGGCCGAGACCTTCTCGAAGGACCGGCTGGCGCCGATGATCCGGGACACCAAGGTGCTGACCGACCTGTTCGGCGAGGCCAAGTCCCGGGATGCCGGCGCGACCCTGTCGCACAAGCAGTTCCCTGGCGGGCACATCACTCTGGTGGGCGCGAACAGCCCGACCAACCTCGCGATGCGGCCGATCCGGCTCCTGGTCTGCGACGAGATCGACAAGTACCCGCTATCCGCAGGCGGGGAGGGGCCGCCGATCGACCTCGCCGAGGAGCGGCAGGCCGAGTTCAAGGCGAACAGCCTGACCGTCGTGGCTTGCTCGCCGACGATCGCCGGGCGCTCGGCCATCGAGGCGAGCTACGAGGAGAGCGACCAGCGCAAGGCCTTCGTCCGCTGCCCACACCCGGGCTGCGGCGCCTGGCAGTCGCTGGAATGGGAGCGGGTCCGGTTCGAGAAGGACGAGGCCGGCAAGATCGATACCCACACGGCGCGGTACGAGTGCGAGGCCTGCGAGCGGCCGTGGACCGAGGCCCAGCGCTTGGTTGCGCTGAAGCGCATCGAGTGGCGGCAGACCCGGTCGTTCACCTGCTGCGGCGAGCCGCAGACGCCGGAACGGTGGGCGCCGCTGGCGCACGGGGTGCGGCGGGCGCTCTGCCGACACTGCAGCGCGCAGGCGGTCCCGAACGACCATGCCGGCGGCGTCGCCTCGAAGCTCTACGCGCCGAAACAGACGATCCGGGAGACGGTGACGAAGTTCGCGAGGGCGCTGCGACGCGGGCCAGAGACGTTGCGGACCTTCTTCAACACCCAGCTCGCCCGGACCTGGAAAGAGGGCGCCGACGCGCCGGACTGGCACGACGTCTACGCCCGGCGGGACACCTACCTGTCGGGCACGGTCTGCCGGGCGGCGCTGATCCTGTTCGCCGGGGTCGACGTCCAGAAGGACCGCCTCGAGGTCGGGGTCTGGGGCTTCGGGCGGAACCGGGAGCGCTGGCTGGTCGAGCACCGGGTGCTGCCCGGGCCGACGAACCGGCCGGAGGTGTGGGCCGACCTCGAGGCCATGTTCGGTGAGACCTGGCAGCACGAGGCCGGCGCCGAGATGGCGGTGCGGGACTGGGGCATCGATTCGAGCGGCTTCACCGCCGAGGTCTACGCCTTCGTCCGCTCGCAGGGCGGGCGCGGCAACGTGCACGCGGTCGACGGCCAGGACAGCTACGCGTCGGCCTTTCTCGGCGTGGGGGCGAAGGACACCACCCCCGCCGGCAAGAAGTTGCGGCGCGGGCTGAAGACGATCCGGGTGGGTGCGTCGTTCGCCAAGCAGGAGCTGATGGGCTGCCTCGCGCTGCAGCGGCCGGCCGAGGGCAACCCCTTCCCGGCCGGCTTCGTCCACCTGCCGCGCGACGTGCCCGAGGATCAGGTCAAGCAGTTGACCGCCGAGGAACTGGTGACGCACGTCACGCGCGGCCGCACCCGGCGCGAGTGGGTACCGATCGGCGGACGGCGCAACGAGGTGCTGGACTGCGCGAACTACGCCCGCGGCCTCGCCGCGATGCGCGGGTGGGACCGGTGGCGGGAACTGCACTGGCGCGACCTCGAGGCGGCGCTGGGCATCGAGCGGATCCGCCCAAGGGCCGAGGAAGCGCCACTGGCACCCGCGGTCGCCGCCGGCACCCTGGCCGCGCGGAACCTGCAACGACGCGCCGTGCGGCGCAGCCGGGTCAACAATCGGTGATGGGGCCGCAGATGTACGAGACCGACGGCCAGCGTCTGCTCAAGATGCGCGCCCAGCGGCTGAAGCTGCGCGCGGCGATGACGAGCGGCGTGCTCACCGTCGAGGGCGCCGACAACACGGGTCGCGTCACCTACCGCACCTATCCCGAGATGCGGCAGGCGCTCCGCGACCTGGATCGGGACATCGCCGATCTGGCGACGGCCATCGGCGAGGGCAGCGGCGTCCGTCGCACTCGGCAGGTCGTGATGACGGGGCGCAGCGGGTGGTGAGCGCAACGCCGCCCGTCCGGTTCCGGGTCAAAGGCACCGGCCAGTACGTCGCGCCGATCGCCATGGATCTCGATGGCGAGCCGGCCGGCACGCTCGAGGCCCCGGCCTACGACGTTGCGGGCGGGCGCGGCCGTCGCTCCCGCGCCTGGCGGGTCGGCAGCTACGGCCCGAACAGCGCGATCACCTACGCGCTCGACGAGTTGCGCCGGAAGAGCCGCGATCAGACCCGACGCAACCCCTACGCCGGCGCCGCCGTCGATCGGCTGGTGAGCAACATCGTCGGCACCGGCATCATGCCGCGCTCCACCGCGGCGCGCTCGACCGAGGGCCTGTCCAAGGCCGAGGCCCGCCGGATCAAGAAGGAGGACGCCGCGTTCCGGGCTGGCCTGCAGGCCCTGTTCCTGGCCTGGACCGACGAGGCCGACAGCATCGGCGCGCACGACTTCTACGGCCTGCAGGCTATCGCGGTGCGCGGCATGGTCGAGGGCGGCGAGAGCTTCACCCGCCTGCGCACCCGGCTGCTCTCGGATGGGCTGTCGGTGCCGTTGCAGCTGCAGGTCCTCGAGGGAGACCACTGCCCGCACCTCAAGACCGAGCCCGGCAGCAACATCCGCCAGGGCATCCGCTACAACGCGATCGGGCGCCGCCAGAGCTACTTCCTCTACCGGGAGCATCCCGGCGACGGCGTCATGGCGCCGGCTGGCCTCGAGCTCGCCGAGGTGCCGGCGACCGACGTGGCGCACCTCTACCGGGCGATGCGCCCCGGGCAGGACCGCGGCGAACCCTGGCTCGCCCGGGCGCTGCGCACGCTCTACGACCTCGACGGCTACCTGGACGCCGAGCTCGTCCGCAAGAAGAACGCAGCGCGCCTCGTCGGCTTCATCAAGCGCGTCATGGACGAGGGAGCGGACAGCCCGGCCGGCTCCGGGCCGCTCGGCACGGACGGCGCCGATGATGATGGCGCCGTGTCGCTGGAGTTCGAGCCCGGCACCCTTCAGGTGTTGGCCGATGGCGAGGAGGTGCAGTTCTCCGACCCGAAGGACGTCGGGCCGAACTTCGACATGTTCGTCCGCGAGGCCAAGCGGCAGATCGCGGCGGCCTGCGGGCTGCTCTACGAGATCCTGAGCGGCGACTACAGCACCCTCGACGATCGCACGCTGCGTGCCGCCCTCAACGATTTTCGCCGCGGCGTCGAGGCGCTGCAGCACCATCAGGTCGTGTTCCAGTTCTGCCGCCCGATCTGGCGCCGGTGGATCGACCTCGCTCTGCTCTCGGGCGCGCTGAAGCTCCCGCCCGGCATGCCCCGCGCCGCGGCCTATGCCGCGAACTGGGTGCCGCAGGCCTGGCCGTACATCCACCCGGTGCAGGACGTCGAGGGCAAGACGAAGGAGATCCAGTCGGGTCTCTCGTCGCGCGCCCGCAAGGTCGCCGAGGGCGGCTTCGACGCCGAGACCATCGACGCCGAGAACCAGGCGGACAACGAGCGGGCCGACGAGATGGGGCTCGCCTACACCAGCGACGGGCGGAAGGCGGTGGACATCGCGCCGGCCGGTGAGGCGCCGCCGCCGGCCGACCCCGTGCCGCAGCCCAAGACCACGCCCAAGCCCACAACCTGACAGGATCCGACATGGCCGTGCTGGTCAACGGGAACGAGATCGTGCTCTCCGGCACGGTCGGCGACCTCTATTGGGACGAGTGCTTCACCGCGTCTGACGTCATCGTGGCCCTGGCACAGGTCGGGCGCGGCGCGGACGTCACGATCCGCCTGAACAGCGGCGGCGGAATCGCCACCGAGGGCGCGGCGATCCACTCCGCGCTCGCCGCGCACACCGGCCGCAAGACGATCGTCGTGGAGGGCATCGCGGCCTCGGCGGCCTCCGTCATCGCGATGGCCGGCGACGAGATCGTCATGGCGCTCGGCGCCCTGATGATGGTGCACGATCCCTCCGGCTTCACCTTCGGCACCGTGTCGGATCACGAGGCCTCGGTGCGCAGCCTGACCGCGCTCGCGACCGCGATGGCCGGCATCTACGCCGACCGCACCGGGCACACTGCCGAGGAAGCCCGCGCGGACATGCGGGCCGAGATCTGGATGACCCCCGAGGAGGCGGTCGAGCGCGGCTATGCGGACCGCGTCCAGGCCAAGGCCGCCAACGACGACGCCGCGCCGGCCGAGCCGACCGCCTTCGACTACCGCCTCTTCACCCATCCGCCGGAGCGCCTTGTCGCCCTGGCCGATCAGCGCGCGTGGACGAACCGTGCCCGTGCGACCGCCGCGGCGCCCGCCGCCCCACCCCGCCAGAAGGAGAAGCTGATGGCGACCGAGAAGGCGGGCAACGAGCCCGCTCCCACCACCAAGCCGGCGCCTCAGCCGACGCCCGCCCCGACCGCCACCGTCGCCCGCTCCGACGCCGCGGAGATCGCCAAGCTATGCGTCGATGGCGGTGTCCCGGCCATGGCATCGACCCTCCTCGCCGAGGGCGTGACGATCGACCAGGCGAAGGCCCGGATCGGCGCCGCCGGCGAGATCAAGAACCTCGTCGCGCTCGCCCGCCGCAAGGATCCGACCCTGCCGGCCGACCTCGACGCCACCATGCTCGCCGAGGGCAAGACCGTGGAGCAGGCCCGGGCCGCGCTCTTCGACAGGCTGGTGGCGGCCGAGGAGAAGACCTCGATCTCGTCCCACCCGCCGGCGCCCCAGGGCAACGCCGGTCTCGCCGCCTCCGCCAGCAGCATGGAGCGCGAGCTCGCCCGTGCCGGCCTGAAGAAGAAGGACGCCTGATCCATGGCCCTCCTCGAGACCGCAATCGTCGCCTCCGACTGGCTGAAGTCGGAGGACGGCTCCTACCGCAGCCGCGACACGGCGATCATCGCCTCGGGCTCCGGCAAGCTCGTCTCCGGCGCCGTCCTCGCCAAGGTCACGGCCACCGGCAAGTACGTGCCGGCCGCGGCCTCCGGCGCCGACGGCTCGCAGACCGCCGTGGCGGTGCTGCTCTTCCCGGTCGACGCGACGAGCGCCGACGCCAAGGCGGTGATCGTGTCCCGGCACGCCGTCGCGAGCCACGCCGGCCTCACCTACGGGGCCACCATCAACGATGCCACGAAGCGCGCGGCGGCGAACGCCCAGCTCGCCGCGGTCGGCATCATCGTCCGCCAGGGGGCCTGATACGCGATGCCCGAGATCCTCGACATCTTCAACCAGGACGCCTTCTCGGCGTCCGCCCTCACCGGCAACATCACGCTGGTGCCGAACGCCTACGGGCGCATCAACGCGCTCGGCCTGTTCCGGCCCGAGCCGATCGCCACCACCACGGTGACGGTGATCCTCGAGAACGGCGTGCTCAACCTGCTGCCGACCCGGCCGCGCGGCGCCCCGGCGACCCTCGGCACCCGTGGCCGGCAGCGGCCGAAGGCGTTCCCCGTGCCGCACATCCCGCACGAGGACAGCGTCCTGGCGACCGACGTCCAGAACATGCTGGCGCTCACGCCGACCGGCATCGCGGGCCTGGAAACCGTGCTGGGCTTCCTGAACCGGAAGCTGATCGTGATGCGCAACAAGCACGCGATCACGCTGGAGAAGCTGCGGATGGATGCGCTGAAGGGCGTGATCCGCGACTACGACGGCTCGGTCATCCTCGACCTGTTCGCCGCCTTCGGCGTGACGCAGCAGGTGGTGGACTTCGCCCTCGGCACCGCCTCCACCGACGTGCTCGGCAAGTGCCAGGACGTCACCGGCTACATGGAGGACAACCTCCTCGGCGAGACCATGACCGGCGTGCACGCGCTCGCGTCGCCCGAGTGGTTCCGCAAATTCACCACGCACGCCAGCGTGAAGGAGGCCTTCAAGTACTACCAGTCGGGGCCGCAGATCCTGCGCGAGGACGTCCGCAAGGGCTTCACCTTCGGCGGGATCACCTTCGAGGAGTACCGCGGCTCGGCCTCCTACGTGCAGGAGGACGGGACCACCAGCGTGCCGGAGCGGTTCATCCCGGCCGGCGACGTGCGGTTCTTCCCGCTCGGCACCACGGACACCTTCACGAACTACTGGGCGCCGCCCGACTTCTGGTCGGCGGTGAACCAGGCGCCGGCGATCGGCGACGCCGAGGTGTTCGTGGCCCCGCTCGAGCCGAAGAAGTTCGGCAAGGGCATGGACATCCACACCGAGTCCAACCCGCTCCCGCTCGTGAAGCGCCCGGCGCTGCTGGTGCGCGGCTTCACCTCGAACTGAGGCGGGGCATGCGGCCCATCCGCATGCTCGTCGCAGACGAGGTCGATCCCTATCCGCCCGGGATCCTGGGCGGCCCTATCGTTCTGACGCCTGCGCAGCAGGCCTTCATCGAGAGGAGACGCGCCATGCGGCTGCGCGAGAAGGGCAAGACCGACGGCGAGCCCGTCACCATGGGCTGGGACGAGGCGCAGGCGGCCCTCGCCGCCGGCACCCACGAGGTCGCCGAGGGCTCGGATACCGGCGGCGGCGATGCTCCGGCGGCCGAGAATGAGGCCGGCGCGGGCGCCGATCAGGGCAAGCAGGTCGGCGACACCACGAAGGCCAAGACCGAGGCCGACAAGGGGCAGCGCGCCGCCCGATGAGCGTCCTATCGATGGCGGTGGACGCCCTCTTCGATGACCCGAACCTCAGCCGCGACGCCGTGTGGCGGGCGAACGGTGCCGGCGATGGCCTGCCCGTCCGCATCCGCCGGCGCTCGCCGGAGGCGGTCATCGGGGTGGGCGACAACCGCTTCGACCTCGACGCCATGCTGATCGATGTCCGCCTGTCCGAGGTGCCCAACCCAGCCAAGGGCGACACCTTCGAGGTGGAGGCGGAGGACGGCGAGCCCGGCGGCCTGTTCGAGGTCATCGGGCTCGCCACGATCGACAGCCACCGCCTGGTGCGCACCTGCGAGGTGGCGGCGATCGCCGAGGACGATCCGGAGGACGAGGAGCCGTGAGGCTCACCGCCCGGGCACCTGACATCCGCAGCGCGCTCACCGGCACCGAGGTGCAGATCGCGCGCTCGGTCACCGCCGGCATGCGCGAGGTCACCGACGGGCTGAAGGATGACCTGCGCGCCGAGGTGCGCGAAGCCGGTCTGGGGCCGCGCCTCGCCAACACCTGGCGCGGCCAGACCTTCCCCAAGGCCGGCGAGAGCGCGGACGCGGCGGCCTACGTCTCGTCGAATGCCCCGAAGCTGATCGACGCCTTCGACCGCGGCGTGACGATCAAGGCCAAGGGCGGCCAGTACCTCGCGATTCCGACGCCCGATGCGGGTGTCCGGCATCTGTCCAAGCGCCGAACGAAGGGATCGACCGACAACACCCTGTCGCCCTCGTCGTGGGAGCGGGAGACCGGCGTGAAGCTGCGCTTCATCCCGACTCGCAGCGGCGGCGTGCTGGTCGCCGATGCCTTTTACCGGCGCCAGGCCGCCCGCTACCAGGGGCGCAAGAGCTTCCGCCCGATCCGCGAGGCCGGCCCCGAGAAGGGGCGCCGGTTCGTCGTGATCTTCGTCCTGGTGCGCCAGGCGAAGCTCCGCAAGCGGCTCGACATCGACACTACGGCGCGGGCCTGGGCCGAGCGCGTGCCCGCCGCCATCGCGGCCAACTGGCAGGCCTGAGCGCCCGCCCATCTTAAGGTGAGCCCATGATCCGCCATCTGGCCGGCCTGCTGGCCGCTGCCCTGTTCTGCGCAACTGGCGCGCTCGCCGAAGCGCCGCCGACGAATGCGCCCGGAATGCCGGTGGGCACCGGTCTGCAGCCGACGGCCGTGTATGATGCCACCGGCAAGCTCGTCGATCCGTCGCCCGGCACCAAGACCACCTCCGGTGCGCTGCAGCCGCCTACGGCCGCCTCGGGAAAGATCGTCGACACCAGCGTCGCGCTGACGGCGAACACGTCGACCACCCTCGTCGCGGCCCGCGGCACGCCCGGCGACCGCATCGCGGCCGAGATCCAGTGTGACGGCACCGCCGTGGTCGGCATCGACATGAAGGGCGGCACGCTGACCAGCGCGACCGCCGCGCCGCGAGTGATCCCGTCGGGTTCCTACCCGCTCTACACGCCGCCGATCGCCACTCAGACCGCGATCACCGCCTACACCGGCACGGCCCAGACCTGCCGCGTGACGGAGTACCTGCGCTGATGCCGCGGCGCGTCTTCTTGGTGCTGTGTGCGCTCGTGCTGGCGAGCGTCCAGGCGCACGCGCAGATGCTCCCGGGCAGGGGCCCCGGGTTCAGGCCCGGGTTCCAGTTTTTCGGCAACGTCGTCTACGACGCCGATTTCACCACCGGCACCTACTCCGCCGGGCCGCCGACGATCACCCGCGCCTCGCCCGGCTACGCGGCGGACAGCGCCGGCGCCTACACCTCGTTCGCTGCCGACACCCTGCGCCGGACGAACGCAGGCGCCACCGTCGAGCCGACAGACACCAGCATCGTCCGCAACAACTCGATGCAGGGCGCGGCCGCTGGTTCGCCCGGTACGTTTCCGTCCTTCTGGACGTCGGGCGTCAACGGGTCTGGTCTGGTGTGGTCGGTCGCTGGCCTCGGCGTGGAAAGCGGCATCGACTACATCGATCTGCGCCTGTCCGGGTCCGCCTCGTCCGCCTCCGAGGCCTTCGTCTTCTTCGAGGTGAACGCCACAACGGGCATCGCAGCTCAGAACCAGCTGTGGACGGAGAGTGCCTTCATCCGTCAGTCGGCCGGTACGCTCACCAACGTGAACGCCCTCCGTTTGCGCCAGAACACGAACACCGGGAGCTTCACGGGCGGGGATTTCCGGGCGAGCCTGGGGGCTTCTTCGATCGGCCTCAACAGGCAGGCGTACAGCCTGACCCTCGCCGACGCGGCGACGAACTACGTCCGGCCCATGATGGTGGTCGGCCACAACGCGGGCGCTGTGGACATCACGTTGCGTGTCGGCTGGCCCCACCTATCGCAAGCCGCTCGCGCCCTCTCCCCCATCCGCACCACCTCTGGCGCCGTAACCCGCCAGGCTGACGTGGTGACGCTTCCGGTGGCCGGCGTCGGCCGCGTAGTCATCACCTACGACGACGGCGGCACGCAGGTGTTCACGGGCATCCCGACCGGCACGCCCTGGACGATCCCCGCCGCCAACCTCAACCGCTCCGCCATCCGCCGCCTCACGGGGTATGCGTCATGATCCTGCACCCGCGCGTCATCCTGATCGCCGGCGTCGCCGCGGCGCTTGGCGCCGTCGCGGCTCGGGCCGGCCTGGATGTGCCGCCGGCGCTCCCGGACATGTCCGGTTATGCCACCACCCAGGCGGTGCAGTCGGCGATCAGCGCCATGCCGGCGCCGGGCACCGCGACCCCGCCCGCGACGGCCCTGGACGGCACGCCGGGCACCTCGACGCTCTACGCCCGCGCCGACCATACCCACGCGGCCCGGGTGCAGCGCACGGTGCTGACCACGCTCGCCGACGGGACGGCCACCTGGACGTTCGCCCGGCCGATCGCCGTGCCTACCGGGCGCCTGCCGCCGATCGCCTACATGGTCGAGGATACCGGCACGCCGGTCGTCGTGCAGATCACCGGCCGGACCATGACGACGGACGGCACGATGGACACCCACACGGCGGTGGCGATCCGCGCGCAGCGGGCCCGTACCCTCCCGGCCGCCCTGACCGTCCTCACGGCCCTCGTCGGCTTCGACATCTTCGGCGGCTCGGCGTCCGGCGTGCGCGTGAACGTCTGGGCTGCGGACCCCACGCAGTAGGACGTCCATGCCGAGCAAGCGAGAACAGGTCTTGCAGGGCGTTTCGGCCCTGCTGAAGGCCGCCCTGCCGAAGGCCTCCCACTTCCGCAACGAGGTGAAGCCCGAGGCCATCCCGGCGAACGGCTTCGTCAACATGGATGACGGCGACCCGGGCGAGCCCGAGGTCACGCTGAATCCCACCACCTGGATCTACGAGCACGCCATCCCGGTCGACGTCGCGGCGCTCAAGAGCCGGACTGTCAGCGCCGAACTGCGCCTGGACGCCATGCTGCAGGCCATCGGCGCGGCCGTGGCGGCGGACCGGACCCTCGGCGGCCTCTGCGACTACCTGATGGTGCAGGCCGCCACCACCGAGCCGCTGACGGCGGAGGGCGCGGCCGTCTCGCGCCTGGCGCTCGTCGAGATCGTCGCCGTCTACGGCACCACCGACCCCCTGAACTGAACCCTGAGGAGAGAACCATGGCTCGCGCGCGCGGAGCGAACGCCATCCTGGCGGCTGCCTTCGAGACCACCTACGGCACTCCGGCAACGACCGGTTTCCGCAAGCTCCCGTTCGTATCGTCGAACCTTGGCGAAGAGCAGGGCCTGATCGCGGACGATCTTCTCGGCTACGGCCGCGAGCCGCTGCCCCCGACCCGCGATGTCATCAATAACGATGGTGACGTGGTCGTGCCGATCGACCTGCGCAACTTCGGCAACTGGCTCAAGCTGTTCATGGGCGCGCCCGTGAGCACGGATGCGAGCGGCACCCGGACGCACGTCTTCACGTCCGGTGCGATCAGCCTGCCCTCGTGCACGGTTGAGGTCGGATTGCCCGAGGTGCCGAGCTACGGCCAGAATTACGGCGTCCGCGGCAACACCATGCGGGTGCAGATGCAGCGCTCCGGCCTGCTCACCGCGACGCTCGGCCTGATCGCGCAGGGGGAGAACAAGCTGGTGGCGTCCGCCGCCGGCACCCTCGCCGAGGCCAGCGTCGAGCGGTTCAGCCCGTTCCAGGGTGCCATCACCCGAGGCGGTCAGCCGCTCGGCTCCGTCGTCTCGGCCGACTTCACCTACACGAACAACCTCGACAAGGTGGAGGTCATCCGCGGCGACGGCCGTATCGAGGACGCGGATCCCGGCATGGTCGGCATGTCCGGCAGCATCGCCGTCCGGTTCCGGGACACCACGCTCCTCGACCAAGCGACGTCGGGCGCGCCGGTGGAGCTCACCTTCGGGTGGGTCACCGATGCCACCCGGTCGCTCGTCTTCAAGGCACATGCCGTCTACCTGCCGCGGGCGAAGACGCCGGTGACCGGCCCGAACGGGGTGCAGGCCACCTTCGCGTGGCAGGCGGCCAAGGACATGACGCTCGGCAAGACCGTCACCGCCACACTCATCAACAACGTCGCGACGTACTGACCGCGGTACGGGCCACGCCGGGGGCGGCAATTCCCTTGCCCTCCAGGCGCGGCCCTCGGTACAACGGCATGCCTCCGCGATCGCGGGGATGGAGAGCACGGAAGGTGTCCGCACCTGCCGTGCGTTAGCTTTGCTCGCCCTGCTGAGCGAAGTTCCCCCGCAGGCCTGCGGGTTGTTGCGAGATCGCTCACCGGCAAGATGAGCGCGCGTCAGCGCACAGTCGTTTCTTTCCCCGCGAGGAATAATGCTCAAGCTTTCTCAGCCCGGCGAGCCGTTCTGGCTCGGCGTCCTTCCGGGCGTCCGGATCCGTTTCCGACCGATCACCGTCGCCTCGATGCTGGTCGCCCGCGAGGTGGTCGGTCACGTGTTCCGAGACGAGGATCAGGACGACATCGGCGCCCGCGCCAATATCGCCCTCGTGCGCGAGCTCGCCCGCCGCGGCATCATGGAGTGGGAGGGCATCGGCGACGCCGACGGGCAGCCGATCCCGGTCACTCGCGAGGCCGTCGATCTCCTGATGGAGAACTGGCCGGCCTACGACGCGATCGACAACCTCTACGTCGCGCCAGCCCTCGCGAGGGACGCGGAAAAAAACGCATCGTCGAGCTCGTCCGGTGGCACTTCGGCGGCGGCGCCGAATATTGCGACGCCTGCGGCGTAGAATGCGAGGCCTGCCCCTACCGCGAGCACGCGCCCGCAACGGATGATGGCCTGACCGCCTGGGCCGTCATCCGTCGCTGCGGCGGTCAGGTCCGGGCCGGTATGGGTGTCCCCTACGGCTTCGACTTCGGCGCCGTGCTGGCGCTGGCCGACGCCATGGGCGCGAGTTCCGCGCTCCTCGCCGACGTCCTGCCGCACGTCGAGCCCGTCATCGTGAAGGCCTACCAGGAGCAGAGCGAGAATGCCGACTAGCGTCGCCATCCGCCTCGGCATCGAGGGTGGGGCCGAGGTCAAGCGCGTCCTCACCGAGACCGGTCAGGACGGCCAGGCCGCGTTCCAGAAGATCGCCGCCGCGAGTGATGCGGCAGGCGCCGCCGTCGACCGGCAGACCGCCAAGTTCCAGCGGCTGGCGGCGGCCGCTCGCGAGGCGGAGACGCAGGCCCGGGCGCAGGCGAACATCAACGCCGTGCTCGGCGTAGGCCAGGGTTCGAGCGGGGCCGCGCGTGACTCGGCCACCGTGTTCGAGCTGCAGGCGCGTGCGGCCGAGGAAGCGGCGCGCCGTGCCGAGGTGCTGTCGCGCGAGGTGGCGACGCTGCAGAGCCGCTTCGATCCGATGGCGGCGGCCGGCGCCCGCTACTCGGCCGCGCTGGCGGACATCGCCCGGGCGGAGGAGATCGGCGCCCTCTCGGCCAGCAAGGCCGCGGCGGCGCGCCTCGCTGCGGTGCGCTCGTTCGAGGACAGCACCCAGCGCCTGGAGCGTGCCGGCCTCGCCCAGAAGGCCAGCGCACAGGCAGCCGTCAACGGCCAGATGATCGTGCCGAACCGGGGCGCGGACGTCGCGGCCTACGGCGACGAGCTCGACCGGCTGCGCGCCAAGTACAGCCCGCTGTTCGCCGCGCAGCGCGAGTACCTGGGGCAGCTTGCCGAGATCCGGCAGGCGGTGCGCACTGGGGCGCTGACCCAGGCCGAGGGCGCCAAGGCGGTGCAGAGCACCAAGGATGCCTTCGCCCGGCAGGTGACCGACCTGCGCGCCAAGGGAGACGGCCGGCTCACCAGCTACCAGGCGCAAGGCCTGTTCTACCAGGGCACCGACATCGTCGCCTCGGCGGCGAGCGGCATGTCCCCGCTCACCATCCTGCTGCAGCAGGGTGGCCAGATCGCGCCCGTGTTCGCCGGCCCCGGCTCGGCCAGCATCAAGGGCGCGCTCGGGCAGGCGAGCGAGGCGGTGACGGGGTTCGTCTCCCGCATCGGCTTCGTGGGCGGCGCCCTTGGCGCGGTGACCACCGCGGCGGTCGCCGGCACGGCCGCCGTGCTCTCCTACCAGAACTCGATGCGGGAGACGGAGCGCGCCCTGGCCGGCGCCGGCCGCGCGTCGGGTGCGAACGCGACGCTGATCAATGCGGCAGCCCAGGCCGCCGCGGCGTCGGGCGAGGTCTCGGTCCGGCAGGCGCGGCAGTTCTCGGCCGAGTATGCCAGCACGGGGCGCGTCGGCGTCGAGATGTATGCCAGCCTCGCCCGCACCGTGCGGGACTACGCGGCCAGCACCAACCAGGACGCGGCCGACGCCAACACCGACCTCGCCAAGGCCTTCGGCAACCCGGACCTGGTCCGCGGTCTCGATTCCCTGAACGAGAAGCTGGGCTTCCTCGACGATCGCACCCGGGAGACGGTCCGGCGGCTGGCCGAGCAGGGCGACCGGCTGGCGGCCCAGCGCGTCGGATTCGACGCCTATGCCGCGGCCCTGACCAAGGCCTCGGAGCTGACCGGCACCTTCGGCGACAAGACCTCGGCGTTCGGCCGCGTGTTCGGCAACGTCTGGGACATGGTCGGCGAGAAGCTCGACAAGGTGGTCACCGGCGGCAACCTGGACGAGCGGATCAAGGATCTCGAGGCGCAGCTCGCACAGACCGAGAGCATGCGTGGTCGGCTCTTCGGCCTGTTCGACTACCGGGTGGATGCGCCGGCCAACGACCTGCGGGCGCAGATCGCGCGGCTGCGCGGGATCCAGAGCGGACAGACGGAGCAGTCGAACAGGTCCCAGACCGCCCAGCGGTCTCGCGAGATCGGCGACATCGTCCGGTCGCTCGACCCCGAGGGCGCGCAACTCGAAAAGCTCCAGGGGCAGGCGGAGCGGCTGCGGCGCTCCCTCTCCGAGCCGGTGCGCTTCGGGCTCGACGGCGGTCAGCTGGGACAGACGATCTCCCAGTTCGAGCGCCTGCAGAACCTCACCCGGAACATGCGCGAGGACATGGAGCGGTTCGGCTCCGTCGCCGCGGCCGATGCCTCCCGGGCGGCGCAGAACGCCAACGCGAATGTCGGGCTGAACCCGGTCGACAAGGCCATCGCGGAGCGCAACCAGCGCCTCGAGGCGGAACTGCGGACCAAGAGCCTCGACAAGCTCCCGACCCGGGACGAGGTCAATCGCGAGTATGCCGAGCGCGCCCGAGCCCCGGGCCTGGACGTTCCCGAACTCGCCTCGCTGCAGGCGGAGCGGGAGGCGCGACTGCGGTCGATCACCGAGCGCGAGACGCTGATCGCGACGGCCAGGATCGAGACCGACACGATGAAGAAGAACGCCGAGGAGGCAGCCAAGCGCACCTCGGCGTCGAGCGATTTCATCTCGGCGATGATCAACGTCGAGAGCCGCGGCAATCCGAACGCCCGCAACCCCAACTCGTCAGCGACCGGCCTGGGCCAGTTCATCGACAAGACGTGGTTGCGGCTCTTCCCGCAGGTTTTCCCGGATCGCGCCG
This sequence comes from Methylobacterium sp. 174MFSha1.1, assembly GCF_900116815.1. Classification (NCBI taxonomy): domain Bacteria; kingdom Pseudomonadati; phylum Pseudomonadota; class Alphaproteobacteria; order Hyphomicrobiales; family Methylobacteriaceae; genus Methylobacterium; species Methylobacterium sp. 174MFSha1.1. The sequence goes on along the minus strand of NZ_FPCB01000025.1, from coordinate 35,279 downwards.
CCGGCATGACGCCCGGGCAGATGCTGTCCCGCCGGACCGACCGGGAGGACAGCATCGCCCTCATCCAGGCGCTCGCGGCCGAAAACCGCCGGGCGCTCGAGCGCGCGGACCTGCCCACCAACAACCGGAACCAGTACCTCGCGTGGTTCCTCGGATCGCCCACAGCGGTCAGGGCGCTTCGGGCCGATCCTGACGCCCCCATCTCCTCGGTGGCGTCGGCCGATGCGATCGCGGCCAACCGCAAGGTGCTCGAGGGCCGCAGCGTCGGGCAGGTGCTCAACTGGGCCGACCGGACCATCAACCAGAACGCGCCCGGTGTCCGCAACACCGAGCGGGACGCCTTTATCCTCCGCTCTCAGGTCACCGCGACCGACCAGACGACCGAGGCGGAGGCCCGCCGCGCCAAGGTGCAGGAGCTTCTCTCGGACGCGATCTCGCGCGGCACCGAGATTGGCCGGCAGTTCACGACCGCCCAGGAGCTGATGGCGGCCAAGAGCGACAAGCTGACGGACACCGCCCGGAATGAGCGCCAGGCGATGCTCGACGTGGCGGACGCCTACGCAAAGGCCTCGGCGAACCTGGAGACCAGCCGCATCGGCAAGGACATCCTGTTCGACCGCGCGCAGCTCGGGCGCACCGCGTCGGAGCAGGCGATTGCCTCACGCCTGCGCGGTACCGGCCTCGGGATGGATTCGGCGGAGGCCGACGGCTTGCGGCTCAACGACAACATGAAGGAGCTGAAAAGTACGGCCAGCGGTGTCTTCTCAGGAATGCTCGGTGATCTCCGTCAGGGCGTGACTTGGATGGGCACGCTTACGAACATGACTGGACGGTTCGCTGACAAACTCCTGCAGACTGCCTCCGACCGCACCATTTCGGCCTTCTTTGACTCCTTCACCAAGGGCGGGACGGGCGGCGGCGGCTTTATCAATACGATCGCCTCCTTCTTCGGCACCGGGAAGTTCGATGTCGGCGGCTACACCGGCCCAGGCGGCCGGTACGACGTCGCCGGCTTCGTCCACCGCGGCGAGGTGGTCTATTCGCAGGACGATGTTGCGCGGCATGGCGGCGTGGCGGCCGTCGAGGCGCTCCGGCGCGGCGGTGGCATGCGCGGCTTCGCCGATGGCGGCATCGTCGGCCGCGGCGCCTTCACCATGCCGAGCCGGGCAATGATGGGGCCGGCCAACGATACGATCCCGAACATCGCCTTCATCAACACTGGCACGCCCCAGGAGCAGAAGGCGCCTCCGCGCTGGGGCACCGACGAGCAGGGGCGCCGCCGCATCGAGATGGTGACCGGCGATGCCTTCGCCGCCGGCGCGGGCACGCCGCAGGGCCGCGAGGCGCTGGCGCAGAGCGGTCGGAGGTGGGAGCGGTGATCGTCTGGCCTGCCGAGCTTCCCCAGCGCGTCCTTGCCGCTGGCTACAACGAGAGCCTGGGCGACGGCCGCCTCCGCACGCGGATGGAAACCGGGCCGATGAAGGTGCGCCGCCGGTATTCCTCCGCCCCGCGCCCCGTCGCGGCGTCCTTCCGCGTCTCGCCCGACGGCAAGGCGCGGATCGAACGGTTCTGGAAAGAGGAGATCGCCGGCGGCAGCTTGCCGTTCTGGCTCCCGGACCAGACGCACGACGGTCTGGTCCTGCTGAACGAGCAGGGCGTGCCGCTGTTCGACGAGCAGGGGCGACTGCTCGCCAACTCAGCCTGGTGGCTGGTCATGGCGGGCGACGCCGTGCCGAACTTCACCCCGCTCCAGCGGGGCATGGCCTACACGGCCGCGTTTCAGCTGGTGATCATGCCCTGATGCCCCGGCTGATCTCCCTCAACGCCCGGAAGGCGGCTCACGCGCAGCAAACGGACCAGATCCCGGTGATGCTGGCGACGATCCGGCATATCGAGCTTCCCGAGCCGGTCTACCTGTCGAGCGACAACACCGAGCGGATCACCGACGAACCGCTCGTCTACGGCACCCGCCACCAGGGGCACACCTACCTGTTCGTGCAGATGGGCGCCGTCTGGCCTGACGATCAGCGCGGCTCGGCGCCGAAGAGCACCCTGGTGTTCGAGAACGTGACGCCGGACATGGCGAAGCCGCTGCGCGCCGTCCTGTCGCCGGCGAGCGTCGATCTCACGATCGTAATGGCCGAGACGCCGGACGTCATCGAGGCCCGCTACCTCAACCTCAAGGGCACGCTGGGCACCTGGGACGCCAGCGCGATCAGCCTCGACGTGGGCCGCGAGACCTTCGCCAACGAACCGTGCCCGTCGAGGCGGGTCACGAAGGCCTGTTTCCCGGGGGTGTTCCGGTGACGCACTGGTCCGCCTCCTACGTGGGGCTGTCCGCCGAGGAGATCGGTACGAGCGACGACCGCGTCTGCTGGGACTTGGCACGCCTCGTCTATCGCACCGTGCTCGGCGTGACCCTTCCGGCCTATGCCCATCTCCGGGCCTGCCCGGACGAGCGGGCGCAAGTCGCGGCTGCGATCGCCGGGGAGACGACGGACTGGCCGTGGTCCGCCGTCGATCCGGCCGCCGCCCGCGACTTCGATGTGGTCGTATTCCGCATCGGCTCGCTCGACGCCCACATGGGCCTGATCTGCGCGCCCGGTCTGATGCTGCACGTCGAAGCCGGCCAAGACAGCACCGTGGTCCCGATCCGGCGCAGCCGGTGGGCTTCCCGCCTCTCCGGCCTCTACCGCCACGCCGAGATGATGGATCGCACCGGTGGCTGACGTCTCGGTCCTCGCGCTCGACAGCCTGTTCGACGCATCCCGGCGCCGCAGCATGGTCCTGCCCCCGGGCTGCACCATCGCGGAGATCGTCGAGTTCGCCTATTCGGGCTTGGCGGACAGCCTGCGGAAGCGCCTGCGCGTCACGATCGACGGGCGGGCCGTGCCGCTGCCGATGTGGGCCGGCACCCGCCCGCGGCCCGGTACGCACCTGCTGATCCAGCCGGTGCCGGCCGGCGACGCGATGCGCAACGTGCTGACGATCGCCGTCACCGTCGGCGCGATCGCGCTCGGGCAGTTCTACGGCCCGCTGCTTGCCGGCTCGCTCCTCGGCCTGCCGGGCGCAGCGTCGGGTTCGCTCGCCTCGCTGCTGTCGGCGGGCATCACCGGCACCACGCTGCTCGCGGGCACGCTGCTCATCAACGCGCTCGTGCCGCCGCGCAGCGACACGAAGGAGAAGCCGACCTACGCGATTCAGGGCTTGCAGAACCAGCTGACCCCGGACGCGCCGGTGCCGCTGATCTTGGGGCGGGTCCGCTTCGCGCCGCCCTACGCCGCCACGCCCTACACCCAGGCCGTGGGTGACGAGCGCTATGTCACGGCCGCGTTCCTCGTCGGCTACGGCCCGCTCGTCATGCGCAACTGGCGCATCGGCGAGACCCCGATCGAGCGGTTCACGGATGTCATCCTTGAGACCCGCCAGGGCTACGCCTCGGACGCGCGCCTGACCCTCTACGCCCAGCAGGTGATCGAAGAGGCGCTGTCGGTCGCGCTCAAGACCAGCGCGGTGCCGACCGGCGGGGCGCAGATCCGCACCACGGCCTCGGATTGCACCGGCTGCGAGATCGACATTACCAGCACCGGCATCTATCAGCTCAACAAGGACGGCGCGTACCAGAATTTCACGGTCAACATCGGCGTCCGTTACTGCAAGTCCGGCACGAACAACTGGCAGCCGGGCCCGGCCATCAGCATCACGTCGAACAAGGCCAAGGCGCTCACTCGCACGATCCCGATCACCTTCCCGGAGCGCGGGCGCTACGACATCGAGCTGACCCGCTCCACGACCGACTGGGACGAGGTCGACCAGTCGAACAAGACGATCCAGCGCCACGGCGCCACGGTGTGGTCGGTGCTGCGGTCGATCCGCCCCGAATACCCGATCGACTTCCCCGAGCCCCTGGCGCTCGCCGCCTGCCGGATCCGGGCGACTGGGCAGCTCAACGGCATGCTCGACGCGCTCAACTGTGATGTCGCGACGCTCTGCCCGGACTGGGACGAGGCGAGCGGCACCTGGATCGTGCGGGAGACCAACAACCCGGCCTCGCTGTTCCGCTACGTGCTCACCGGCCCTGCCATGGCCTACCCGCTGACGCTGGCCGAGGTCGGCGCGCTCGAGGACTGGCACCGGTTCTGCGCCGCCAAAGGGCTGACCTACAACCGGGTGCACGATTACGACGCCACCGTCCTCGACGTTCTCGGCGATGTCGCGGCCGCTGGCCGGGCCACCCCGCACGACACCGGCGAGGTGTGGCAGGTGGTGATTGACCGCGCGCTCACCGTGGTCTCGGCCCACATCAGCCCGCGCAACTCGTGGAGCTACCAGGGCAAGCGCCCCTACACCATATTCCCGGACGCATTCCGGATCTCGTTTCTGGATGAGACCAACGGGTTCGCGAAGGCCGAGCGCCTCGTCCCCTGGCCGGGGCACAGTGGCGACATCCGGGTCACCGAGAAGCTCGACATGCCCGGGGTCACGAACCCCGCCATGGTGTGGCGCGAGGCGCGCAAGCGCCAGTACGAGCTGATCCACCGGCCCGACACTCACACGGTAAACCAGGACTTCGAGGCGCTGACGGTCAGCCGGGGCGACCGGGCGCAGTTCAGCCACGACGTCCTTGACCGGACCATGGTGGCGGCCCGGGTGACGAATGTCCTGACGGTCGCCGGCACCACAATGGTCTACCTCGACGAGTTCGTGTCGATGGAGGCGGGCCAGAGCTACGCCATCCGGTTCCGGCGCGCTGACGGCGCCAGCCTGTTGCGCACCGTCGCCACCGTTCCGGGAGAGGCGAACTGGGTTCGCCTCACGGGCGCGGGGGACATTCCGTCGGGCCCGACCGCGGACGACGCGTCCGGCGAGCTCGCGTTCTTCGGCCCGTCCTCGCGCGAGAGCTTCGCGGTGACCGTGAAGGGCTTCGAGGCGATGGAGGACTTCGCGGCCCGCCTGACCCTGATCGACCACGCCCCGGAGATCGAGGCGCTGGTCGACGCCGAGGTGCCGCCGCCGTGGAGTGGTCGCGCTGGCGGCCCGGCGCAGGAGCAGACCGGCACCCCGCTGGCGCCGATCATCAACAACGTGGTGTCGGGCGTGCTGGCGTCGGATGCCGCGACCCCGACCAACCCGGTGCCGGTGGTCGTGCTGCTGCGGGCGGATCCGCTCGAGACGCTGACCATCGCCTCGTTCGAGGTCCGGCACCGCGAGATCGGCGCGGCCACGTGGATGTCGGCCCCCGGCTCGGCCGCCGCCGGCGCGGTGGTCCTGCCGGGCTACGAGAAGGGTGACGGCATCGAGCTCCAGGCTCGCGCGATCTCGGTGCTCGGCACGCCGGGCAGTTGGACGGCGTCCCTCACGCATCAGGTCGCCGCCACCGACCCGGCCCCGCTGCCGGCGCCGTACTACCTTTCGGCCACATCGCCGAGCGCCGGACAGATCCGCGTGCAGGTCACCGCCGGACCGGCACCGGAGACGGTCGCCACCCAGATCTACATCGGCCCGGCCGGCGCACCGTTCGCCGCCGCGTCGAAGGTCGGCGACCCGGTTGTGAGTGGTCCGAACACGACCCTGCCGCCGCTGTTCTTCTCCGCCCTCGGCAACGGCAATCCGCTGGCGAGCGGCACGACATACCGGGTCTGGGCGACCGCCCTCGACACGCTCGACGGCCCCTCGACCCCGTCGCTCCCCGCCGGCCCGGCGGACGTCACGGTCTCCTGATCTGCGGCCCGCGCGGGCCGCGCTCCTCCCCCGATCCATCCCGACAGGGTGCCGTAGCCGGCGCCCTCTCCAGTGCTGGAAAATCGCATGTCCGCTGGCATCCGGATGAACAACCTGCCGTCGAACCCCATCGCGGAGGTCTTTGGCCTGTCGCCGGATGGCACGGTTTCGCGGCAGGACATCGATCTCTTCATCCAGGCCCTTCTTGCGGCTGCGGGCGCTGGCCCGGCAGGTCTGCCGGCGGAAGTTCTGCGCGCCCAGGCGGCCGAGCGCGCCGCGCGCACGCTGGCGTCACCGAAGAACGTCCTGCGGAACGATCCCTACACAGAGTTCGCCGGTGGTGCGGTCAGCGACGGCCAAGGCGGCATCCGCGTGCCGGCCGGCAGCCGAGGGGCCGGCTCGCAGATCCGCGCGCGGTTCAACCTCTCGGCCGCCGATATCGCGGCAAATGCCGGCCGGCTGATCCGCTTCGTCTCCATCTACCGGGTGACCCCGGGCTTTCTGACCGCCTTCAAGGACACCGGCGGCAACGTCACGCTGTTCAACGTGGCAGACGGCGTCCAGGGCGGCACCACCTCGGCCACGGTCATCCAGGCTGACACCATCATGGTGGAAATGGATGCGGTCCTCGCCGGTACCGAGCTGCTGCCGGCGCAGATCTTCTTCATCGGCGGGGACACGCAGCCGCTCGCGGCCGCCGCGACCGCGCGCCTGATCGGCACGGCCTGGTTCCCGGCCGATGCGACCGGCACCACCGACGTGCTGGCGAAGCTAACCCAGCCGTTCCCCTCGTCCATCGGCGAGCTGATCGCGGTCGCCACGGTGCGCCGGGCGCTCGCCGGCGGTGCGGTACCGGCCTTCGCCGATCGCGGGCTGCTGATCCCGGCCGGGCAGACCGGCGCCAGTTCGCTCCTGATCGCCGGCATCCCGGCCCAGGGCCTCGCCGCCGGCGTGGTGGTGCGCGGTCGGTTCCTGTTCGGGGCGAGCAACGACATCGAACCCGCCACGGTGGTCGCCGGGGCCGGTGCGACCGTTTCAATGGCGACGGGCCCGGATGTGGGTGCCGCCAGCTTCGGCTTCACCAAGCTCGGCGCCGGCGTCTATGAGGGCACGTTCACCTACACGATGGTGGGCGGCGAGACCCGCTTCGAGTTCTTCCTGTCGATCGCAACCGGGAGCGGTGCCCGATCGACGAGCGGCTTCGTGCGTCTGCAGCAGGCGACGCTCGAAATCGTCTCGACGCCGCTCACCACCACCATCAACGGACAGGTCGCCCGCTACATGGAGCAGGCGCGGGCGCGCCTCGCCCTCGTGCCGGGCTACCGCCGAGCCGTATTCGTCGCCGCTGACGGCTCGTCGCCTGACGGGTTCACCCGCATCCGTGATGCGGTCGCTGCCGTTGCCGCCGCCGCCGGCCCGAATGAGCGCAACGTCGTCTACGTGGCACCCGGCATCTATGCCGACGAGTGCGGGCCCGGCGACACGGTCGAGACCTCGCCGGCGATCTCGCCCGCGGACTACGTGGACATCATCGGCCTCGGCCGTCCGGAAGATGTCGTCATCATCTCCCGGTTCCCGGATAATCAGGCCGGGCAGGAGAAGATCCAGCCTTTCCGCATCCTGTGGTCGGGGCGGTTCGCCAACTTTACTGTCATCGCCCGCAACTGTCGCTACGGCCTGCACGTCGAGGCCGGCAACGCCGTGAACCGGGCGGTGCAGATCTTCGAGGATGTGATCGTCATCCACGAGGGCGCGACGGGCTGGGCAAGCCCATCGGCCATCGGTGTCGGCCAGCACCCGGGCAATCGGCAGATTTTCCGGCGGGTGCGCGCCCGCTCGCCCTACAGCGCTCTCAATATCCACAATAACATCGGATGGAGCGATCCAAGTGCCACCCTGATCGAAGATTGCGATCTGCACGGCACAGTCGACGACGCTTGCAGTCTCACTCTTTCCAGCCTCGGGGCAGGGATCTTCTCGCCTGTCCTGCTGCGGAACACCACGCTCTCAGGTCATGTGCGGCTGGACACGAGCTTCTTTCCGGGGGCTCCGCTCTACGCCTACAAGGCCGACCGGTTCGAGTACGCTCTTCGGGTCGAGGGGGGCACCCCGATCGACGTGGTGGGCGTATGCGATGTCTCGGCCCTGACTCTGACCTCGGTAGCGGGCGCCGCGTCGGCCGTTGCCATCTCTGGGCCCGGTGCCGCCGTCCTGTTCGGGCTCTACCCGGACGTGCGCGTGGGCGCCGCTGACTCTCCGGCCAGCGTCCGCAGCTTCCACGGCGTTGACGTGCCGGTGGGCGAGGTTGATCCGGGCGTGACCCTGGCGGCTCGGCTCGGCAATCGCTCAGGCTCCCCGCTATCCCTCGGCGTGGCCTGGGACGGCCAGCAGCCGGTGACCCTGACCCTGACGGGCGATTACCGCGGGATGAGCAACGCAGCGATTGTCTCGGCGCTCAACAGCGCCCTAGCGACCGCTTTGGGCGGAAACGCGGGCGGCCGGGCGTTCAGCCTGTCCAAGCCATACAGCAGCCGCCCGCCGGTCTTCCAGCCCGACCGCGAAGGTCGCGGTCTCAACGTGGGTACGGCTACCATTCTGCATGGCTCACCCCTGGCTTGGTCGGGGCGCAACGCACGCCTGATGACCTCGACGGACGCGACCTCGCTCTTCGCTGGGTTCGCGATCGGCGATGCGGTGCCCGGCCGCCCAATCCGGTTTCAGACCGACGGACGGATCGGCCAGGCGCAACTCCGGTTCGACGGCACGCCCAGCATCCAGCCCAGCGACCGGTTCCAGGTGTCGGCCTCGGTTCCCGGCGCGCTCGTCGAGGGCACCAGCCTGCCACTGCTGGTCGTCCGCTCGACAGAGCCCCACGGCGCCTGCTTCGAGATTATCCAGAGCGTGCTGTTCACGGGCGACACACAGCAGGCGGTTCGGGATGCGTTCGCGAGCATCACCTACCGGGACGTTCCCGGCCTTGCCGACGCCGTGGATAGCAAGGCGGCCGTCGCCTACGTCGATAGCAAGACGGCCAACCTGCTCCCCAAGACCGGCGACGGGGCCGGCGTGGTCGTCACCGTGCCAAACGGAGTGCCGCGCAGCCTCGCTCAGCGGGCGAAGGATACGATCTACTTGGCCGACTACGGCGCTGTGGGCAACGGCGCCACGGACGACACGGTGGCTGTCCAGAAAGCCGCGGTTGCGGGCGACGCTCTTGGCGGGGCGCGTATCGTCGGGGCCCCGGGCGCGCTCTACCTGCTGTCGAGCACGATCGTCAGCAACACCTCAAACGTCTTCGACGGAGGGGTCCGGTCGCAGGTCGTAGGAAACACGAACGGCAGCGACATTCAACCGGGATTCTACTGGATCGGTCCGGCCAACGGGACCATGCTGCTGTGGAAGCCGAAGAACGTCGGCGACTGCATCTGGCAGCCCGGCCTGTTGAACATGATGCTCAACGGTGCCACGGGCGCGGCCTACGCGGCCGTGTTCGACAACACCAAGCAGGCCCGGGTCTCCGGGTCCGTGCGGGCTTGCCGGGTCGCTGGCGTCGAGTTCAACTCGGACAGCGGGACGGGTAGCAACTTCTCGCAGAACAACGAGGTCGAGCACCTGGAGGTCGTCTACGGCGTCTCGGACCTCTGCGCCAACATGCACGGTGTCATCATGCGCGGCAACGCGGCTGGCACGGTCCCTGCGACCCAGAACCGAGTGGGAAAGATCGACGGCCTTCTGAAGAACGGCTGGGGCCTCAAGATACTGCACACCGACAATTGTCAGGTGGGTACCGTCCACATCGCACTAGACGTCAACGGCACCGGTGGTGCTCTTTTACTGGACCATACCCCGAGCGTGTTCCGCTCCGACGCTACGCGCATCGGCTACGTGGCGGGTGGTATCAAGATCCACCCCGCCATCATCGGCACGCACTTCCTCCACCTCATTTCCGAGGCGGGCGGGATCGATGCCGGTGGCGGCCAGTACCACCTCGGGCGCTTGATCGACTACGGTACCGGCGCCGCCTACGGCACCTCGGTGCGCAAGATGGTGAAGCGTCTGCCCCTGACGCTGCGGCCTACCGGCGGCACCGGCACGACGCTCATCGGCAGCCTCTTCGAGGCTATCCTGATGCCGCGGGGCTCCGGTGCAGCGGGCGCGGGAATGCTGGCGCCGGACCAGGAGGGCAGCAACGGCACGCTGACGAGCCTGAGGCTGTACGTGGTCCCGACGGCCAACACCTCAGCTGGCAACCTACGCCTCCGGGTGGCGCTCAACGCCCTGGCGGACGGCGGAAACCTCTCGGTCTCCCCCCTGTTCCAGAACTTCACCGTGGCCCTACCGGCCACCAACGCGGGCATCCGCCGCGTGCTGACGATCCCTCTTTCGGTCCCCTACACCGAAGGGCAGGATCTCAGCCTCGTCGTGTCGCGCGTCTCGGGAGATGCTGCCGACACGGTGGCTCAGGACATTGCCCTGTCGCCGCAGGTCGCCCTCACCCTGCAATCGGCAGGCCCGCAGACCCCTGGCTCTGGCACCTACACTCCGCCGGGCGGGCCGTAGCCATACCCCTGGCAGTCCGGCCGTCCGATGGCAGCCCGCTCGCCGCGTGAGGACATCATGAACAAGCCCTACCTCTACGAGTTCCTGTACCGCGGCCGGCCGGAGGGCGATTCCGAGCCGCCGGCCTGGCACGTCGTCATCGGCCAGATGGTGCAGCTGCCGGGCGCGGCGGCGCCTCAGTTCGTATCGAGCGGGCCGCTGACGCCCGAGCAGGCGGAGGCCGCCGGCCACTCGCTCTCGGCGGTGTTGGACGGCATCAACGCGGCTGCGCTCGCTGGGCGGGATGCTGCGGTGGCTGACGCGGCGGCGGCGCGGCGCGAGCGCGATGATGCGCTAAGGCGCCTCGCCGAGATCACAGCGCCGACGCCGGCGACGGGTGACGACCCGGTCCCGGACGTGCCCGCGGCCTGACCGACACCGCCCCTGACAATCAGGAGGTCCCGATGGCTCGCATCGCGCGTAGCGCCCTTCCACTATACCAGACCCGCGGGCGACCGATCGCCTGGCGCATCCGGATGAGCAATCCGGACGGCTCGGCGCTCGACCTGACCGGCTGCTCCGCGTCCGTAACCCTGCACGCGCGCGGCGTCGACCAACCTCTAAGCGTCGGTCCGCTCGGACCGGATGGCGTGGTGGAGGTATCGGGCGCAAACGCCCTGTCCTCGGCGCTCTCCGCCGGGAACGTGAACGAGCTGCGCCTGGCGCTGACGGACAGCCAGGGCACGCCCACCGATTACGTGTGGCCGGTGATCGGAGAGGATCCATGAGCGACCGCGCCGCCGTCGCAGAGCAGATCATCGCGGTCGCCACCGTCGAGACCGACCGCGGTCCGGTCGCAGCGATCGCCGTCGAGCAGGTAGCGACCGCGACGGCGGTTGCCGAGCAGGGGCCGGCCGGCCCGCTTGGTCCTCCCGGCATCGCGCGGGCCCTCGTCGTCCGCCAGGACGCCCCGTCTGCCTCATGGGTGCTGCCCCACAGCCTGGGACGCCCCCCGCTCGTGCAGATCACCGACAACGCTGGCGAGGTGATCTTCCCCGATGTGATCGCGGGCAGCGCCGTCGTCAGCGTGATTTTTGCGCAACCGGCCACGGGTTCGGCCATCTTATTCTGAGGAAACCACAATGAAGATCCTGAACGGTCTCGATCTTGCCGGCCAGCGGATCACCAGCCTCGGCGATCCGTCTGGCGCCACCGACGCAGCAAGCAAGCAATACGTCGATAACGTCGCCCGCGGCCTGTACTGGAAGCAGCCGGTCCGAGCGGCCTCGACCGGCAACATCAGTGTCTCCTCGCCCGGCACCACGCTCGACGGCGTGACGCTCGCCGCCAACGACCGCATCCTCCTCAAGAACCAGACGACGGGCTCCGAGAACGGTCTCTACGTCTGGACCGGCGGCTCGACCGCGCTAACGCGCACCAACGACGCCGACAGCGGCGCCGAGCTCAACCCGGGGACCGCCGTCACCGTCACCGAGGGCACCACGAACGCCGACAAAGTGTTCATGGTGATCTCGGACGCCGCGGTGACCATCGGAACGACGGCGACCACGTGGGCGCAGTTCGGCGGCGGCCAAACCTATACCGGGTCGAACGGCGTGCAGCTGTCCGGCAGCAACTTCAGCGGCGTCGCGGCTGCCGGCGGCGGCCTGACAGTCGGCGCGAGCGGCTTCTCGATCGACACCAGTGTGGTGACGCGCAAGGTGTCGGGCACCCTCGGGAACGGCACGTTGACCACGATCGCGGTGACGCACAGCCTCGGGACGCAGGACGTGCAGGTCAGCCTGCGCGACGCATCCACCAACGCTTTCGTCTTGACTGACTGGGTGGCGACCGACGTCAACACCGTCACGTTCAGCTTTGCGACCGCCCCCGCGTCGGGCGCCTACCGCTGGACGATCGAGGGCTGACATGCAGGCCCTCGCCGACATAGACGCTCCGCTGATCGAGACGAGTGTCGCGTCCGCGGGGACCTGCGACATCGGCGCGACGAGTACGCGGGGAGTGCTGATCACGGGCACCACCACCGTGACGTCGTTCGGGTCGAGGCGGTTCAGGCAGCGTTTCGTGCGCTTCGGCAGCGCCCTGATCCTGACCCACAACGCCACGTCGCTCATCCTCCCGGGCGCGGCCAATATCACCACCGCGGCCGGCGACACGGCAGTCGCGACCTCCGACGGATCCGGTAACTGGACGGTGCGGGACTACGCCCGCGCCACCGGCAAAGCACTCGCCGGCCCGGCGGCGGCCGACATCACCGACGCCAGTACGTCCGGCCGAGCCGTGCTGACCGGCACGGCGGCCTCAGGCGCGACGGCGCTCGGGCTCGGAACGGGCAACACCCCAACATTTGCAGGGCTCGCGACAACCGGCAGCATCGTCCGCGACGGGCCGGCCGGCACGTCGCGCAACATCCTCTTCACGACTAACGGCGTCGCGCGATGGGAGATCAATGCCGACAACGGTGCGGAGAGCGGCGGCAATGTCGGCACTAATCTCACGTTCAGTCGGTTCGACGATGCGGGAAATTTTCTCGGGACGATCTTCTACTGCCTGCGCTCGGACGCCCGGATGGTCTTCCCGAACGGTATGGAGACCCAGGGCGTCTTTCGCCACGCTTCGTACACGGTCGGCACGCTTCCCGCCGGGACAGCAGGAGGAACGGCTTTCGTCTCAAACGGCCGCAAGCCCGCTGAAGCGGCCGGCGCTGGGACGGGCGTGCTCGCCTGCTACTCGAACGGCGCGTGGCGGCGCCTCTCCGACGAGACCGCTGTGGTGGCGTGAGGGGATGCCGAGCGCCTCCGCGGCCCGAGCCTGACACTCTAACAATCCGGAGATCCTGATGACCGCGAGCACATTCGAGCGGGCGCTGCCGCTCGTCCTGAAGCACGAGGGTGGGTACGTGGACGACCCGGCCGACCCGGGCGGGGCCACCAACCTCGGCGTCACGATCGGCACGTTGAGCCTGTGGCTCGGCCGGCCGGCGACGAAGGCGGAGGTGAAGGCCCTCACCGTCACCACCGTCGCGCCGATCTACCGCCGGAACTACTGGGACGCGGTCCGGGCCGACGAACTGCCGCCCGGGCTTGCCTACGCGCTGTTCGACTTCGCGGTGAACAGCGGGAAGAAGCGGGCGGTGATCGGGCTGCAGCGGGCGCTCGGGATCGCCGACGACGGCGCGCTCGGGCCGCTCACCCTGGCGGCGGTGGCGAAGCACAAGCCGGCCGACCTGATCGACGCCCTGTGCGACGGGCGGCTGGCGTTCCTGCGGCAGCTGTCGACCTGGGCGCGGTTCGGGAAGGGCTGGGGCCGGCGGGTCGAGGATGTGCGCAAGGCGGCGCTCGCCATGGCGGCCGAGACCACGCCCGCGGCGCCGTCGAAGTGCCCGACCTGCGGCAAGGCGATGGCGGCCTGACCACGACCCGAGCCGGGCGGGCCCGCCGCGCGGAACTCCCCTCCTTACGGGGCAACTCCCCTCACAAGGTTACCTCCTATGACCCGCAAGCTCCTGCTCGCGGCGCTGGCGCTCGCCTGCCTCGCCGTCTCTCTTGTCCTACCGCTGGCAGCATTCGCCGCGGAGGTCGCGACCGTCGGCGATACCGCCCTGCCGCTCCCCTGGGGGCAGTGGCTCGGCGATCTCGCGCAGGCGGCCTTCAACGTGTTCCTGATCATCCTGCCGCCGCTCGCCGCCTGGGCGGCGCAGGCGATCCGGCGGCGCTACATCTGGGCCGGCCTCGTCCTGACCCAGACGCGCCTCGAGCAGCTGGCGACGGCGCTCGCCGAGCATGGTCTGAGCGCGGTCAAGGGGGCCGTGAAGGGTAAGCAGCTGAACGTCGAGCTCGGCTCGCGCGTCGTGGCCGCTGGCCTCGGCCGCGGAGCCGAGGCGGTGCCGCGGATCGTCTGGGAGCAGGCCGGCGGGGCCGAGGGTGTCGCGAAGTTGATCCTCCGCAAGCTGGATCTCGACGAGGACGCGGACGAGCGGGGTGTGCTGGGCCCGGCGCTGGCCTCGTTCGAGGCGTCGGGCGCGCCGCGATCGGCGCCGCGTTAAGGGTCGGCCGCCATGCTGTTCCCGGCCGGCCCGAGCACGCCCGCCCACCCGGCGGGCGCCTACAGCTTCAACCGCCTGTTCGAATGGGCCATGGCGGTCATGATGCTGCTGATCGCCGTGACGCTCGCGATGCCGGGCGACACCATGGAGCGCGCCTCGCTGAAGCCTCTTGCGGAGCACGGATTCAGCGAGGGCAACATGGCCTTCTTCTTCGGGGCGGTGGGCGTGCTGCGCGTCACCGCCCTCTGGCTGAACGGCCACATCAACAACGGGGTGACGCGGCCGAACGGCGCCAACATCCGGGCGGTGTGCTCCGGGCTCGGCGCCCTGGTGATGGCGCAGCTGACCCTCGCCCTGGTGGTCGACGCCTTCACCGCTGAGGCGCCGTCCTTCGTCATCCCGGTCTTCGGCACCCTGACCCTGTTCGAGGCCATCTCCTGCTACGTGGCGCGCCTCGACGCAGTCGATCGTCGCTCGCGACTCGGCAAGGCCCTCGCTGCGCTGGAGCGCGTGAAGTAGCATGGAGCACCTGATCGCACTGCTGCCCCTGCTCTCGTCGATGCCGGCGCTGCAGGTCTTCGTCGGCGGCGCCGTCGCCGTGACGTGCGTCGCCATGGTATTGAGGGCGAACAAGGACAAGCACGAGGTGCCACCCCCGGCGCCTGGTACGGTGGGTGACGCCATGGTGCATCTGCAAGGGCCTGCCGAGGTGCTGACCATTCTGCGGGATCTGCGCGAGATCGGCCGGCAGCAGGTCGAGCACCTGGCGCGGATCGCGGAATGCGTCCGGGTCACGCGGGAAGAGGCGAGGGCCCAGACCGATCTCTTGCGCAACATCGACCGGGAGCAGGTCATCCATAACCGGACCGTTGACCGGCACGAGTAGCTCACCGGAACCTGCCCCACCGCTGGCCCGTTAGCCGGCGGATCTTCATGTGGACCCGAGACCCGCCTTCAGCCCCGCCGGCAGCCGCCGAGCGGGGCTTTTTCGTTCATCGGCCCGCCCGCGTCTGATCCCCGTTCAATCGGTAGATCCGTTGCACCTTGAAAAGCGTCGTGCCATGAAAAGCTTGTGAGAAGAGTGTTCCCCGCAGGCGCGGGGATGAACCGGGCATCGAGCAGGCCTCGCCGGAGGCGATCGCGTGTTCCCCGCAGGCGCGGGGATGAACCGACAAAAGAGTACTGGAAAGCCCCCGGTGAGGGGTGTTCCCCGCAGGCGCGGGGATGAACCGTCGAGCCGCCTTCCGGCGTCTCGCCGCTACGCGTGTTCCCCGCAGGCGCGGGGATGAACCGTACGTCAACGATCTGAAGCGCGAGGCGGCCGAGTGTTCCCCGCAGGCGCGGGGATGAACCGTTGGTCGGGTGTGGACGTTCGACATCCAGGCGGTGTTCCCCGCAGGCGCGGGGATGAACCGTGGGCGATCCCGGACCTCGCGCGCTCGGCGGCGTGTTCCCCGCAGGCGCGGGGATGAAAATCAGAAGCCCGCCCGGGTCACCCCGCGGCGGGCTTTTCTATGAACGAGCTCGGTCTCGCGCGATCGGGCCACGTACCCTCTCGCGCGCGATCCCGATCAGGCAGCGGAGCGAGCGGTCTCAAGAGAGGGGACTGCGCCGGTTGCCTCGTCGGCGTGACCGGTCCCGGCGCTCGGCGCGTTCCAGCGCAGAAGATCCCGCTTCGCGACCTCGACCAGGAGCGTGACCTCCCCCTCGTCCCCTTCCTCATCTCCTTCCTCGTCTCCTTGCCACAGGCTCCGGGGCAGCAGCGCATCCCCATCGGTCCAGCGGTGCAGGCCGCCCGAGGCAAGCGGCTCGACCGGGTAGAAGCCCCGGCCCAGGCGCGCGTCGTCGAGGCCGATCTCACGCCGGACGCCTCGCCCGCCGCACAGCGCCAGCCGCTTGAGATCGACGCCCAGCCGGCGCCCGTCCCGGCTGTCGCTCACCCCCGACGGCGTGCTCGCGAGGGAGCGCAGTCGCACGTCGCCGCAACCTGCCGGCAACCGGAACCGTGCCGTCGCACCGTCCAGGATCGGGTGGATGACCTGGTCGCCGATCCCGACATGGAGCTCGGCGATCGTGTTCTGCTCGAGCGTCCAACCGTTCTCGAGTGCTTTGGCGCGAAGGCGGGCACGGATCTCGTCAACGAGCGGACCCTTGCCGACGAAGGGCCGGCAGAAATCGGCGTGGGTGCGGGAGGCCGCGTCCGCATCGGGGTGAGCCGCGAGGTCGACGACCGACCCTTGCGCGAAAAAGCGGCGGTTGCCCATGTCGAGGTAGCTCTCGGCGGGCAGGCCGTTGGCGACGAGCACGTCGTGGCTGTCGAGTTCGACGTGCCAGTAGGTGACGGTGTCGACCGCGACCTGGGTGATTGCGGCGCCGTTGACGAGGGCGGAGGCGGGGATGAGCACCTCGCCGTCCACGTCCAGGCAGATGGCGTGCCCAGGGGAAACCCAGAGATCCTGAGCGGGCTTGTCCGGGCCGAGCGCGTCCTTGCCGATGCGGACGGGCAGAACGGCGAGCGGATGGGGATGGTTGCGGCAGTTGAGAGTGCGGTGGCCGATCCAGCGGATCGCGCGCTGCTCGCCGGACGAAGTCACGGCGAGGTCGCCGACCTGGAGATGCTCAACTGCGACGTCGGTCTCGATATTGGAGCGCACTATGCGGATCACTGTTCCAGTGCAATAACAAGGTGTATAGCTATCATATTGAGGTGTAAATTCCTTATTATAACCGAGAGCTGTATTTGATGCGTAAAAGTAGTTACCATTAAGTTGTACCAATATTCCGTCCTGATAATGACCGATATACTTCCAAGTAATGTTACGAGATGGTTCGTATAAATTTTCGCCTGGCGTGAATATACCGTCTGTGTTGTTGTCTTTAAAAAAAGAATTCCTCTCTTGAACTGTAGCGCCTTGTGTCTCGAATATATTCGGCCGATAAGTATTACAGCCTTGGATATATTTAAAATTGTAATTAGTCACCGTCTCAACTCCAGCTAAAGTTGTTTATCTTTGACTTGTTTGCTAATCGAATGATTCGCTTGCATTTAAATGCAAGAGCGCCACATACATTTAGCAAAACATCGCGTTGTCTGCGCGTTACGCATCCTTTGACGTCATGTCGGACGCGCACTGACCCGCTCCGATCCTCTGCAACTACTGATCGCCTACCCGCACATGCCTCAGCGCGTGGATACAATCCATGCTGTGTTGGGCGTGTCTAGGTTGTTCAGGCCACAGGCCTTAGCAGATCGCTCATCCTGGACGTGATGCAAACTATTTGGGACGCATTGCTAAGTCCGACGCTGGCGGCTCAGCCGATCCAGCCTAGATGGGAGCGGCGCGTTGTAGCCCCCTCGTTGTGATGACAACTCATGTACATCGAGCTTCGTTGCGACTGGCCCCACCCCCTTCGGCCACGGCACGTCTTGGCCGACGACGGTCCTCACCCGCCGCTCACCTGCTCTGCAAAATCCTCCGGCACCTCACCGAACTGGCCGAGGATCGCGAAGCTCTCCAGCTCGCCCGTCTCGTCGTCCGCCACGATGCGCAGGGCCGCCGCGCCAGGCATCCGGCCAGAAATCGCCTCCGCCCGCTTGAGCGCTCCACTCTCCGTCGGCGCCACGTCCCGATTGCCCGGCCGCAGCCGCTTCCGGTGGATCTCGAACGTCTGCACCATGAACGTCGTCCGCATTCCCATGACGATCTCCCGAGCCTGTCATCCCCGCTCCGCACAGGCCCGAAGCGTGGCCTTGACCGGGAACCTCCGGCCTGTTTGTTCTATTTTCGTTCTAACACGGAGGGCGCGCGTGAGTCTCTATCGGGTCGGTGCGGAGGCGGCGGATGCGGGCGGGCTCGTGCGGATCCCGTTCATGCTCCCGACGCTCTGCGCCGGGTTCCCGAGCCCGGCCGAGGACTTCATCGAAGGTGCGCTGGAGCTTCCGCGCTGGCTCGTCCCGAACCCGCCTGCCACCTTCATCTGGCGCGTGCGCGGCTGGTGCATGAAGGGCGCCGGGATCCACGACGAGGATCTGGCCGTCGTTGACCGCTCTCTGTCGCCTGCCTCCGGCGCCGTCGTCGTGGCGGTGGTCAACGGCGAGATGAGCCTGAAGCGCTTGGTGATGACCGGCAACCGGCTCTCTCTCACGTTCGACAACCCGGAGATGGATCAGGACTTCGCCCTGGAGGACCTGGAAGAGGGGCTGCTCTGGGGCGTGCTGCTGTTCTCGGTGCGCTGGCACCACGTGAAGGCCCGCGCGAGCATCAAGCGATGAGCCGGGCGATCGCGCTGATCGACGGCAACTCCTTCTACTGCTCCTGCGAGCGCGTCTTCGACCCAAAGCTCGCCGGCGTACCGGTGATCGTGCTCTCGAACAACGACGGCTGCGCCATCGCCCGCACTGCCGAGGCCAAGGCGCTCGGGATCAAGATGGGCGAGCCCTTCTTCAAGATCCGCGATCTGTGCCGCCGGCAGAAGGTGCGCGTCTTCTCCTCGAACTATGCCCTCTACGGAGACATGAGCGCGAGGGCGAACACCGTCTACCGGCAGTTCGCGCCGGACGTGGAAATCTACTCCATCGACGAGAGCTTCCTGGACCTGTCCGACGTCCGCGAGCGCGACCGGGTGACTTTGGCGCGGGATCTGCGCTCGACCGTCCGGCAGTGGACCGGCCTGCCGACCTGCGTCGGGATCGGGCCGACGAAGACGCTCGCCAAACTCGCCAACCACATCGCCAAGACGGTGCCGGAGCTCGGGGGCGTGTGCGACCTCTCCGACGAGGCCGAGCGCGCTGCCTGGATGATCGGGATCTCGGTTGGAGAGGTCTGGGGGATCGGGCGCGCCTCGCTCGCTCGCCTGGAGGCCATGGGCGTCGACACGGTGGCGGACCTGCGCGACCTCGATCCCCGCCCGGCGCGGCAATCGCTGACGGTGGTAGGCGAGCGCATCATCCACGAGCTACGCGGCCGGGCCTGCCTGCCGCTTGAGATCGTGCCGGCCAGGCGGAAAGGATGCGCCGTTACCCGCTCGTTCTCGTCCCGGATCACCGAGCGGACGGTGCTGGAGCAGGCGGTGGCAGCGCACGCTACGCGCCTCGGCGAGAAGCTGCGGCGCGACGGGCTCGCCGTCTCGGCCGTCACGGTCTTCTATCACACCAGTGAGCACGACCGCGGCGACCCGATGCGTTCGGTCTCGAAGGTGGTGCACCTGCCCGAGGCGACGAACGACACCCGCCACCTGATCGACGCGGCGATCCGCGGTGTGGCGATGACCTGGCGCGAGCAGGGCCCGACGCCCTGGCGCTACAGCAAGGCGGGGCTGGTCACTACCGACCTCGTGCCGCTCGACGAGGCGCCCCGGCCGCTGTTCGACGCGCACGACCGAGAGAAGTCGGGCGCGCTGATGGCGGCGATGGACGCCTGCAACAGCCGGTTCGGCCGCGGTGCCGTGGTGCCGGCTCGGGCGGGGCTGGTAGAGAAACGCACCTGGTCGACCAAGTTCGAGATGCGCTCGCCGCGGTTCACGACGCGGTTGAGCGAGGTGCCAACGGTGAGTGCGGCCGTTCAGTGAGTTCGCCTGCACAGTGGCAGTGCAACCGCTGCTATGGGTGTATAGCAGACATGAGGCACACCGGCCACTGTCGCAATATGCGAGATGCGACCATGACGAACGAGAATGCAGAGACGTGGAACCACCACGGCAGGCGATCATTGGCCTAGCAGTCACACCAGCCTGCCGCTCCAAAGCCGCTCGGCTGGCGTCACGGGCGGGCCGGGTCTCCGTAATGGAGGAAAACGCCCCGGCCCGCCTTAACATGGTCTAACCCTTCCGCAAGGGTTGTCCGCAAGTGAATGGAATACAAAAC
Source organism: Methylobacterium sp. 174MFSha1.1 (assembly GCF_900116815.1). Taxonomy (NCBI): domain Bacteria; kingdom Pseudomonadati; phylum Pseudomonadota; class Alphaproteobacteria; order Hyphomicrobiales; family Methylobacteriaceae; genus Methylobacterium; species Methylobacterium sp. 174MFSha1.1. The sequence goes on along the minus strand of NZ_FPCB01000025.1, from coordinate 15,090 downwards.
CTTTGTCGTCTCGCCTTCCCGATCACGCTTTCGGCGAGACTGGCGGGCCGGGTCTCTTCGGAGGGAACACCCCGGTCCGCTACCATCCCGTGAGAGTGGTTATACCTGCACAAGAGCGAGCATCAGCAACAGGTGGGACGTGGACGCTTTCCTGGCGGGGTACGCCTGCTATGATGCTGTATGCACGAAGGCGAAACCGAACTCGATATGGTCAGGCGGCACGTCGAGAACGGTGCCCGGCACATCGCGAAGCAACGCGCCCTCATCGCTCACCTGCGCCGGAAGGACTTGCCGACGAACGAAGCGGAGGCGCTCCTTGCCGCCTTTGAGGACCTTCAGCGTCAGCATCAGGACCACCTTGCGCGGATTGAAGCGCACGGAAGCGAGGGGGCCGCATAGGGTGGGAAGCGGCGGCTCGTAGCTCGAGGGACGATCAGCGCCACTTCGCGGGACGGGGAGAGCCCAATCGGCTACGATCCTCGGACCATGTGCAACCTCTATAGCCAAGCCCGTTCCCAGGACGAAATCAGACGCACCTTCGCGGTTGATCGCGACGAGGCCGGCAACCTGCCGCCGCTGCCTGGGATCTTCCCTGACCAGATGGCGCCTGTCGTGCACGCCGCCGACGGCGGGCGGGTGCTGACGATGATGCGCTGGGGCTTCCCGCCACCGCCGAAGGTTGGCACCCAGCCGGTCACCAACGTGCGCAACCCCGCCTCACCCTACTGGCGACCCTGGCTCAAGCCTGCGTTCCGCTGCCTGGTGCCGGTCACCTCGTTCAGCGAGTACGCCGACACCAAGCCGCGCAAGACGCCGGTGTGGTTTGCCCTCGACGAGAGCCGGCCGCTGTTCGCCTTCGCGGGGATCTGGCGGCCCTGGACGGGCGTGCGCGGCCCGAAGCGGGATGAGCCCGTGCCAGAGGAGCACCGGCTGTTCTCGTTTCTCACAACAGAGGCGAACGGCGTGGTTGGGCCGGTACACCCGAAGGCGATGCCGGTGCTGCTCACCACCGTGGAGGAGTGGCGCACCTGGCTTGAGGCGCCGGCCGAGGATGCGCTGCAGCTGCAGCGACCGCTCCCGGACGAGATGATGGCCGAGGTGGCGCGAGGCGCACGTCACGACGAGATCTGAGTGATAACTGACGTAGCCGTTACAAGATGGAAAAAGAAGGCACCCACGCCTAGTGGTTATTTGTGGTGGAGGTGATCGGCGTGGGCGCACCCCTCATCTCGAGGTAGGCAGCATAAGCCTATCGGAGGTGAGTGGGTTGCGCACGCCTCGATTGGGTTAGGTCCTGTCATATGCATGACGCAGGTTACGCGACCGGTGCCAGCAGGATCGCGGTCTTGATCGCGTTCCGCTGCTGGGGCGGTGTCACGCCATCCCGCGCCAGCACCTCCGTGCTGTATGCGTTCGCCAGGACGGCCGCGGCGACGTCGAGGCGCTTGTCGCCGATCTTGAGGATGGCCGGCGCCGACGGGTCGGCGAGGTAGGCAGCGATCGCCGCGTCCAGCTGCTCGCTGGTCAGGAGCTTCGCTCGGAAGGCTTCGCCGCCTGTCATCGCTTCGTCTCCCAAATCGGGATCATGCCCTGCTGCTTCACCGGCTCGTACCGATAACTGGATGTGAGTTTCAGCGAGGCGGTGGGTGAATCGGCCCACGATGGGGGCGCAAGGTCAGCCCCCAGCGGATGGCAGCGCCCCGCAGCAGAAAACCCGCCGTCGAGCCAATCAGCGCTGGCCATGGGTCGAGCACGCCGGCGTCTCTGAGCATCACGAACAATCCGGCCGCAACCACTGCGGCAGTGACATAAAGCTCGTGCCGGAGCAGGACCGAAGGGACCCCAGCCGTGATGTCGCGGATGACACCTCCGAGACAGGCTGTAGTGATCCCAGCCGCAGCGGCAGAGATGGACGAGGCTCCGAACTGCAGAGCCTTGCCAGCCCCGTATACGGCGTAGGCAGCCAAGCCGGCGGCGTCGAGCCATTCGAGAGCCTGTTCCGGCCACCAGCGCAGTGGCACTGCCCAGGCGGTGAGAGCCACGAGGACGCAGAGCACCACAGGCGCGGGATCTCTCATCCAGAAGACCGGCGCCCCAATCAGGAGGTCGCGCAAGGTGCCGCCGCCTGTCGCAGTGATGAGGGCGAAAAAGCAGGCCCCGACGATGTCGAGCCGCTTGCGGACTGCTGCCAGCGCGCCCGAGGCAGCGAACACCGAGAGACCGGCGATGTCCAGCCAGGGAAAGATAGGCTCAAGTGCGATCGGCAAGGGTAAGTTCTCAGCTCTCTGCAGCGAGGAGGGGCCTGTCACCTCCGCACTGGCGCCAAGTGCCAGCAGTTACAGAGCTTCGCAACCGGTTGGGTGTGCCGTTCTGGGAGGCCGACTGAAGGCACAGGGGAGTGCGACCAGCTATAGGCTGGCGAGGCCGCGGGACCAGGAGAGGACGGTTGAGGGGAGGGGAGTTGGCATGCTGAGCATCTAACTCACCGCCAACTCCCCGGCCAGATACGGCTCATAGCTACCACATAGAGCGCGTTTGCGATGAGGACCGGAATTCAACAAAATCAGACAGTTAGTACCGCTTCCCAAGCTGAATGTCGTCGGTTCGATCCCGATCGCCCGCTCCACCTTTCGACCCCCATTCTGCGAAATGGTCCGGGAGTTAGTGCGCCTACGGCAGTTGGAGCGCCTGACAGAACGGCACGATCGGGTCGGTTAGGCGTCGGGCTGGCATGGCACGCCCGCTTCTTCCCGACGATCTCCGGGCTGCAATCGCGCCGCTTCTTCCACCACACCCATCTCGCCCCAAGGGCGGCGTCCTCGGCTCGACGATCGCGCCGCCCTGACCGGCATCCTGTTCGTGCTGCGCTCCGGCACTCCCTGGGAGATGCTGCCGGCCGAGATGAAGTGCGGCTGCGGGATTGAGCTGCCGGCGCCGGCTGCGCGACTGGCAGGCTGCCGGCGTGCGGCAGCGCCTGCATCAGGTACTGCTCGAGCGCCTCCGTGCGGCGGGCGAGATCGACTGGAGCCGGGCGATCGTCGACGGCGCGAGCGTGCCGGCGAAAAACGGGAGTCTGCCGCTGGCGCGAACCCGACGGACCGGGGCAAGGCGGGGACCCAAGCGTCACCTCGCCACCGATGCGCGCGGCACGCCGCTCGGCCTCGTCCTGACGGGCGCCAATTGCCACGACAGCCCGCTGATGGCTCCGACGCTGGACGCGCCCGTCTGTGCGCAGCGGGCGGCGTGAACGCCCGCGCCGGCGACCCGACAAGCTGCACGCCGACAAGGCCTACGAAGCCCGCGTGCGGCGGCAGGAGGGCCGGGCGCGCGGGATCACGTCGCGGATTGCCCGACGCGGCATCGAGAGAAGCGACAGGCTCGGGCGGCACCGCTGGGTGGTCGAGCGCAGCCATGCCTGGTTCAACCGCGCCCGCCGCTCGCCCGTCCGCTACGAACGGCGCGCCGACATCGACGAGGCCTTCACGCTCCTCCAGGCCAGCATCATCATCCTCCACCAGATCGAGCGGTTCTGTTAGGCGCTCCAAGCCCAGGGCATCGACGGAAGCTTTCGTTGCCGTTTCCGGTCAAGTCCGTGTAGCGGTCTGGCCCGTCGATGCGGATGGTGGCGCGTTCCGTCACGCGTTCGGGTTTCGGGCTACCGTCCTGGCGGCAATCCTGCTCGATCTGGTAGATGTCATTCTGCGTCGAAAGCACCCGACCTCGGCAATCGGCCGCCTTCGCGCTTCCGAGACCCCGGCCGTCGTAGGTGCGCAACTCGGCATTCGGCGGGTTCTCGCAATCGGTTCCGACGCCGACATAGGCTCCGTGGCGCAGCGGCAGGGTGTCGGCCGACGCGTATCCTGTGCTCAGGAAGAGCAGGCAGGCCGTCAACAAACGATTATTCATCGGATCGGTCCGTTGCTGTTGAAAGTCAGTATCGTGGTTCAATGTCGGCTCAAGCGCCGGCCGGTCCGAACAGCCGGGTGAGGAACTCGTAATAGACTGGTTGCTTCTGATGCAGCTCGTCCCGGGTGAAGGGTTCGCGCGCCAGCTTGCCGTGCAGGTAGACGCTCGCGGTCATCGCGAAGAACTCGGCCTGGTTCTTCAGCAGATAGGCACCATCCGGGTAGAAGCCGCCGGTCCTGGCGCGTCGATAGAAGGTCAGGATGTCTTGGTTGTTCCGCCCACCGGGCAGCTTCCGGAAATGGTAGACGTGCATGTATTCGTGCAGCAGGATCGGGCGCTGGTCGTTGGGGTTGTCGACCGCAATGGTGACGCTCTCGCCGCCGCTGTAATGGCTGCCCGCGCCGGAGCCGGACCTGACGACGACCGGGAAGCGCCTGAAGAAGGCTTTCACGCCCTCGTCGAGGCTCGTCGCCTCGACGATGTCGACCTGGTGCTCGGCGGCGCGGCGGAGCTGGCCGATCTCCGCGTTCGCGACGTCCTGGGCGATCTCGATGCGGTACCCGCGGTAGGACTCGGATCCGTCGCCGAACTGAGATGCCCCGGCTGGCGCTTGGCGCGGCATCGCGTGCACCGAACCAGCCGGCAAGAGCATTCCTCCGGCGATGACGAGAGCCGTCGCGACGTACCGGATCAATGATGCGGGGCGGGATGGCGCCATGGGTCTCGGACCTTCCTCCGTCGCGGACCCTCGTGGCCCGGCTCGTGATGCGGTGAACCTTCGCGCGCGCCCCGATCCCGGATGTGACGGGACGCCGGCGCCGTGTAACGTTTTGTGACAGACACGCTTTGCGCGTTGCCGCACGGTCGCGACCGTCTATCCTCGCGGCATGACCGACGGCACCACCATCGCCATCGTCGAGGACGACGACGACATCCGCACGCAACTGGCCGGCTACCTGGAGAACGAAGGCTTTCGTGTCGTCACCTTCGACGGGGGCGCCGGCCTCGACCGGCGGCTCGCGGCGGGGCCCGCCCCGGACCTGATCGTCCTCGACTGGATGCTGCCGGGCGAGGACGGGCTCTCGATCTGCCGCCGCCTGCGCGAGGGCGGCGGGCCTCCGGTCGTCATGCTCACCGCCAAGGACGAGGACATCGACCGGGTGCTGGGTCTGGAGATGGGGGCCGACGACTACGTCTCGAAGCCGTTCAACCCGCGCGTGCTGCTCGCCCGCATCCGCGCCGTCCTGCGCCGGGCCGCCGGCGGCAGCGCCGCGGCCGCCGGACCGGCGTCCGAGCGGTTGAGCGTCGCCGACCTCGTCGTCGACCTCGCCGCCCGCAGGGTGACCATCGGCGAACCGGCCGTCGAGATCCCGCTCACCAGCGCCGAGTACGACCTGCTGCACTGCTTCGTCACCCGGCCGCAGCGGGTCCTCTCCCGCGACCAGCTCCTCGACTGGACCCGTGGCCGGACCGCCGACATCTTCGACCGCACCATCGACGTCCAGGTGAGCCGGCTGCGGCACAAGCTCGATGCGGCCGGCAGCCAGGCGGCAGGCCAGATCAAGACGGTGCGCAATGCCGGCTACATCCTGGCGGCACCGGTGACGGCCGTCGCACCGTGAGGGCGCGCATCGGGCTCCTCGGGCGGATCATGCTGGTCCTGCTGGGGGCGCTCTCGCTGCTCGTCGTGGCCACCTTCGGCATCGACCGGTGGCAGCGCAGTCAGGAGCAATGGCCGTACGCCTCCCGCTTCCCCCGCCTCGACCAGGCGGCGGGCATCATGGCTCTCATGAGGGATGCGGATTCTGCGCGAAGACCCGCCATCCTGCGCGCCGTGAACGGCGAGGCCCTCAAGGCCGAGATCGTCGATGCGCCGCCCGACGTGACCGGGTTGATCCGCGAGCCGGTCCTCGAGGCGCGCCTGCACCGCCTGACGGGCGAGGGCGACATCCGCGCCTTCACCGAGACTGCGATGCTCTACCGGGACGATGGCCCGTCCGATGCGGGGGCCGCGCACCGGCAGCGGCCCATCGGCAGCCTGGCCCTGGCCACATACCGATTGCCGGACGGGCGCATCCTGGTCGTGTCCGCCATCATCGGACATCGCTCGCCCATGCCCTGGCTGCTCGGCCAGCCCTTGAGCCTGTGGGTCGCCGTCCTCGGCGTCGCAGTGGCCTTCCTCGTCACGGCCGGCGCCCGGCATGAGCTCGCCCCGCTCCGGCGCCTGACCGATGCGGTCTCCCGGTTCGACGGCCGCTCCGCCGAGCCGGCGCTCGTCCCCCAGGGCGCCCCGGAGATCCGTCGCCTCGCCCAGGCCGTCCAGGCGATGCAGGACCGCATCGTCGGCCTGATGGGCGAGCGCTCGCTGCTGATCGGAGCCATCTCGCACGACCTCAAGACCTACCTGACGCGCATGCGCCTGCGAGCCGAGAGGATCGCCGAGTCCGAGCGGCGGGATCGGCTGGTCGAGGATCTCGATACGATGACGGCGCTCATCGAGACCTCGCTCGGCTTCGCCCGCGGGACGGCCGCCGAGGTCGGGCGTGCTCCCGTGGACCTGGCCGACATCGTTGCGGTCGAGGTGGCCGAGCACGCGGCGCAGGGTGCCTGCATCAGCCTGTCGGGCGAGGAGGTGCAGGATGCGATCGTGGCCGGCGATGCCGTCGCGTTGCGTCGGGTGATGGCGAACCTGATCGGCAACGCCGTCAAGTTCGGGCGCTCCTCCGTCGCCGTCGTGGTGCGACGGACGGAATCGGCCTGCCAGGTCGTGGTCGAGGATGACGGGCCGGGCATCCCGGAGGGGGAGCGGACGTCGGTCTTCAGCCCGTACTACCGGCTCGAGCGGTCCCGGAACCGGCGGACCGGCGGGACCGGTCTGGGGCTCGCCATCGCGCGACAGATCGCCGAGGCGCATGGCGGCACCATCGTGGTCGAGGTGGCGTCCTCGGGCGGTGCACGCCTCGTCGTGACCCTGCCGGCCTTGGCCTGACCGCAAGTCACGAGCCGTCAGCGAGCGTCACACACCGTTACGAGCCGGCGCGGACCCGTCACATCGGGGCACAGCGCGAGGGCGAACCTTCGAGCAGCCCGACGCGGCAGGAGCGCCGCCGGGACACGGGATGGCATCGGGCCGGTCCCCATTCATTCGAGAAGGAACCCTTCGATGCTGAAGATCCTCGCCCCCGCCGTCCTGCTGGCGGCTCTTTCGGTACCCGCCTCGGCCCTGCCGCTCGTTCAGGATGCGGTCTCCACGGGCCCCGGCGACGCGCAGATCATCCAGGTCTATGGCGGCTGCGGACCCTACGGGCACCGGGGGATCTACGGGTATTGCCGGGCGGGCGGCCAGTGGGGCGGTTACGTGCGCGGCGCCTCCTGCCCGGCCGGCTACCACATCGGCCCGTACGGCCGCCACTGCTGGCCGAACTGATCGTCCCACCCCTGGAACCCGACGCGTCCGGCCGCGGGCCGGACGCCCATGGAGCGCGCCACGATCCGCAAAAATCGTCATGTCCATCGCCCTCGCGTCGGGCGTCTTGCTCACCGCTCCCGCGGCTCGGGATGATTGCGGTCCCGGTTTCCAGCGCGGCCAGCCCGCTCCGTTCCATCTCCGGCAGTTCGACCGCGAGCGGATCCGACGTTCCCAGCAACCAGACCGCGTCACGCCGCGTAGACAATCCCCGGATCGTGCCCCCATGCGAGGACGTCACGCGCACGATCAGGTCCTGCCCAGCTCTCGAATAAGGTGTTTGGGCCACATTGCCTGCATGATGGCGCGGAGCGAGAGCGACCTTGGCGAGCAGGTTTCAGGAGCCAGCCGGCGCCGGATGAGCCGGGAAATCGGCGAGGTGCATTTCACGAGCGCCAGAAGGGTCTCTTCGGCGACTCTCACGTTCATGGAAGAAGGGTCGATGAGGGCAATGTCGATCGCCCGCTCGGCCGCGTCCCACAACTCCGGAGCGGCTGGTCGACTGCCGCCCATGATGCGGGCGCAGTGCAGCGCATCGTAGGCTTGGATGGCGGATTCGATGCGGGTGAGGCCGAATTCCGGGCGCTCGACATCGAACCAGACGACGATCGGCCTGTTGAAGTCGTACGCGGGCATAGGCTCCTCCAGGTCGTCACTCGTTATTTCAACCTTTGGTTGTTTAAAACGTTCAGCACGGCAACCGGAGCAACGATCTGTTGGTTGCCGGATTATGAAGCCGGTTCGCGGCAATCGAGTCGAACGCGATGATGGCCGTGGGGACGGATCGTATCCTGGGCACCGTTACCCCATCGCCCGCCGCACGGTCCCGGGGCGTCCGGGCGGCGCGAGGGCCGGTCCCGACACGCGCCCGCGCGTCACCGGTCGTCGGCGGCCGCCGGACGAGGAAGGGCCACAACCGAACCGGGACGTTCATGACCGCGGTGTCGCCGCCAATGTCCCACGGAGCCGCTGTCCCGCGGGTCGGAAGACCGAGTTGGTACAACCGGAAAGCGACTTTGCCGCCGGTCACCTGGTAGCGAAGGCAGCCCGCGTCGCGCTGAGCCCGGTCGTCGCTGGGCTTCCGCCGGGTGCTTCGGGACCAATGTGAGACCGTGCAAGGATGAGCCGCGTCCGGGTCGGGCGGCTATCCGACGGCGAAGCCGCATGATGTACTGTCTTCTTTCTAGGGCTTGCCGGCGGCGTAACCCTCGCCGCCATATATAGAAATATTATGCGTGTATATCGTGCACAATAATAGTGTATTTATGGAAATTATATTCATGTATCATCTTGTATTGTGCAATAATTAATGAATTGCAAATATAATTCATCGATACAACAAATGGGATTTACAGGACGTTCTCACCGCCAGCCTGATTTTGGTCATAATTCCTGACCTGAGAGCTCAACAGGGCATTAACCATAAAATTTATAACCAGGGGTTGTGGAGTTGAGGTCGGGCCCGCGCTTGCCACTATGAATTGCAGATCGCAAAAACAGGTTGCAAACGCCATGGCCACGCAGACCTTCGAGAGCTCCCTCAACGCCACCGGCAACCCCCTGAACATCGGGGGTTTCAACTACGCCTTCCGAAACAATGCCGGAGCCACCACAGGGACCTTGAGCGTCGCCCGGACGGGCCTGTTCGGCGACGCCTCGCTCGGCCTGAACAATGCCATCGGCGGTTACCTCTCGATCGCGCAGACCGGCGGCGGCGCGTTCGCCCTCGACAGCCTCGTGGTGGACCGGCTCCTGTCGGTCGCCGGCAACACGATCTTCGTCGGCTACCGGAACGGCGTGGAGGTGACGCGGCAGCTGAACAGCAACCTCATCGGCATCGGCGACCAGACGGTGAGCTTCACGGATCCGGCCTGGCAGAACGTCACCGAGGTCCGGGTCTACTCGCGCGATCTCGTCGACGTGGATATCGGCTTCGGCTTCAGCCTCGACGACATCGTGACCTCTGCCGCCGACACGACGCCGCCCGGCGCTCCGACGCTGAGCACGGGCGCGGCGGCGACGCCCAACCGGACCCCGACGCTGACCGGCACCGCGGAGGCCGGTTCGACGGTGACGATCCTCAACGGCGGCGCCGTGCTCGGCACGACGGTGGCAGGGGCGAACGGCTCCTTCTCGTTCACGCCGACGACGCCGCTCGTGGACGGGACCTATTCCCTGACGGCGACCGCGCGCGACCCAGCCGGCAACACCAGCGCGCCCTCCGCGGCCCTCGGGCTGCAGATCGACACGCTCGCTCCGGGTATCCCGACCTTCACGGCCGGCACCGCGCTGACGAACAGCACGAGGCCGACGCTGACCGGCCGGGCCGAGGCCGGCAGCACGGTCACGCTGCTCAACGGCACCACCGTGCTCGGGACTGCCATCGCGGCGGCGGACGGGAGCTTCAGCGTCACCTCGACCGTCACCCTCGGCCAGGGCACGTACAGCCTGACGGCGCGGGCGCAGGACGCCGCCGGCAATCGCAGCCCGATTTCCGCGTCCCTGAGCCTGACCATCGACACGGCCGCGCCCGCGGTGCCGACCGTGACGGCTCCGAGCCTGACCAACAACCCGACCCCGACCATCACCGGCAATGCGGAGGCCGGCAGCACGGTCACGGTCTATGACGGCACCGCGGCGCTCGGCACCGCGGTCGCCGGCGCCGACGGCACCTACGCCTTCACGCCCACGAGCCCGCTCGCCGCCGGCACCTACACCCTCACGGCGACCGCCACCGATCCGGCGGGCAACACCAGCGCACGTTCCACGGCGGCCCTGACGGTGATCGACCTCGCCGCGCCGCCCGCCCCGACGCTGAGCGCGGGCGTGACCGCGACCGCCGACAACACCCCGACGCTGACCGGCACCGCGGAAGCCGGCAGCACGGTGACGATCCTCAACGGCACCGCGACCCTCGGCACGACGGTGGCAGGGGCGAACGGCACCTTCTCGTTCACCCCGACGACGCCGCTCGCCGACGGCGCCTATTCCCTGACGGCGACCGCGCGCGACCCGGCCGGCAACCTGAGCGCGGTCTCCGCCGCCATCGGATTGCAGATCGACGCGACCCCGCCGGGCGCCCCGGCCTTCGTCTCGGGCGGCGGCCTGACCGGCGACTCGACCCCGACCGTCACCGGCACGGCGGAGGCGGGCAGCACGGTCACGCTCCGCGACGGCACCACCGTCCTCGGCACCGCGCAGGCGGACGCGAACGGCAGCTTCAGCATCACGCCCACGACGCCGCTCGCGGAGGGCGCCTACACCCTCACGGCGACCGCCCGCGACGCGCTGGGCAACGTGTCCGCGGCCTCGGCGGGCCTGGCCGTGCAGATCGACCTCACCGCCCCCGTCGCGCCGGTGGTCGCGCCGCTCGGGTCCACGAACGACAGCACCCCGACCCTGACCGGCACTGCGGAGGCCGGCAGCACGGTCACGCTGTTCAACGGCACCACCTTGCTCGGGACGACGACGGCGCTCGGCGACGGGACGTTCACGTTCACCCCCGGCGTGGCCCTGGCCGACGGCACGGCGAGCATCACCGCCACGGCGCGCGACGCGGCCGGCAACGTCTCGAGCCCGTCCGTCGCCGTCAACGTGACGATCGACACCGGCATCCCCGCTGCTCCCGTCTTCGACGTCCCGTCGCCCACCAACGACACGACGCCGGCCCTCACCGGCTTCGCCGAGGCCGGCTCCACCGTCACGATCAGCCTCAACGGCGCCGCTCTCGGTACGACTACGGCGCGCGTTGACGGCACTTTCTCGTTCACCCCCGCTGCTTCGTTCTCCGACGGCATCACCATCCTGACTGCCACCGCCCGCGACGTGGCCGGCAACGTCTCGGCCGCCTCCGGCGTCGCGACGGTCGCGGTCGATACCGGCGCGCCCGCCGCGCCGGTGCTCGCGCCGCTCGGGGCCACCAACGACAGCACCCCGACCCTGACCGGCACCGCGGAGGCCGGCAGCACGGTCACGCTGTTCAACGGCACCGCCGTGCTCGGCACCGCGACGGCGCTCGGCGACGGCAGCTTCTCGCTCACGCTGACGGCACCGCTGCCGGAGGGCACCACGACCCTCACGGCCACCGCCCGCGACATCGCCGGCAACGTCTCGGCGCCCTCCGTCCCGCTCAGCGTGACGGTCGACACGGCGGCCCCGGGGACGCCGGTCATCACCCCGCTCGGGCCGACCGGCGACGCGACGCCGACCGTCTCCGGCACCACCGAGGCCGGCTCCACCGTCACGATCAGCTCCAACGGCGCCGTTCTCGGCACAGCGGTGGCGGGCGCCGACGGCACCTTCTCGTTCACCCCCGGCGCCGCGCTCCCCGACGGCACCACCACCCTGACGGCCACCGCCCGCGACCTCGCCGGCAACGTCTCGCCGGTCTCCGCCGGCGTCTCGCTCACCATCGACACCACCGCCCCGGCCGCCCCCGCTCTGGCCTCGGTCCCGCTCACCGGCGATGCGACCCCGACGCTGACCGGCACGGCCGAGGCCGGCGCGACGGTGACGATCCTCAACGGCACCGCCGTGGTCGGCACGACCACGGCGCTCGGCGACGGCACGTTCTCGTTCACCCCGACGGTGCCGTTCGCCGACGGCATCACCAGCCTCACCGCCACCGCCCGCGACGTGGCCGGCAACGTCTCGGCCGCCTCCGGCGTCGCGACGGTCGCGGTCGATACCGGCGCGCCCGCCGCGCCGGTGCTGGCGCCGCTCGGGCCGACCAACAGCCCGACGCCGACCCTCACCGGCACCGCCGAGGCCGGGGCGATCGTCGCTGTCTCGAGCGGCGGCACGGTGCTCGGCACCACGACGGCGCTCGGCGACGGCAGCTTCTCGCTCGCGCTGACGGCGCCGCTGCCCGACGGCGCCACGACCCTCTCGGCCACCGCCCGCGACGCCGCCGGCAACGTGTCCGTGCCGTCCGCGCTCGTCACGATCACGGTCGACCGGACTGCCCCCGGGACGCCGGTCCTCGATCCGGCCGGCCTGACCAACGACGCGACGCCGACCATCACCGGCACTGCCGAGGTGGGGTCGATCGTCACGATCAGCGGCAACGGCACCGTGCTCGGCACCGTGACGGCGGGTCCGCAGGGCAGCTTCTCGCTCGCGCTGACGACGCCGCTCCCCGAGGGCGCCACCGCCCTGACCGCCAATGCCCGCGACGCCGCCGGCAACCTCTCGGCCGATTCCGCCCCCGTGACGCTGACGGTCGACACCGGGGGCCCCCTCGCGCCGACGCTCGCCTCGATCGCGTCCACCAACGATGCGACCCCGACCCTCACCGGCACGGCGGAGGCCGGCGCCACGGTGACGATCCTCGACGGCGCCGCCGTGCTCGGCACGACGGTGGCGCGCGCCGACGGCACCTTCGCGTTCACGCCGACCGCACCGCTCGCCGAGGGCGTCACCAGCCTCACCGCCACCGCGCGGGACGCGGCCGGCAACCTCTCGCCCGCCTCAGCCGTCGCGACCGTCGCGGTCGACACCCTGCCGCCCGGCGCGCCGACCCTCGCGCCGGTGACCGATCCGCCCATCGACGCGACCCCGACCTTCACCGGTACGGCGGAGGCCGGCGCCACGGTGACGATCCTCAACGGCACCACCGTGCTCGGCACGACCGTGGCGCTCGGTGACGGCAGCTTCTCGCTGACGTCGACCGTGCCCCTGCCGAACGGCACCTCGCAGATCACCGCGACCGCGCGGGATGCCGCCGGCAACGTCTCGGGGCCCTCAGGCGCCCTTGCCGTCTCGATCACCACCGGCACCGCGGGCTTCCTGACGCTCGACTACCTGGCGCCGACCAACGATGCGACGCCGGTCATCAGCGGCAGCGCCACCGCCGGCGACGCGATCGTCATCACCCTCGCCGGGACGCCGATCGGCATCGGCACCGCGGGACCGGACGGACGGTTCAGCATCGAGGTGGCTCCCCTCGGCGCGGGAGCCCAGACCCTGGCGGTGACCGCGACGGACCTCGACACCGGCGGCGGGACCGTGACGGCGACGCTCGAAGTGTTGATCGACCTCACCGCGCCCGCGGCCCCGACCCTCGCCGCCTTCGCCGGGCCGACCAACGAGCCGCTTCCGGTCATCCGCGGCAGCGGGGCCGAGGCCGGCTCCACGGTCACGGTCACGGCCGCGAACGGCACCGTCGTCGTCGGTACCGCGCTGGCCGACGCCGCCGGCAACTTCGCGGTCACGCCCGCCGCCCCGCTGGTGGACGGCACGCTCGTCCTCCAGGCCACCGCCCGCGACGTCGCCGGCAACATCTCCCTCCCGTCGAGCCCGGTCGCCCTGGAGGTCGACCTCACCCCGCCGGCCGCGCCCACGGTCGATCCGCTCCGGCCGACCAGCGACGCGACGCCGACCATCACCGGCTCGGCCGATCCGGGCTCGGTCGTCCTGGTCTCGGTCAACGGGACCGAGCTCGGGAGCGCGGTGGCGAACGCCGCCGGGACCTACGCCTTCACGCCCGCCGCGCCCCTCGCGGACGGCCCGATCTCGATCACCGCGATCGCGCGGGACGCCGCCGGCAACCTCTCGGCCCCCGCGACCGCGGTGGCGAGCCTCATCGACACGATCGCGCCCGCCGCACCCGTCCTCACCACCCCCTCGGGCACGATCGACGTCAACACCCCGACCATCACCGGCAGCGCCGATCCGGGCGCGACCGTCATGGTCAGCAGCAACGGCACCGTCCTCGGCACCGTGACCGCCGGCGCGAACGGCCTGTTCTCCCTCACCCCGGGCCAGGCCCTGCCGGACGGCACGGCGGTGATCACCGCCATGGCCTACGACGAGGCCGGCAACGCGTCCGCCGCCTCCCCGGCGATCACGCTCGCGATCGATACCGTGGCGCCGCCGGCCCCCGCCTTCACCATCGGCTCGGGGTCGACGGTCGACAACACGCCCACCATCACCGGTACCGCGGAGGCCGGCGCGACGGTCACCATCCTCAACGGCGCCGGCGTGCTCGGCACCGCGGTGGCGGATGCCGCCGGCGTGTTCACCTTCACGCCCGGGACGGCGCTCGCGGACGGCCTCTATACCCTCACCGCCACGGCCCAGGATGCCGCTGGCAACACCGGACCGGCCTCCGCCGCCATCACCCTCGGCATCGATACCGGCGTGCCCCCGGCGCCGGTGCTCGACCCGGTCGCCGGCGCGACGCGGGACACCACGCCGACCCTCACCGGCACCGCCGAGCCCGGCGCGACCGTGACCTTCCTCGACGGCACGACCGTGCTCGGCACGGCCCTCGCGGACGGGACCGGCGCCTTCAGCTTCACCCCGGCGACGCCGCTGGGTGACGGCACCTACGCGCTGACCGCGACGGCCACCGACGCGGCCGGACAGGTCGGGCCCGCCTCGCCGACCGTGACCCTCGTCATCGACACCGCCGCACCCGCGGTGCCGGTCGTGACGAGCCCGGGCGGGCTGATCGCCGACGCCCTGCCTTCCGTCACCGGCACCGGCGAGGTCGGCACCACCGTCACGCTGTTCGACGGCACCACCGCCATCGGCACCGCGACGGTCGATCCGAACGGGACCTTCACGGTCACCCCGTCGACCCCGCTGGCGCAAGGCCCCCACAGCCTCTCGGTCCAGCTCACCGACGCGGCCGGCAATGCCAGCGCGGCCACCGCCCCGCTCAGCCTCGTCGTCGACACCCTGGCGCCCTCGGCGCCCGTGATCACCAGCGCGGG